>CAIXFY010000050.1 GCA_903918885.1 uncultured Verrucomicrobia subdivision 3 bacterium
GAACAACGCACCCACAAGCGGCTCATCGATATTCTCGAACCGACCGCCAAGACCGTGGACGAATTGAAGAAGCTCAATTTGCCCGCCGGCGTGGACATCACCATCAAAATCTGAAGAGGACACCACCATGCCACTAGGACTTTTAGGAAAAAAACTCGGTCACACGCGCGTCTATAACGCGGCGGGTAATTTGATTCCCGTGACGGTTGTTCTCGCTGGCCCCAACCGCGTGCTTCAAGTGAAGACGCAGGCGGGCAATGACGGATATAATTCCGTCCAGCTCGGTTTTGACGACCAGAAGGAGCAGCGCCTTACCAAGCCGCTGCTCGGCCACATCAAGAAGCATAGCGGCTTCGCCGTGAAGCGCATCAAGGAATTCCGCGATTTCTCGAAGGAAGTCAAACCCGGCGAAATCGTCGGCGCGACGTTGTTCGCTCCGGGCGATTTCATTGACGCTATCGGCACGACCAAAGGACGTGGCTTTGAAGGTGTCGTGAAACGGCATCGGATGGCCGGTGGTGATTCGACGCACGGCGCCAAGGGTTGGCATCGTCGCGGTGGCGCGATCGGTCAGCGCCTGTTCCCTGGCACGGTCATGCGCGGCATGCGCATGCCTGGCCACATGGGTCAGGACACGCGCACGACACAAAATCTCGAGGTGATTCAGGTGCTCGAAGCAGACAACCTGCTGCTCATCAAAGGTTCGATTCCCGGCGCGGAAGGCGATTATGTCGTCATTCGCGAATCTAAGAAACGTCCGAAGGGCTGGAAGCCGCCGGTTACGGTCGTTTCCAAGAAGGCCAAGGCTGCTGCTGAAAAGGCGGCCGCCGCACCCAAGAAGTAATTAAGCCATGAAAATTTCCATTAAAAATACCGCCGGGAAGAATCAGGGTGAACTCGAAGTGAAGTTTGCCATGATTGAAAACGGCCGCGGCACGCAGGCCGTTCACGACGCCGTCACCGCGTATCGCGCGGCGCAACGCAGTGGCACGGCTTGCACCAAGACCGCCGGCGAAGTGGCTGGGACGAACCGGAAACCGTGGAAGCAAAAAGGCACGGGTCGCGCCCGCGCCGGTTCCTTCCAATCCCCGTTGTGGGTCGGTGGTGGCGTGGTCTTCGGACCGAAGCCCCGCGACTTCAGCAAGAAAATCTCCAAGAAGACCAAGTCCCTCGCGCTCCGTAAGGCTTTGAGCGAACGCCTCAAGCTCGGCGACGTGGTGGTCGTGGAAGATTTGAAATTGGCTTCGCCCAAGACGAAGGATTTCGTCAAGGTCATCGAAGCTCTGGAATTGACCGGCACGACGCTTGTCGTTTCCTGCGGCGAAGAGAACAAGAACCTCACTATGGCCGCACGCAATATCTCCTTCGTGGACGTGACCACGAGCGATTCGCTCAACACCTACGACGTGTTGCGTCCGGACAAACTGCTCTTCACCAAGAGCGCGTTTGAAAAAGTCGAAGCCCGTCTCAACAAGGAATAACATGAACTCTTTTGACATCATCAAGACCGTCCGTCTGACGGAAAAAGGCACACGCCAGGGCGAGAAGTATAATCAGTATACCATCGTTGCCGACCGCCTCGCCACCAAGCCGCAAATCAAACAGGCCGTGCAGGAATTGTTCAAGGTCAAGGTCACCAAAATCAACACGCTGAACGTCCGTGGCAAGGCTCGCCGCAAGCGCACTGCGCAGGCTGGCGTCACGAACGCTTGGAAAAAAGCCATTGTCACGTTGAAAGACGGCGATAAGATTGTTTTGACCTAGTCGAGATTTGAAAATGTAAAACGCGAGGTGATTTCACCTCGCGTTTTTTTAGTCTGCTTTTTGACCTTCTAGTTCCGATTGGATGGATTTATTTTCCTGACGTTGCAAATATCCTAATCAAGCCTCGCGGTCTTTGTTTTCCAATTTTTGCCAGAACATGCCGTAGATGGCGATGAACACAAAGCACACGAGCGGCACCACGAAGCCGGCGCGCATTGAACTCGTGTCCGCGATGTGCCCCATGAACGGCGCGGCAATCGCGCCGCCGACGATGGACATGACAATCATCGACGAGCCGAGCTTAGTGTGGTCGCCGAGGCCGCGGATTCCGAGGGCAAAAATGGTCGGGAACATGACGGACATGAAGAAAAACGTTCCGAACATCGCATACAAGCCGGGCTTGCCGCCACCCATGCAGATTGCTGTCAGCACGATGTTAATCGCTGCATAGACGGCGAGCACGAGGTTGGGCTTGAACTGGCTGATCACAATGCTGCCAAATAGCCGACCGGTCGCAAACAAAACAAAACCAATGGCCCCCAGCCAATAGCCGGCCTTTTCCGCCGTGACTCCGGGGTCGTTCTCAATGGTGTAATTGACGCAGAAACTGAAGATGCCCGTCTGCGCCGCGACGTAAAGAAACTGTGTGCCGATGCCGAGCGTGAAATGTTTGCGCCGGAACAAATCCCAGTTTTTTGAAACCAGCATAAACCCACCGACGTAGGTGGCCACGAGCAGTCCGTATTTGGTCGGGGCAAACAAGGCTGGGGGTAGGCTCAACAGCGCCCAGATTAATCCGAGAATCGGCGCGATGAAGAAATACAGCAGGCCGCAGACAATCGCCAACGCGATGCCGATACTGCCCAACTGGCCACCGGAAGGCTTGAGGCGGTTCTTTTGCTCCGCCGTTTTTTTACTTTCATCCTCGGTGTGCAGATCCGGCACCTTGCAGACGGCAAAAATGACCAGCAGAACCGCCACAAAAATCCCAATGCCCATGTAAGGCTTAGCCAAACCTTCATTGGCGTTCGCAACACTGCCCGAGAATGCAAAATGACTACCAACAATCGGGCCGAGGATCCAGCCGCCGCCGTTGATCGTCTGTGCGATGTTGATGCGCGTCGCGCCGTGCTCCGGCGAGCCGAGCACCGTGGTGTAAGGATTGGCAATGGTTTCCAGACAGGTCATGCCCGTGGCAATCACAAACAAGCCGAGCAGAAATGCCCAGTATTGGCCGATGCTGACGGCCGGAATAAACCAGAACGCACCCGTCGCAATCAGCGACAGGCCGACGAGAATGCCGCCCTTGTAACCAAGTTTGCGCGCGATGAGGCCAGCGGGAATCGCCATCAGGAAGTAAGCCAGATAATTGGCCGATTGAACGAGGCCGGACTGTTCCTTGTTGATGTGGAGCGAGTCCTGAAAATGCTTGTTAAGAATATCAATCATGCCATTGCAAAATCCCCACAGCAGGAATAGCGAGGTGACCAGCGCAAAGGTGATGAAAAGATTTCTGCCGTCAGCGGTTTTAAAAAGTCCGCCGCCCGTGCCGCTGGAGGTGTGCGTAGTTTGAGTTGGTGTGATCATGGTTTATGCGTTGGTGGTGATAAATGGATTTTGGAATTTATGAAAGCGGCGTCACGCCCTTTTTTAGGATTATGTTCCCGTATTTGGCCGTCTCACCGGTCATTACCACGGCAAACGCCTTCTTGGCGCGTTCGTAAAAGGCGAACCGCTCAACGCGTTCCGGTGCCTTCGCTCCCACCGCGTGTTTGCGAATTGTTTTCAGATAGTTGGTTTCGACCTTCGGATCAAGCTTGTCGCCCGCCACCGCCGCCATCATTGCCAGCGGCGGCGCGTATTGATCCAATTCAAAAATCGGCAGGATGCCGTCCAGCAACGCCGCGATGCCCACGCCATCGGCACGCAACACCCGAGCGTTCACGGAATGGCCGGGGAAGTGCGCGTCGGCCAAAATAATTTCATCGCCATGTCCCATTTCGGCGAGCGTCTTCAACAATTCCGGACTGATGCACGGCGCAATACCTTTGAGCATATTTTTATTCGCTAAACTTAGATCAAGCGTAGAGCGCGCCGAAATTCTTGCAAGCGCGATAATCCGCGCCTTCCAAATCGGCCGTGCCGAATGCCGCCCAACTGCTCGGACGGAACACTTTTTCCGCCGCCACGTTGTGCATGTAAACCGGAATGCGCAGCATGGACGCCAGTGAAATCAGGTCCGCGCCGATGTGTCCGTAGCTGATGGAACCGTGGTTCGCACCCCAGTTGTTCATCACGGAATAGACATCGCGGAAAGCGCCGTGGCCGGTGAGGCGCGGCGCAAACCACGTTGTCGGCCAGGTCGGATTCGTGCGCTGGTCGAGCGCGTCGTGAACTTTCGTCGGCAAATCTACGGTGTAACCTTCGGCAATCTGCAACGCCGCGCCGAGGCCTTTGACGAGATTCAATCGGCACATCGTCACGGGCATGCCGCCCTTGGTGAGGAAGCGCGTGCTCCAGCCGCCGCCGGGGAAATATTCCGTAATGCTCGGATGCCACGTCGTCGCGCCGAGACATTTCTGCGCTTCGCCTTTGGAAATTTCCCAGAACGGTTTCATCGCGGGCTGGCCGTTGATGGATTGTTGGCCGGTGCCGTCGAGCGTCGCGGGACCGGAATTAATGAGATGCAAAATACCATTCGCCGCCGCGCCTTCGAGCGTGTAGCCGGAAACGCGCTTCACGGAATCCGCGCTCCAATACGTCCGCACGTCCGCAAAAATCTGCGCGGTGTTCGTGAGCAAGTAGCCGAGCAACATCGAAGCGCCGTTGAGGCAGTCGTTTTCGGTGGCGACGATGTAAGGCGCGCGGGTGCCGTTCCAGTCGAACGACGTGTTGAGGATGGCTTCGAGATAATCGCCGTTCGGCTGATAATCCGTCCACTGGCGCTGGCCTTGGAAACCGGACGCGATGGCATTGTGGCCCTGCGCTTCTTCGCCGTAGCCCATCTTCTTCAGAACCGGATTGCCGACCATCAAGTCACGGGCGATGAGCGCCATCTTCACGGACGTTTCCCATTCGCGGTCGAGCGATTTGCGCGAGCGCTTGGTCTTGGGCGAGTTGTAATCTTTGCCTTCGGGACAATTCTGTTTCGTCCACGCGAGCGCCTTCTTGTATTCGGCCTGATCGAAAATGCCTTTATCCATGCGGCGCAGGAACTCGGTCATGTCAATCGTCTCGACGCGCATGCCGAGATAATCCTCAAAGAACGGCTGATCCACGATGGAGCCGGCGATACCCATCGAGACGCCGCCCATGCCGAGATAAGATTTACCGCGCATCAACGCGACCGCCAGACCGGCGCGGGCGAAGCGAAGAATTTTTTCCTGCACATCGGCGGGAATTGATTTGTCGGTGCCATCTTGAACATCGCGACCGTAGATGCTGAACGCGGGAATGCCCTTCTGCGAATGACCAGCGAGCACGGCGGCGAGATAAACCGCGCCGGGGCGTTCGGTGCCGTTGAAACCCCAGACCGCTTTCGGAACGAGCGGGGTCATGTCCATTGTTTCGCTGCCGTAGCACCAGCACGGCGTGATGGTGAGCGACACCCCGACGTTTGCTTTCGCAAATTTTTCCGCGCACGCAGCGGCTTCAGCCACGCCACCGATGCAGGTATCGGCGATGATGCATTCCACGGGCTCACCGTTCGGATAGCGGAGCGTGGAGGAGATCAATTTCGCGGCAGCCTTGGCCTGATCCATCGTTTGTTTTTCGAGCGACTCGCGCACGCCACCGAGGCGGCCGTCAATGGTCGGGCGGATGCCGATTTTGGGAAGGGAACCGGAAAAGACAGATTGTTTCATAATTATGGATAGGCGCTAGTGTCTTTCCATAATGGCATACTGCCTATTTCAATTAAGACAATTCATTTGGATGAAGGTGCATAATCCTTGGACATAACACAGGATTTGCCTTATTTACAACAAGCCGGTCTTGCCGAAACAATCAAGTCAAATGCAACTGCCGATATTCCGAAGGAGATTGTCCACAATGCCGTGCGAAGGCTCGCGCAAAGTAGGCGGCGTCGGGAATGCCAACCTCGCTGGCTACTTGTTTCACCGGCGCGCGACTGGTGAGCAACAGATACTGGGCGCGCTCCATCCGGCGTTGCATGAGATATTCCAGTGGTCGGACGCCGACCAGTTTTTTGAAGCGGTCTGAAAAGTAAGTGGGATGCAGTTTTACGGCGCGCGCCAAATCGCCCAGCAAAATATTTTCATGCATATGGGAGTGGATGAACTCTTGGACGGTTAGAAACTGTCGTGTGGCGCGGGCATGAACACCTTCATGGTCACGGGCTGTCCGCAGAAACGGCGATAGCAGAATAGTTAAAACCCCGTTTGCCTCAAATGAATCTACGGCCGGTGCGTCATGGTTGACTTGTTCAGCTGCTAATGGGTAACGCTGGTATTCTTCCTTGGTCGGATCGAAACATGGAAGTTTTCGGTCAGGATAGAGTGCTTCAAGTCGTTGAAATTGTTTTAAGGCTGTCGAGGCTGCTGGAATTTGATAATCAAAATCTAATAACGACAGCAAATCATTGCCCGTTGGCAGCCGCGAAATAAAATGTAGGTAGTAATGATCCAGACGGCGGGAGCAGGAGCAGTCGTGCTTTGTGAACGGTGGCACCAGATGCAGTTGTCCCGGGGTAAGCCGGAATTCACGATTGTGGTGACGCACGCGAGCCTGACCATCCAAAATCAGCCACAATCTAGAAAACGGACTAATCACATTTTTAAAATTCCACCAGCGCCGTGCCTCGGTGCGTTGAATTGCCAAAATTCTCAAGTCCAGCGAACGGAGTAATTCTTGATTGAAGGGGGTCTTCATTTATTGCAATTGTCCGGCGCAATTTTTACCGAAGGTCAGGTTGGGAGCAAGTCCGACGCAACGGCTTTTAAATCCAAAGAAGTGTAAAAAAACAGTCGAACCGCACCGGTGTTAAATTTCTGCAGGGCGGGCAAGGTCAATCTAATTGACCTCTAAGCCGATGCTCGCGTCAGCGACAAATAAGAATTCTCCAAAAATCTAATCAGCGAATTCATCTGAAAACCAAGGGTCAACGGCGTAATGCCCGCCACTCATCAACCCAAATTAGAAGTTGGTTCTGCTAGATCAACCCCAGTTTGGCTAGCTCATTTCGGGTGGTTTTTTCTGCCTGATGCAAGATGGCACGCCAGCTACGCGCCGCACCAGCGGCGATGTTTTCCGCTCGGTCATCGAGATAAATCAGGTCTGCACCGCGGCGTCCGCACATTTTCTCCATCGCTTCGTAAATGGGCGCATCCGGCTTCGTAGCGCCGATTTCGTAGGAAAAGATGTAGCCGTCAAAATTTTTGAAGAAGGGAAATTTTTTCTGCACATGTTCGATGGCGAGGTCGTTGGTATTGGAAAAAATATAGGTCTTGAATCCGGCCTGCCGTAGCTCTGCGTGGAGCGCGGTGATGCCGTGTATTTCGGCAAAGATGTCCGCAAAGTAGCTGCCGAATTCAACAACATCGCCGTGAAAATCGATGGCGTCACACACCGCCTTGTAAAACTCATGCCGCGTGAGGCGGCCGGATTCATATTCCACCAACAGCGGCGAACTGCCGAGGAACGCGTGTAAATCTGCCGGGGCTTTGGCGCTGCGCGCGGCGATTTTTTGCGCGGCGATGGAATAATCAAAATCCACCAGCACTTTGCCCAAATCAAAAATGAAAACCGGCTGGCTCATAACATTTCCCGCCGTCCTTCCAATGCGCGATTCAGCGTGAGTTCATCGGCGAATTCCAAACCGCTACCGGCTGGCAGTCCGAAACCGATGCGAGAAATTTTCAGTCCTGGCCGCGCGAGCCGCTTTGCTAGATAATTGCTCGTTGCGTCGCCTTCCACATCTGTGCCGAGGGCGATAATAATTTCTCTGATGGGCTCGGTGCTCAAGCGTTTTTCCAAATCGCCGATGCGCAAATCATCGGGTTCCACGCCGTCAAGTGGTGAAATTTTTCCGCCTAGCACATGAAACTTACCGCGGTAAGTGCCAGACTTTTCCACGCTCAAAATATCCACCGCGCGTTCCACGATGCAAACGAGCGAGGTGTCGCGCCGCGAATCCGCACAAGTGGGGCAGGGCGATTCCTCAGTCAACGCGCCGCAGGTGGTGCAAAACTGAATTTTTTCGCGCGCGCTTAGGATGGCGTCCGCTAGTTGCTTCACGATGGCGGAATCCGTCTGCACCAGATGAAGTGCAACGCGCTCGGCGGAGCGCGGGCCAATGCCAGGCAGCTTACTCAACGCGGCGGTCAGTGTGGTGATGGATTCGGGAAGCATAAAAGGCAAAGGCAGAAGGGAGAATTAAGAATGCAGAATCAAAACTGGCGCGCTGTGCACGGAAAATAATTTCTTCATTCTGTCTTCTGATTTCTGCATTCCATCACATTCCCGGCAGACTGAATCCTGCGGTGGCCTTGCCCATTTCAGAATTGGAAATTTCCTTGGCCTGATTGAGCGCCTGATTCGCAGCGATGAGAATCATATCCTCGACAACTTGCGCGTCGGACGGATTTAACGCGGACGGGTCAATTTTGATGGACGCAATCGAGCCGTCGCACTTGGCAACGACTTTCACCGCGCCGCCACCGCTGGTGGCTTCCACGGTGCGCGTGGCGAGTTGCGCCTGGATTTGTTCCATCTGCTGCTGCATTTTTGCAGCCTGTTTCATGAGTTTACCGATGCTGGACATGGTTCGTTAATCGTTGAATGGTTGAATCGTTGATCTGAAATCAAATCAGGCGCGGACTTCGACAATCGTCCCTTTGAAAATTTCCAGCGCCTTTTTGATGAGCGGGTCGTTCTTGAAATCTTCCTTGTTGAACGCCACCGACGCGGGCTTTTTTTCAGCGGCGGGTGCGGCGGCGGAATCAACCGGTTTCGGTGCGGCGGTTCCGGACGCAGCCTTGGTTGCGGTTGGCGCGGTCGCGGGAGCCGGAGCGGGGGCAGGCCGTTCCCAACCGGCCGGAGCCTCGGCCTTCACGAACTTGATCATCGCGCCGTGATGGCCGATTTCGGCGAGCTTGGTCGCGAGCAAGGTGTGGTTGCGTGAATTGTCCACGAGGCCGAGATGATCGGCAAATTCCGGATCGTAGCCGATTACCAAAACGTTTTTCTCGAACGACACCGGATGCGCGTCAATCAGGTAACCGCGCGTAAACGGACTGACGCGACCGACCGCATCTACCAGCCGCGACCACAGTTCCGGCAGGTTGCCCGTCGGCGCGGCGGGGGCGGGCGGCGCAACCGGAGCAAAGGCTTTCGGTGCAGGCGGCGCCGATGCAGCCGGAGATGGTTCGCTAAAATCAAACTTGCGCATCGGTCGCTCAGCCGGAGTTATTGGAGTTTTTACTGGTGCGACTGAAATGGCTTGTCCGCCGGCGTCACCTTGGTTTCGCAACTGGTTTAACTGTTTCAGCACGGCGTCGAGCGACAGCGCGCTGCGCGCTTCGATAGCGCGGAGCAGCGTCACTTCGAGGAGGATTTTTTTTGACGCAGCATCGCGTAAACGCAGTTCCGCATCGGCAAGAACTTCCAGCACGCGAGTGAACGCATCGGTGCTGGCGAGTCCGGCTTGTTCCTTGAGCGCGGCGACTTCGGCTTCGGAGGCTTCGAGCAGCTTCAAATCGCCTTTAGACACTTGGTAAATCAGCAGATTTCGGAAATGGTTCAGTAGGTCGCCGAGCAGCCGGCCAAGGTCTTTGCCGCCGCGCGCGAGTTCGTCCAATTGCGTTAGGGCGGTGGAAATGTCTCCGGCGAGCACGGCGCGGCTTAATTTCAGAATCTGACCTTGTGCGGCGAGGCCGAACATTGAAAGCACATCGGCTTCCTCAATCTTGTCGCCGCAGAAGCTGATGAGTTGGTCGAGGGTGGATTCGGCGTCCCGCATGCCGCCGTCCGCACCGCGCGCAATCGCGTGGAGCGCGGCGGCATCAATGGTAACTTTTTCTTTGCCGGCGATTTCGGCGAGATGCTTGGTGATGAGAGCGGCGGGAATCCGGCGCAGGTCGTAGCGCTGGCAACGCGAGAGAATTGTCGGAAGAACTTTTTCAGGATCGGTCGTCGCGAACATGAATTTCACATGCGCGGGCGGCTCTTCAAGCGTTTTCAGCAGCGCGTTGAACGCGGCCGTGGAGAGCATGTGAACTTCGTCGATGATGTAAATCTTGAAGGGCGAATTGGCGGGCGCGTATTTGCAAGTCTCGCGCAATTCGCGGACCTGTTCCACACCGTTGTTGCTCGCACCGTCAATTTCCAAAACGTCCAGCGCGCGGCCATCGGTGATTTCCTGAACGCGTGGGTCGTTGTCGTCGAAGTCAATTTTTGGTCCGCCGGTGCAGTTGAGCGCCTTGGCGAAGATGCGCGCGATGGTGGTTTTACCAGTTCCGCGCGGGCCGCAAAAAAGATAGGCGTGAGCGATGCGTTTCTGGGCGATGGCGTTGGCGAGGGTCTGCGTGACGTGTTCCTGCCCGACGACGTCGGCGAAACGCTGCGGCCGGTATTTACGGGCGATGACCTGATAGCTCATGAAAATAAAATGTCAGGGTGACCACGGCAGATACGGAGCAAACTACCGTTGCTGCCTTCCGGCCCTGGCGGGGTTCGTAAGTCCACATTCCATGGGCCCTGACGAAATGATTTTGCGCGAAGCCTTCCGAGGCCACAAGCGGAAACGCCGCGCGAACGGGCTTATGCTTACGGGAGATTGGTGCTGATGGTATTGAACGGCATACTGGTGCTAGGCGCGGTAACATCAATCGGCGCGCCAGCGTTCAACTGGGCGAGGACGGGGGTGGTGAGGTCGGTCTCACTACCGGCGAAGACCACTACTTCAACCGTGCCAGCGTTCAGAACCAAGGAGTAGCTTCCGGCCTTGGCTTTGTCGGCCACGGCTTTCTGGATTTCGGTCACGAGATTGACGCTCATGCGTTGGGTCTGGTCATCCAGTTGGGCTTTGGCTTGGCGTTGAAATTGTTCGACGGCGGTGCGGGAGCTGGCAATTTCCTTGGCCTTGTCGGCGGCGGCCTGTTTGCGCTTCTCGCGTTCCTCGGCAGAAATCGCCTGATCGTTGGCCTGATCCAGCAGTTGTTTATAGCTGGCCTGATTTTTTTCCAGCCCCTCGGCCATTTCCTTGATTTCCTTTGTCAATTCGGCTTCGCGATTTTTTAGCGAGGCTTGAGCCAATTTGGTTTTGTAATATCCGTTGAAGATTTTTTTCATGTCCACCGTGGCCACCTTGGTCTGGGCGCTGGCGGAGACGATCATGGCGGCAAGCATGGCGACGGTTAATAGCGGGAAACGAAAATTTTTCATGGCCGAAGATGAAAGCAGAATTCCGGCGGGATGCCAGTAAAAAATAGGCTTCAACAGCCTTGGGAATGAAATACCTTAAGTTTCAAAACCAACAAACTCACGCCGGCGCGAGCATTAAAATTCCCGGGTGTAACCGACGCCAAATTGGAACTGTCCACCGGTGTTGTTGTAGGGGTCGTGAGTGATGGGAATGCCGTAGTCGAGCCGCAGCGGTCCGAGATGCGGGATGTTCAGGCGCAGACCCAGACCCCAGTTGTCGTCATACGAAGACGAAAAGCTGTAAGCGCTGGAAGATACCGCGCCGATGTCGTAGAAAAAGGCGAAGCGTAAGCTGACACCGCCGTCTTTTTCGAGGATGGGAATGCTGTATTCCAGCGAGCCAAACCAGTAACTGTCGCCGCCGATGGGTTCGTTGTAAGCGGTTGGCGGGAGGTTGGTATCGATGTTCGGACCGGTTTCACGCGGAGAGATGTTGCGGAACTTGTAGCCGCGCAGGGAATACAAACCGCCCAGATAATAGCGGTCATAGAACGGCACATCACCGCCGCCGAGGCTGTCCGCGACGCCGCCGCGGCCGACTGCTTCCAGCACATGACCTTTGAACAAGCCCTTAAAATACCAGGCCGTGTGCAGTTCCATTTTGTAGTAGGTCGTATCGCCAGCATCAAACTCGCCGGTCAATTCCGTGCGTTGGCCATGATTGGGGAGTTGCGTGCTGTTGCGCGTGTCGTAAGCGAGCGAGCCGCCAAAGCGATGAAAAAGGTGGTCGCCCGATTCCTTCGCGATCGACGGCGGAATGCCGTCCGGTGCGAAGCTGGCATTGGTGACGTTGTTCAGCGAGATGCCGACGTCTTCGATGGTGTAGCTCGCGCTGCCGATGAGGAAGTCGCTGCCCAGCGCTTTGGTGAGGCTGACTTTGGCACCGGTGCGGGTTTCATCGTAAAGGTTGCCGGGGCTTTCAAAATTCAACTGGTGGCGGTAAAGATCCACACCAAGGGAGAGCTTGCGGTTCAGGAACCACGGCTCAACGAAGGATAATTCAATGTCCTGCCGCTGCGTGCCGAGCTGGAGGCGCAGGCGGAGTTTTTGTCCGCCGCCGGTGAAGTAGGGTGGGTGGAATAAATCAAAGTTGGCCTGCGAAACTTCCGCAAAGCCGACGAGGGCATCCACTGAGCTGAAACCCGCACCGAGGGTAAAATTGCCGGTGTTTTGTTCCTCGACGTTGACGATGAGATTTTTGCGGCCAGCAATCGGCGGGTCGGTGGGATTGGGGCGCAAATCCACCTTGTCAAAGTATTGAAGACCTTCGAGACGCTGCTTGCTGATTTTTACACGCACCATGTCGAACACGTCGCCGGGGCTGATGGCTAATTCCCGGCGGATGACTTTGTCCTTCGTTTTCTGGTTGCCGCGAATTTCGATTTTCTGGACGTAGGACTTCTGGCATTCGCCGACTTGGAAGTCGAGGTCGATTGTGCCTTTTTCGATATTCGGAGAAGTCTGGACATGCATTGCCTGACCTTGGGCGATTTCGATATAGCCCTTTGTGCCGTAAAAATCCTGAAAGGCTTCGGTGTCCTTGCTCAGGCCATCTGGGGTGAAGATGTCGGCGACATCCATCGGCAGGTTGTGCGTGCCAAGTTTGGCCTTTGATCCGGCAAAATCATGGGCGGTCTGCAGGCCCTTGATGATTTCCGCATCCGAGAAAACCTTTTCGCCGCTGAATTTGACGGAACCAACTTTATACTGATGGCCTTCGGACAAATAATATTTCACCAACAGTGTGTTGGTCGTGGGATGCTCCAGCTTTACGTCCTTGATTTCGAAATCAAGATAGCCGTGGTTGTGATAAAACTCATTGAGCCGGTCGGCGTCGCCATCAAAATCATCCTGTTGAAAATATCCGCTGCCGGTCAGCCATGACCACATCCAGTGCCGCTTGGTCTTGAGTTCGCCGCGCAACTCTTTCTGCGAAAAAGCTTCCGCGCTGAAGAAGTTGATCTGGGTGATTTTTACCTTTGGGCTTTCCTGAACCTGATAGGTGACCGTGCCATGGCCGCTGATCTCGTCAATGTTGAGAACGTATTTTACCTTCGTGTCCGGGTAGCCGGATTTTTCATACAACTTTTTCATCTCCTGCACGTCCGTAAAAACTTTTTGCTCATCTAACGGGTCGCCCACCTTGATGGTGACTTTCTTCTTGAGCTTGGATTCTTTCAAGTTCTGGTTGCCCTCGATCTTGATGTCCGTGACGCGCGGACGAACCTGCACGATGTAAGCGATGATGACGCCGCCGTCGTCTGCCTGATCCACTGAGACGCGGATGTTGTAAAATTGTCCGGTCGCGTAAAGCGCATGCACATCATCTTGAGTGCTGCCGGGCAGATAACTGGTGCCCACCTTGAGCTTGATGTTGTCGCGAATCACCGCTTCGCTGACCGAGGCGGGGCCGATAAATTTGATGTCCACCCGGCTGACCTTGCTGCCGGCGGTCTGGCCCCACGCTGCCGTGGCGCAGCCGACCAACAGAAAAATAAAAACGCCCAGTGGTCGGAGAAAGGATTTCATGAAGTTATTGGCCGCCCGGCACATCGTCGTCGCTGAATTTTGCTGCGCTTTCAAATCGTGTATATGGTTTTAAGAATGTCAAATGAACGTCACCCGTCGGACCGTTGCGCTGTTTGGCGATCACTAGACTGACCGGCAGACCGTCGGCTTCCACGGCCCCGGCCTCTTCGTCTTCGTTCGCCTCCGGCTTGTAAAGCAGACCGACCAGATCGGCGTCCTGTTCAATCGACCCGGACTCGCGCAGGTCGCTCATCCGCGGCTTCCGGTTCTTATCTTTCTCAATCTCGCGGTTCAACTGCGCCAAGACAATGACTGGCACTTTCAGCTCTTTCGCCAACGCCTTGATGCCGCTGGAAATGTCAGCGATTTCCTGCTGCCGGTTTTCTTGCGAACGTCGCGCAGTAGAGTTCAGAAGCTGCAAATAGTCAATGACAAACAGCTTGATTCCATGCTGCTGCGCCATGCGCCGCGCCCGGGCGCGCAACTGCAAAATGCTCAAGCCCGCCGTGTCATCAATGAATAATTTTGACGCGCTCAATCGCCCCGCCGCGTTCGTCAGCTTCGGGAAATCCGACTCGCTCATAAACCCCTCGCGGATGCTCCGCAGGTTCACGCGCGCCAGCGAACACATCATGCGCAGCACCAGGCTGCCAGCGCTCATTTCCAGCGAGAACACGCCCACCGGCAGTTTCATCTCCAGCGCCACGTGCTCCGCGATGTTCATTGCCAAAGAAGTTTTTCCCATCGAGGGGCGCGCCGCGATGACGATCATTTCCCCGCCGTGCAACCCGTCCGTCATTTTGTCCAGATCCGCGAAGCCCGTCGCCAACCCGCCGAGTTGGCCGTTGCGGCCAAAATAATTTTCAATCGTCGCAATCGCATCGTGCACCAGCGCGTTCACCGGTGTCATGTTGCCCTGCGCGCGGGATTCGTTGACGCGCAGAACTTCCTTTTCCACCTCGTCGAGCAGTTCTTCCACGTTGCCTTCGTAATCGTAAACCTTCCCCACCACGCCGCTGCAAGTCGTGATGAGTTTCCGCAAAAGATATTTCTCGCGGACGATGTCGAGGTAGTAGCTCAGGTTCGCCGCGCTGGGCACGGCATCCTGCAACTGGCTCAGATACGCAATGCCGCCAACCTGATCGAGCAACTGCCGGTCCTTCAAATTTTGTTGCACCGTAATCAAGTCCACCGGCATCCGCTTGTTGAACATGTCTGCCAGCGTCTCGTAAATCGTCTGATGCCGCAGATCGTAAAACGCCATCTTGCCGTCGTCCTTGAGTTTCTCGATGCACTCGCCGATGCACTGGTTCGGCTCCAACAAAGTGCAACCGAGCACGCCCATTTCGGCTTCGTTCGAATGCGGCGGCAACCGGTCTAGTGTGGGCATGGCGGAAGACGAACGCCGGTCGCCTTTTTGGCGACGGCTTTTCTTAAAATCAGCGCCCGCGTCGGCGGAACCGCCGGACAACGGGTCGGAAACAGAATCAATCATGGGGATAGAATCGCCGCTGTTAAATCGGCGGCAAGCGAAACTTGTTTTTGTTGTTCACAAATTTATTCGCCGTCGCCTTGCAAAAAGTCATAATGGGATGTGTCAATGATGCCAGCTTCCTTATAAAAATTGCAGGCACGCCTTTAAGTCGGATTTGAAATGAAAATTCTAAAACTTTTCTTGCTCTGGACTTTGTTGGTCTTGCCCGTGCTAGTATCGGCACAAAACAATGTTCGCGTCTGGCCCATGCCGGCGGGCGAACCGGTCTCTCGCGATTTCAAGGTTGAGGTGGACGGCCAGCCGGTTTTTGTTTGCGTTACCCGCGTGGCTCCGGCCGACGAAAAGCGTCGATGGAGGGCGATGGACGATCACGCACATCCGTCTGCCTACTCTGATCTGGCTGCTTTCGCCAGCTTTGACCTGCGGGGGACTGTGAAGATGGTTCGTGTCACTTATCGTGACTTCGTAAGGCAGGTCAAAGTTCTGCCAACAGCTTATGGCATAATCCCGCACATAAAAGGCCGTGATGTCACTTTTCCGCTCGACCATCCGGCGACCCTCACCATTGAAATTAACGGCGACACCACCGCGTCGCTTCATCTTTTCGCCAATCCGTGCGAGACCAATGTTCCTGATGTGAACAACACCAACACAATTTATTTCGGTCCGGGCATTTACGACGTGACCAATACCATCAGGATTGGCTCTGGTCAGACGCTTTATCTGGCCGGCGGCGCGGTGCTGCGCGCGGTCGGCAGTAATGGGCCGGTTGTGGAGTTGAATGGCAATCATATCGCGCTATGCGGTCGCGGCATCATCGATGGCAGCCAATGTCCCTGGCGCACTCGCAATCTTTTGTATATTCATGCCGATGATGTTGCCGTCGAAGGCGTGATTTTACGTGATTCCAGCAAATGGAACGTGCCTATTCGCCGCAGTCACGGAGTGACGCTTACCAACGTGAAAGTATTCGGTTGTCGCGCCAATTCCGACGGCTTCGATATTTGCAACAGCACCGACGTGACGGTGGACGGCTGTTTTCTGCGCACGCTTGATGATTTGATTGTCGTCAAAACCGACAAGGGGCAGGGGCAGGTGAATCATGTCGTGGTGCAAAACTGTGTGCTCTGGAACCAGGTGGCTCACGCGTTGTCCGTCGGCGCCGAATTGCGCGAGAACGTGAATGATGTGCTGTTCACAAACTGCGACGTCATCCACGACACTGGCCGGGAATGGACGCTCCGGATTTTCCATTGCGATTCGGCCACCGTCAGTAACGTGCGGTTTGAAAATATTCGCGTGGAGGAGTCGCCCCGTTTAATTTCCCTTTGGATCAATAAAGCAATTTGGTCGCGCGATTTGGAGCGCGGCCACATTCAGGACGTCACCTTCCGTAACATTCAGGCGACAACCGTCCGCTCCGGTGTTGAACTGAAAGGCTTCGACTTCACGCATGACATTGTCGGCGTGACTTTTGACCATGTTGTCATTAATGGCCAGCCTCTAACGCTAGACGAACTTACGACCAACAATTTCGTGCGGCAGGTTACGGTGAAACCCTGAGATTGTTTTTGCGGAAACATTTGGTGTCTGGAAAATGTTTCACTCTGCGGCTAACAAATTTGACTCCCCAACTTTCAGGGCTAAACTCACGGAGCATTTTTGAACATGAATCATAAACCCTCCATGCTCGTGGTTTTTCTCACGGTCTTCATTGACCTCATCGGCTTCGGCATCGTCGTGCCGCTCGTGCCGATGTATAGCCGGCATTACGGCGCCAGCGGCTGGGTCATTGGCGGCATCATCGCGTCGTTCTCGGCGATGCAATTCATCTTCTCGCCCATCTGGGGTAAACTTTCCGACCGCCACGGTCGTCGCCCGATTCTACTCATCAGCACCGCCGGCGCGGCGCTTTCGTATGTGCTCTTTGCCATCGCGTCCGGCTTTGCCGACCACACCGTCGCGTTGTGGGCGTTGCTCGCGTCACGTGTGTTTGCGGGTGCGTGCGGCGGCAACATCACCGTGGCGCAAGCGTATGTCGCGGACATTTCCAAGCCGGAGGAACGCTCCAAAAAAATGGGACTCATCGGCATGGCGTTTGGTTTGGGATTTATTTTCGGCCCGGCCATCAGCGGCGTGATGCTGAAATTTTTTGGCCCGACCGCCCCCGGCTGGGCGGCGGCGAGTTTGTGCGCTTTTAACTTTGTTCTCGCCTATTTCATCCTTGCCGAAAGTCTGAAGCCCGATTCCATCCAGTCCGCCAAGCGTCCGCGTTTTACGCAGTGGGGACACACGCTGGCGCAGCCGAAAATCGGTCTGCTTATTTTAATTTTCTTCCTCGCCACCTTCGCCTTCAGTTGTTTTGAAAGCACCTTGCCGCTGCTCGTCAGCGACAATTTTAATCTCGGCCTCTCCAAATCCGAGGCCGCGCCCGCGACCACCGTGGTTTCGCTTTTTGTTTTTTGCGGATTGATGGCCGCGCTCGTGCAAGGCGGTGCGATCGGCAAATTGGTGAAAATGTTTGGTGAACCAAAATTGATTTGTGCCAGCCTCGTGATGACCGGCGTGAGCCTCGTGCTGCTGCCACTCATCCACGGCGAAGGCGCGTTGAAATGGTTGTCCGTTCTGAAGTTGGCGGACATCCAGTGGCTGAAGATGCTGGGGGCGCTGGTGCTGTTGTCCATCGGCTCCAGCCTGTCGCGTGCGCCGGTGTTCGGGATGCTTTCAAATCTTACGCCCGCCAATGAGCAGGGCGCGACCATTGGCGTGGCGCAAAGCGCGGGCAGCCTCGCGCGCATCGTTGGCCCGATTTTTGCCGCGACACTTTACGGACTCAACGATTCCACCCGCGCACTGCCATATCTATTTTGCGGCGGCATTTCCATCATCGCCGGCCTGCTGGCGGTGCAGCAGTTGACCAAAAAATAAAAGAGCGACGGACTGACGTTCACACCCGGAGTTTTCGCCAGCCCGCCGCCTGCCGTTCACAAGAACGGAAGTTTATTGATCGCCGGACGGCGGTCCGGGCGGACGGGAATTATCGCCGCCTTCGGAGCTGTTGCCGCCGTGCTGCTGGCCGCCCATTCCTCCGCGCATCGGCGGACGGAAGTTTTTCAACTGCGTTAGTTGGTCGGCCGTCAGAATTTTTTCCAACTTGGCTTTGGTTTCCGCTTCGAGGGCGGCGATCTGCGTCTTCTGGTCGTCCGTCAACTTGAGCTGTTGCATCAGCGGCGGCGGCAGGACATGGAATCCGCCGCGCGGTTGGCCGCCTTGATGTTGGCCGGGCGATTGTGCGTCCGGCGGCCCACCGGCGGGCGGCGTGTTGTCTTGGGCGCTGGCCGTGAGCGCGATGGCTCCGATGGCGGCCAGCAATGCGATGGTCGTTCTAGTTTTCATAGTTTTGATGTGTGTTGTTTTGTTGTTGGTTTCAGGTGCAAATTTTCAGGCGTGCGCCAGCAGTGCATTTTCCAATCCCGCTTCCGCCAGCGTCGCGCGCAAGGCATCCATTGGAAACGGCTTGTTCAGCAGCCCGCAAAATCCCGCGTGCCGCGCCGCCGCTTCTGTGAAAAATCCGCTGCCCGTCGCCAAAATAATTTTCTGTGCCGGTGTAATCGCGCGCAACCGGCGGCACAGCTCCACGCCGTCCATGCCCGGCATCTCGAAGTCTGTGATGACCAGCGCGTATTTTTCCGGCGCGTCCGCGAACGCCGCCAGCGCGGCCTGCGGCGAGTGGAAGCATTCCAGATGCGCGTCCGTCAAACATCCCGCCAACTCGGCGGTCAGCGACAACACATCCGCATTGTCATCCACCAGCATCCAGTGCTTGGTCTCGGTTGAATCAAAGAAGTGGTTCATAGCGCCTCCGTTAATTTTTGAAAACCACGCGCACCGCAAACGCCACCAGTTCCCCGCTGGTGATGATGATTCGTTGCGCCTTGCGTGTGGTTTTACTTTTCATGAGGCCAATCTACCTGAACTAACCTTAAGGAATCGTGAAGCCCGAAAATCTTTTGAAATTATTTTTGCGCGGCAAGCTGCGCATCCATCAAAGATTCATCTGCGCGGCAGCGAACAACTATCGGCCACGGTTCTGTCCGGAGCGGCTTTGACGTATTCCACCTTGACGATTTCCGGCGACACCGTGACGCGCACGTGGCCGGAGTTGCCGAGGAAAATCCCCTGCTTATAGCCGTAAGTTTGCAAATCGCGGATACGATCATTGCCCGCAAAGCTCGGCTGCGGAATCATGACGTAGGGCAGACCGTCGAGTTCCTGCCGCGCGTAAAAATTGTCATGCGCGCGGAAGACGGCGGTAACGCGGTTTTGCAAAAGCATTTTGTGAACCGGCATTGGCCAGCCGGGACGATACGACGCAAAGCCTTCCGTGCCATCCAAATTTTTTCCACCCCATTCGTTGAACCCGGCGATCTCCACGCCGCCACGCGAGGCTTGATCACCAGCCAGCAGGTTATGGAGAAACACAAATTTATATTTCGCCGAGCTGCCCGCCAGCGTTTTGGCGAGCCAGTCGTATTGCTCGCGACCGAGTGACCATGACCAGCCGTCGTTGTTGCGTCCGCCGGAACGAAGCGAATAACGATACGGATCCAGCACGACAAACAACGCATCGCCCCAAGTCCACGCGTAATAATTTTCCAGCAGACCGGAAACCGCAAGCCGCGTGGCGTCGCCGGAATAAAATTCATCCGGTTCGGGATTGGGAAAATATTTTTTGCGCGCGGCATTGGACTGGACGGCGAGGCTGTTCGGCGAGCCGTCGTCGTAACGGCTGGCTTCGCCGTCGTGAACGCCGAGCGCGAGGAACAACGGACATCCGAGTTGGTTAAGATAATAACGCTGCGCGCGATATTGCTGCCAAGCCTCGTCGCGCGTGGCGTGCTTGTCGGTCATGAACAGATTGCCGAGATCAATGTGGAAATCCGGCGCATCGGCGCGGATGTTGGCAAGCGACTGTTCATACACCGGCGCGCTGGTGTGTTCGTCCAGATGCACGTCCGCCGTCATCGTGAAAGTGAAACTGCTGCCCGACGAACGCGCGGTGTGGAAAGAAAATTCCGGGCTGTTCGTAAACGTCTGCGCGCCGGAAGTTCGGAAACGAAGCTGGTAATAATATTTGGTATCCGCTTTCAGTGGGGAGATTTTAAATTCCGTCGGCGTGCCATTTTTTAACTGTTTCAACGGCGTTTGCTCAACGCATTTGCCGGATTGATTGCCATAAACCACGCATGCTTCCATGTCGCGATAAGCCAATACGCTGATGGTGACGGAATGGTTTTCCGGTCGCGCGAGAATTAAATCGTAATCGCGCTTCGGCACGGTGACATGAAAAACATTTGTGCCCGAAGGCGCGCGATGGCCGTGGTCGCCATCCGGCTTCGAGCTTTCGGCAAAAACAGAAACGCAGCCAGCAATCACCAAAAAAACAGCCGTCAAAGTTTTACGCATGGTGCTCCTTCGCCTTCACCGTGTAGCTGTGCGCGATGTCGCCGGTTTTGTTTTGCGCGGTTTCATCCTTCGGCAAAAAGCTGCGGACATATTCCACTTTCACATTTTTCGGCGAAACCGTGACGCGCAAGTGGCCGGAGTTCGGCAGCTTCACGCCCGATTGATAGCGGTCGGCGTTGTAGGTCTGGTAGCCGTGATCGGCAGGCATCGGCACTTCCTGATAAATAATTCCGTCGCGCTGTTGTTGGCAATAAAGATGGTCGTGGCCCTGAAAGAAAATCGTCACGCCGTGTTTGGCCATGAGCTGATGCACCGGCAATTCCCAGCCCAGCCGCCGTTGCGTGAATTCCCAGTCGCCGCGCTTGTTCTTGCCGCCCCATTCATACAAATCACATTCGTCCACGCCGCCGCGACCCGAACCCATGACGTGATGCGCGAAAACAAATTTATATTTCGCCTTGCTGGCTTCGAGCGTGCGCTTGAACCACTGATACTGCGCGTCGCCGAGCGTGAGCGTCCACCAATCGCGATCATGACCCTTGCCGCCCTTGCCGCCGCCCGCGTCTTGCTCGCGAAAACCGCTGTCCACCTGTGCGGACGAATGCCAGTAATTGTCGAGGATTACGAACAGCGCGTCACCCCAAGTCCATGCACAATAATCTTTCCGCAGGCCGATGGCGGGTAACGGCTCGGCGTCGCCGGAATAAAATTTGTCCGGCGACGGCGTGGGATAAAATTGATTGCGCGCGTTCTGTGCGTAGACGGCGACCGCGTGGCGCTCGTCGGTCTGGTTAAAATTGAAGAGCGACGCCTGCTCGTGATTTCCATTCACCAAAAAAACCGGCGCGTTTTGTCCAACGAGACCGAGGAACGGACGTTGCAGCGTGTAGCGCGCGGCGACGGCATCGAAATTCACCTCGCGCACCGGCGCGACGCTGAAATCGTCGCCCATGCAGATGTAAAAATCTGGCTGGTCGGCGGCGGCGTTAAGCAGCGTGCGCGCGTAAAGATTCGGCTCGCTCATCTGCGGTCGTTCCGGGTGAGAATCACCTTGAATCGCAAAAGTGAACGAATTTCCGGCGGCGCGCTGCGTGTGGAATCGGCACTCGGGTCGCGCGGTGAAATTTGTTTCACCCGGTTTGCGAAATTGCAGCCGGTAAAAATATTGCATGTCCGATTGCAGCTTGTCGAAAACCATCTCGATGGGTTTATTCGCCGCAAAAGTGAGCAGTCCGGTTTTGTTGGTGTAATTGCCCGTTGAAGTTCCGTATTCAAAAAAGCCCTCGATGTTTTCCCTGGTCACCGCGCTCACGGTCACGGATTGGTCGGTGACGCGACCCAGCACGAGCGTCAGCCAGTTGAACGCCGCGAGTTCCGGTGGCAAAACATAATCCGGCGCGTCGCGCCCTCGTCCGCCGCCGCCTTTCTTGCGCTGGATGTTTCGGGTGTTCGTCTGCCCCAAACCAGAAAGTGAAATCCAGGTGAGCGACCAAGCGAGCAGGCCAAGAAAGTTCCGCCGATGGGTTTTGAAGCTCATGGGCAAAAGCAAGTCACGGGTTGAACAGCGCGCGATAAAAGCGGCGCTGAAAATTGGTTGTCTCGGTGTCAGACCAGAGCAGCGGCGAGACGGAGAGGTTGGTGGAAAAGACGTTCGTCCAATTGATGAGATTCGTCGAAGCTTGCACAATGTAAGTCTGGCCGGTCGTGCCGACGATGGAAAATTGCACGCAACCGCCGGTCAGCATCGTGCCCGCCAACACTGGCGGCGGATTGGTCGGTGCGGGAATACTGTAGCTGTAGGCCACCATGCGGTTGGTTTTGCCGACGCCCTCGTCCGCCGGACGGTAGGAGCGCACATAATCCACAATGGCATTGGTCGGAGAGATGGTGACGCGCAGATGGCCGGAGCTGCCGTAGAGGACGCCGTTGGTGTAGTTGTAATTTGGGTCGGTCGCGGAATTGACCGAGTTATACGGGTAGTGACTCGGCTGCGGCACTTCCTGATAGATGAAGTCCGGGTTGCCGTTGGTGTTGCCGCTCGCGAAATAATCCTGCTTCACATACAGGTGGTCGTGGCCGTGGAAAAAGACCTGCGCCCGATTGGTGATAAGCAAATCGCGAATGGGCATGGGCCAGCCGGGGCGGTGTGCGGCAAAACCCGGCGTGCCGTTGGTGTTCAAACCGCCCCACTCGAAGTAAGGTGAAAATTCCAGTCCGCCGCGTGCGGTCGAGTCAAAGCTGCCGCCGATGAGGTGGTGGGCGAAGATGAATTTGAATTTTGCGGTGCTGGTTTCGAGCGTGGACTTGAGCCAGAAATATTGATTCGTGCCAAGCGTCCACGCCCATGGGTCTTTGGATTTGCTGACGCCTTGGTTGCTATACCAGAACGGGTCGAGCACGACGAACAGCGCATCGCCCCACTCGAAGGCGTAGTAGCCGTCGCGCGGATCTTGCTGGTAGGCATCGGTGTTGGTCGCGCCGGAATAAAATCCGCCAGGAACCGGGCAGGGATAATACAGTTCGCGCGCGCTGGCGGCCCACACCGGCGGGTTGGTGTGCGGCGAAGTGTTGTCCAGCCACCAGCCCAATTCCGGATCGTGATTGCCGTCCACAAGAAACAGCGGAACGGAGTGTCCGGAGATGTTGAAGAACTGGTTGCGGACGGCGGCGCACGCGTCGATGATGCCCGGCTGCGTCATCGTGTAAGGATTGGTGGACGCATATTTTTCGCCCATGAACGTGTCGCCGAGATCGATTAAAAAATCCGGCTGGTCGGCAAGGACATTGGTGAGCGTTTGTTGCCAGATGGAAGGAACTGTGCCGGGGTTGTCGTTGTAATGCGGGTCGGCCTCGATGTCGAAAGTGAACGTGCTGCCGCGCGCGCGTTGCGTGGCAAACGTGCGTTCCGCTCCGGCGCTGAAAGGCGCGCTGCCGTTGGTTGAAAAGCGCAGACGGTAAAAAAATTTCTGGTTGCCCTGAAGCTGGTTGAAGATGAACGCCGTGGGGACGGTGGCCGCGACGAGATTTGTCGTGGTCTGGTTCGTGTAAATGCCCGATTGCGTGCCGCACTCCAGATAGGCTTGCAGGTCGTTGCTCGCGAGAACGCTCACGGCGATGGAGCTGGCGGTGGGGCGACCGAGCAACACGTCATACGCGGTGAAGATGTTTGTGTCAGCAACCCCGCTGGCGTTCGTGACAGTGAGAACGGCGGGCAGGCTGTTCGTGCTCGTGGGCCAATTGACAGCCTTGTCGGTCACCACCACGTCGTAGGTTGCAGCGTCGGTTGCGGAGATATTGGTCAGGTCGAGCCGGGTAAGATAAACGCTCGTATCCACCGTCGTGTAGTTTGTGGCCGTGAGAATGTTCGTTCCGTTTTTCCGCCACTGAACGGAGAACTGCTTGGGATACACCGTGGTCATCGCCCAGAATGTCACATTGCTGCCCGCCGCCACGGTCTGGCTTTGCGGATGCACGCCGATATAGGGCGGATAGGCTTCCGCCGTGATGTTTCCGTAATCCGCCGTCAACGTCGCCACGACGTTCGAGTAGGCAGGCACGTTGATCAGGTCCGTCGTCTCGTAAGGATCGGCGATGATGTCGAACAGCAAGTTGGTGAAAGCGTTGGCCGAAATCTTGTCGCGGATGAGCTTGAACATCGTGAGGCTCGGGCCGTTGCTGAACACGTCGAACACGCCGCTGCCGCCGCTGCTGCCGGAAACGAGCGGCACGCCGCGATAGTTCGTGGGATTGAACGCGCCGTTTGTCGCCGTGAGCAGCAACGGCCACATGTTCACGCCGTCGAAGGGCTTCGGGTTCAGCGGCGTCACGCCCACCGCCGCGCAGATGGTCGGAAACCAGTCGCCCACCCAGACGAATTGCTGGCAGTTCGTCACGCCCGCTGGCAGCACGCCCGGCCAGCGGATCGCCGCCGGGGTGTGGATGCCGCCGTCATACAAATCGCCCTTCGTGCCACGCAGCGGCGTGTTCAGCGAGCCGACCGCGTTGTCGCCGCCGTTGTCGCCGAAATAAACCACCAGCGTGTTCGTCGTAATGCCTTCGCTGTCGAGCGCGGCGAGCACGCGACCGAGCGCGACGTCTTCCTGATCAATTGCCGCGTCAAGCGTGCGCCGCGTCGTGTCGGCAATGCCCGTGTATTTGCTGATGAAATTGGTCGCCGCGCTCACCGGGCCGTGAACGGCGTTGAACGCGAGATACAGAATCACCGGCTTCGACGGGTCGCGCTGTTGCAGCAGTTGCACGGCCTTGTCCGCCAGCAAATCGGAAGACCAGCCCGCGTCCAGATTCGTCTGGCCGTTCAGCCACCAATCCAACAGGCCGTTGTCCTGACTGATGTGCGTGAAATAATTGATCGCGCCGGTGTATTGTCCGTAGTGGATGTCCCAGCCGCGATTCTGCGGCTGGTAATCAGTATTTTCGCGGATGACCGGGTAGCTAACGCCGTTAATGACGGTGTTGGAAGCGGTGTTGTAAAGCCCGCCGAGATGCCATTTGCCACACATGAACGTCTGATAGCCCGCCGCCTTGAACGTGACCGGCATGAGGTGTTCGTGCAAATCAAGCCCGTGGGAATTGTTGACGCCGGTGCGGATGGGGTTGCGCCCGGTCATCAACGTCGAACGCGTGACGCTGCAAACCGGCGTGGGATAAAATCGTTCCAGCCGGATGCCTTCGCTGCCGATCCGATCCATGTTCGGCGTGGGCATCTCCGCGCCGTGACAGCTCAAATCGTGATAACCCTGATCGTCGGTGACGATGATGAGGACGTTCGGCTTGAGCGAGCGGACGAATACCGTGAACGACTGCGTCGCGCTCAAGTTCGGTGAGCCGTTGTCGGTGACGACAACGCTGAAGAAGTTTGACGTGCCGGAATTATTCGTGGTCGTCAGCCACGCGATTACGCCGGTGTTCGTGTTGATTGTCGCTCCGCCGGGCGCGGTTAGAAGGCTGAAGGTGAGTTGCTGCGCGGGAACGTCCGCGTCGCTCGCGACGTTGGTGACGGAAAGAGTTTCGCCGCCGTTGAGGACGCGATTGGTCAGCGCCGACAAGGTGGGCGGCGTGTTGGTCGCCTCGGCGCGGAAAATTCCGGCGCAGAGAACGGCCAGCCAAATCCAGTTGTTAAAAAACTTCGGCATAAATTATCTCGTCGCTTTGACCCGATAGAATAGGTTCGAGCCAGTGTTTCCGCCGGTGTGGATGACCGTGTTGGTGATCGTGGTCGGCGGCGTGTTGGTAAAGACGGCAGTCCATTGGCCAGAGGCAAGCGAGGACGAGCATTCGAGATATTGCCACGCGTTGTTGCCGCCGATCCAAGTCAAGTTGATGTTGCCGCCGGCGACTTGCAGGCCGGTGATGGCCAGGCGCGACGCGGCGTTCGTCGGGTTCAGGTCGGCAATATAATTTTGCAGCGTGGTACTGCCGTTGGCGTTGATGAAGCTCGCGACGGACGCCAGCGTGGGATCGAAGCCGTAGCGCAACGCCCAGCCGTCGGGGATGCCATTGTTCGCAGACGACCACGCGGTGGGATCGAGGCCGTAGCTGAATTCCTGAAGGTCGGTCAGGCCGTCGCCGTCGTCGTCGCTGGTGGCGGTGACGGCGGAGAGCGAGCCGAAGTGCGAACGCACCCAAACATCCGGAAGGCCAAGCCCAACCGTGTCGGTAGCCGCGCCGGTGTAAGTTTCAATCGTTCCGCGCGGCGTCAAATCCTTGCCGGCAAAGCCACTGAAGTTGGTCGCATAGCGGTGAACTTTGAAAACTTCGTTGAGTGTCTGTAACGGAAAGTTGGTGTTGCTGTTTGGGTCGAACGGGACGGTCGTGCCTTGCGCTAGCGGCGTGGTTGTGATGGGGTTGATATATTTCCAGACAGTTTGCGCGTTGCTGTTGACTTCAAACAGCGTGCCGCGAATTCCGAAAGTGATGAGCGTGTCGCCGTTCGGTTCGCGTTCCACGCCGCCGATGTCCGCACCAAAGAAATTCGTCGCAGGATTGTTGGTGTATTGCCAAAAATAACTCGTCGGCCCGAAATAGGTGTTGCCGACACGCGAATAAAAGCCGTTCGCATCCACCGGCGGGACAATTTCGTCAATCGAAGTGTAAGCCGGATTAGCGCGATTGATTCCGTTGTCGTGAATCAAAATGTGGCCCGCGCCGGGACAGTTAGTCGGAATCCAGGTCGCGCAGTGTTGTTGCCAGAGCATTTCCTTGTGCGTCGCGTCGGTGAGATTGTTGATGGCCGGATTGCCCCAGCGATACAGTAAATCACCGCCTTTACCGTAACGACCGCCAGTGTGGCCGGCGGCTTGCGCAGTGGTGGTGCCATGGTCAATCACCCAAATCTCGCACTGGTTGCGTGAGCTGATGAGAATTTGGTCAAGCTGCGGATTGTAATCAATGCCATTGAAGTGATTCCAGAACTGCTGGAGCGGACCGCTATTGGCGTTGATCAGTTCAATGTGATTGCTCGGCACGCCGTAGTTGGCCTTGGTCACGTCGTTGCTCTGAACGAGGTGATCCCAGACATGCCATTGCCAGACGATTGTGCCGTTGGTCGTGCCATTTTTTGCAGCGGGCTGCACTTCAATAACGGCGTCGGGCAGCAAGAAACCGCCGTTGGTGGTCACGCTGATTTGCGTTTGTGAATTCGTCTGAAAACCGGCAGCGAGAACATCCGCCAAAGGCTTCTCCTCACACATGATCATCAGCAAATTGCCGTTTGGCAAAAGCGCGATGTCGTGATGGCTCAGGTTCGTGATCGTGTTCTGCTCGTAGCACCAGACCAGATTGTTTTGCCAATCGCGTTCCTCCACTCGACCGCCTTCGCCGCCGCCGGTGTTGAGCAGAGCTTGCCCGCCCAAGGAACAGGTCCGCAACAAGTGGCCGTTCGGCATCAAGTATTCCGACCGGCCCGGATTGTAGGTGGTCGTCCACTTGTGGACATATTGGCCGCTGTTGTTGATTAGATAAGTGGTGTTGGCCTGCATCGGCGAGAACAGCGTGTAACCGGATTGCACGCCGGAAAGATTGGTGAAAAGCCCCACCGTCTGCGAAAGCTTTTCCTGCCGCATCACGCGGAAACCTGTTTGACTCCAATCGCCGTAAGGATCGCCAGGCGGACCGCCGCCGAGAAAATAAGACGGGTCGCGATTCGACACACGAGCGTGGCCGTAATCGTAGTCGCTCGCGGAATTGCCGTTCCACCAAGTGCCGCCGCGCAGACAGCGGTAGGGCGCGCCGTTCGTGCTGGTGGGAAACAAATCCGCGTTCGCCAGCACTGGGCCGGGCGGATTCGTCACGATGTTGTTGTTCGTGCAGTAGGCGTAGTAGGCGTTTTGATACCAGTCGTTGCACCATTCCCAGACGTTGCCGCCCATGTCGTAAAGGCCGTAGGGATTCGAGCCGTCGCTGGTCTGGTAAGTCGTCTGGCTTGCCGGCCAGTTGTAATCCGACTTGAGCCGTAGCGCGCCGTTGTAGAAACCGACGGGCGTTGTGCATGGGTAATCGTTCGTCGTCTCGAACGGGTCGCCGGAGTTCTGCCAGTTGGCGAAGCTGCCATCGTAATTCGTGTTCATGCCCCACGGGAACATGACGTAGGGATTCGTCTGGCCGCCGTGCGCGGCGTATTCCCATTCAGCCTCGGTCGGCAAACGAAAACCGTTCTTCGTGAAATCCACGTCGCCGTTGGTGAGATTGTAGCACGAATCGAAACCGTTCGTCTGGCTCAACCAGTTGCAATATGCAATCGCGCCGAACCACCGCACACTCGTAGCCGGATGCAGATCGCGGCTGTTCAGGACGGTGAAAGAGTTGTTCAGAAACTGGATGCGGCTGGAGGACGACGCATCGCGCGTGTAGAAAAACACATTCGTCCCGCCGACGGCATAAACGATGTTCGTGCGCACCTCAATCAAACCCTGTGCCAGCGCGCTGTTCAGATAGTCGCAATACTCGCGGCAGGTAACGAGCGTCGTGGACATATAGAGCGGCGAGATATAGACGTTGTGAACGGGGATTTCGTCCGTGTAGTGCTTGAGGTCAATGTATTCGAACTGGTCGCCCATGAGAAAATTACCGCCGGGAATGCGGACATATTGTGCGCTGAACGGGATGACGACATTCGACGTGCCGATGGTGGTCGTGAGCGTGATCTGATCGAGCCAGACATGGGCGTTCGCCTGCCCGCCGGCGAACTGGAATTGTAGGAACAGATTGCTGACGAGGTCGGCAGGCGGGAGCGCGTAGGTATAGCTGCGCCAGGTGTGATTCGTGCCGTTCGTCTCATTGAGCCGCGTCGTGAAACCCGCGCCGTTGTTGAGCAGCAGCGCCCAGCCGCCGTTGTTCGTCAGGCCAGTGGTGTTGATGTAAAAAGTCAGCGTCGCGCTGTCACCGCGCGCATCAATGCCCGCCGCCGTGGTGATGAAACTGTCCGTCAGATTCGTCGTGCCAACCTTAAATGAAAGTCCATTAGTATTGCCACTACCGTAGTTGGCGTTGGCGTTTTGCTCGAATGGGTTACTGTAACCATTTGTGAAAACCGTCCAGGCATAGTTGCAACCGCCGCCCGCCCATGGTTTGACTGTGTTGGTTGCCATTGTTTCTTGAAACCCCACCACATTCGTCGTCGCCGCACAAGCTTGCCGGTCCCCTAACCAGACAAAAACCAGCATGGTCGACAAGATGAGATGGATGGAACGTTTCACGGTTGATGAGAATGATTGCCTTCGGGTAGGTTGCCCTTCGGTAAATCCATTTCGCTGGCAATCATCCTCGTTCGGTCGTAAGTGAACTTCAACGCGGAGCTGTCGAGCACAAGTTCTTTCATGGCGGTGAGCAAAACATTGCGGCTGACGGCTGACGGCGGCAAGGAAATTTTCACCGGCGCAGACAGCGCATAAACAGTGATAAAATATGTTTTCGTGCCCGGCCCTTTCGAGTGCGGCGGCGCGTATCCGAGATTGCGATTGACGCTGTTGTTGCCCGCGACACCGATGCTGGTGGCATTTTTTGCGAGGCTGTGGACGCTCGCGGGAATGTTGTAGAGCGTCCAATACCACTTCACATCGCCCGGGCCGGGAAAGTGATCCATGATGACCGCGAAATATTTTGTGCCCGCCGGCGCACCGCTCCATTCGAGCGGCGGCGAAGCGCTCGCGCCATCGCCGGTGAATTCCACCGGCAACGCGCCGCCATTTGTCACCACCGAACTTGTCAGTAGAAAAGTGCCGCTGTGCTTAGCGTTAATCATCACCGGAGCTACAGCCGCTGGCTGATCGCGGCGTGGCTGATCGCGTTGAGCATCCGGCGGAGGACGCTGACCTTTGAGATCATTTTGCGGCGGTGGATTTTTTTCGTGGTCAGGTCGAAAATTTGTCGGATATGTTTTCGTCGTCTTCTGGCCGGACGCGTCGGTGAAATCAAACCTCACCGCGCCAGCCTCTGCGCCGTAGTGCAACGTTACCGGCTGGCCGTTGAGTGTGTAAGTCAGCGTGTAGCTTTTCCCATCCGCCTCGGTTTTGAAATCCGTGATGACTGCACCGCGTAACGGCGTCGTGGCCGGCCGCACGGGTTGTGCGCGTGGTTGAGGGTCGACTTGTCCGTCGCGCTCCGTGACTGTGCCGTGGAAACCGCCGTTGACGTAAGGATATTTTGTCGAGGCGTGATAATGATAGCCCAGCAGCTTCGTGGTGTGGCCGTCAAAAGCATCCAAATCGTTTGGGCGTGTGCCATCCGGATCGGCCAGTCCGTAAATCGGATAACCATCCAGCGCGAATGCGATAGGGTTGTTCGAGCCGATATATTGCTGCAAATGCAGCGGCGCGGCGTGATAATGATAATCATCCGCCCGACCCGCGTGGCCGCCAAAGTGGTCGAGTTCGCCGATTTCAGCGGAGATTTCGCCGCGATTGTTCTGGGGATTGAAAATGGGAATGCCGTTCACAGCAATGGCAATGGCTCCGCGCAGGAAATTATTTTTGATGCTTTGCGGTTCCGTGGCTGGAACCGGATTCAGTGGAAACCGCCAGGCATTATCCCCCGTGTAATTTTGCGGCAGCGGCACCTGTTGCTGCCAGGCGGTGATACCCGTCATCATCTGATCCGAAACCATTCCATCCGACTCGACATAGAAAAACCTGTTGTCCCAGTGCGTCCGAACATTGTTGGCAAACGGGGCAAACGCCGTGGCGATGGAGGCACCACGGTTCGTTGTGTCTGGGGTTAAGTGCAGAAGGATATTGGTTGGTGGCGTTATGCTGGGATTGTAATGTGCGGTCAATCCGTCATGCGCAGGGTTGCCGGTGAGGTGGGCGGTGCATGTGGTAGAGGCAAATATCCCCAAACACAAAACCACTAGGTTTTTTATCATAAAAAAAGCATGGTAACTTTGAACATTCCAATGGATAAAAAATCTACGGCGCATTATTTTTAAACTGCGCATCGGTCAAAGTATTCAAGAACGCCACCAGCGCCCGCTTGTCCGCCGCGCTCAACGGCACGCCGCCGTCGGGATGCTTGGCGAGATTCGGGTCGAGCGTCGCACTGCGTTTCAAACCAGTTGCGTAATGTTCAACGACTGCTTCCAGCGTTTGGAAACGGCCGTCGTGCATATATGGAGCGGTCAGCGCCACATTGCGTAGCGACGGCGTGGCGAATTTTCCATCATCTGATTTCTTGCCGGTAATTTTGCCGCGACCCAAATCGGCGAAAGTATCATCCAGTCCGTTGTTGGCGAAACTCTGGCTTTGGAACAATGGGCCGCCGTGGCAATGAAAACAGTCCGCGCCGAATTGTCCGCGACGCGGATCGTATTCGGTGGAGAACAGTTCAAACCCGCGCTGTTCCTCCGGCGTGAATTTCCCCTCGCCGCGCAGCACGCGGTCGAACTTGGCGTCGAAAGAGGTGAGCGTGAGTAGATAATTTTCCAGTGCGAGTGAAATCTTTTCCGCCGTGATCTCCGGCGAGCCGAAGGCAGTTGTGAAGAGTGCGGGGTAATCATTGGTGGGGCGCGTCACTCCGTGCGCGCCGTCGGCGGGCAGGGGACTGCCCGCCCTACCTGTTGTCAGTTTCACAACCAAATTCGTCAGCGCCTCGTGCATCTCAATCGGATTTTGAATCGGCTGCAATACCTGTTCGCGCAGACTTTTCGCGCGGCCATCCCAGAAAAATTCCTTCTTCCACGCGAGATTGAATAGCGGCATGGAATTGCGTTCGCCGAATTTTCCCTCCGCGCCGCGCGCCGTTTTGCGTCCGTCGGTAAAGGCTTTGGCCGGCGCGTGACAGTCGGCGCAGGATTGCTGGTCGTTGATGGACAGGCGTGGGTCGAGGAATAGTTTTTTGCCCAGCTCCACGCGTTCGACGAGCAGCGGGTTGTCGCGCGGCAAGTCGGGAATCGGAAAGGTCGCGCTCATCTGAAATTCATACGGTGTAAATTTCGTTGGCAAGAAAAGTGGTTTTGGATGGGCAACAGCGATTTCCGTTTCGCTTAACTGTGTGATGCGGTGAACGCGGAACGCGCCCGCCAGATTTCTCACCAACGCGGCGGAAATCGGGTCGCCGTCGCGCGAGTGTGTGGACGAACCGTCCTTGCCAAACGACAGCGGACGCGGCGCGTTCAGCAAGGTTGCCAAATCAAAATCCAGTTCCAGCTTGGTTTCATTTGTGATTTGTAGCGATGCGGCCAGCGTGACGCAAACGGCGTTGGTATCGCGCGCCAGATGATACGCCCAGCCGTCGAGTTCGCCGGTGGCGTTGCGCCACAAACCTTCGAGCGCGAGAAAAATAAATCCGCCCTGCCAGCTCCAATGCAATCCGTTCAGATTCGGGTTCAGTGGATGCGCGGCGGGAAACTTGGCTACATCCGCGTGGTTCAAATTGGTGTTCAGGCCGACGAGAAAACGGAGCGAGCGATATTCGCCGGCCGGAATTTCCAGCCGCTTGGAGTCGCGATTCTGCTCGTAATCAAACCACGCGACGGAATTGGAAAGTTCCAGCCACGAACCGTCGTTGCGTTGCAAAGCGAAATCGCTGGCAAGCCAGCTCACGCGCGTCACGGAAAAGGTTTCGCCCGCCGAAGTCTGATAGCGCAGCGACGCGGGCTGAAGATTTTCGCCGGAAACTTTCGGCGTGATTTGAAGTTGCAGCGTGGCGGCGGAAGCCGGATTGACCGCGCACAAGCCGGTGAGCCATAAAATAATTTTCCGCGCCAGCTTCATCTGGAATCGTAGCCGCCATTGCCGGCATTCCAAGAGATTGTCGTTGTTTTGGCGGTGGCGGTTTTGAGGTTGGTAACGGGATGCGCCAGAAAATTGGTCGTCACCGGTTCGTGAACGCCAGTGACGAGACAGCCAATCGGATAGCCATGAAAGCGCCGGCCCATGTTGTAAGGATAAACGGGTTGGCCGTTGACATCAATCGTGGTGAAGTAAGCATAAGTTCCCTGCGGAAATTCCGGCGTGACGCACCAGCGGCCGTTGAGCTCATCGAGGTCGAAATCTTTGCCCAAAGTTTTCCCGCAGTCGCCGACATACGCGTAGTCCTCGATGTAATGACCGAGCGGATATTTTTCGCTGACATTTGGCCCGGTTTGAAAATCTGGCAGCACGGCGGAACGATTTTGTTCGCGCGCTTCCCAAGTGGGTAAAGTGCGGCGACCGGTTTGTGCGAGATTGTCGGTGCCGTTCTCGCCGTTGCGCAAAGCGAAACCAGAAATCATTCGGCGCACGCCGCTGGCAGGATTGGTGGGGTTGGAAAAACCATAAGGCCCGTAAACCGGATAGCCGTCCTGCATCCAGCCGAGAATCGGCGAATGCTTGGTCGGCGCGCTGGAACTTTCGCGGTAAGTTTTTGTCGCGGAATCAAAATCCACATGGTCGCCGAGTTCGTAGCGCAGCGCGATAGGTTCGACATGATAGTGATAAGTGCCGCGATTTTGCTGGTGCGCGAGCGCGGCGTCGAAAGTCCGACCCTCGTTCACCAGCGCGTCGCGGTTCCAAACGCGGTCACCTTGGCCGATGCCGGCGCGCGGGCTGGCGTCCTGATGCTTTTGGTGCGAGTAGGAAAACGCATCACCAGCGTCGAACATCCGCACGCCATCCACGAACATTCCAATTTCGCCAAGGCGGTTGAAATTTTGCGTCGGCTGAACTTTCGGATGGCGCGGCAGCGCAAAAATAAAATGCTGATCCGTCGGCAGGTTAGGAAAAAATCCGTTCTGCCACGGCCCCATGATTTGGCTGCCGAGGCCGGTGCTGAAAACATAAATCCAGTTGGACGACGACATGATTTTTTGCACGCCGCAATACGCTGGCTGCGATTGCGTGTTGCGGCCGTTGCTCCAAGTCGTTTCGGTCTGGCCGGAATTTTTCTCCGCGACGGTGCGGTAGATTTGCGCGAACCTGCCGGAGTCGAGCGTGAACCACGAAGTGATTTGCGGGTCAGCAAAAGCTTTTGTGCTCAGCACACAGAAAATTGCGGCGGAAAAAATAAATTTCATGCAGTTGGCAAAGTTAATTGATGGTGAAATAACTCGTGAGCGTGTAAGGCGGTGGGCCGGAGTTGAAAGTGACGACAATCGTTTGTGCGCCGGTGGGCGTGTAGCCGGACGGAATCGTGAACAGCGCCACCACCGAGCCTTGCACCGTGTAGCTCGTGCTGATGGCGGTAATGCTGCCCACGGTGACGCTCGTGATGGGCGCACCGGCAGGCGGGGCGTTGGGCGGATAACTGCCGCCGGTTGGCAGCGTGATGGTGAGCAGCACGGATTGACCGCGATAGGCTGCGCCGCCGGGAGCGACGGCGTTGGTGGCAAACAGCGTGGTGCCCGCGCTGTCGTAACTCGCCACGGATGTGCGTCCGGCGCGGTAAAATCGTTTGTCGAGCGCGCTGACATCGTCGAGATAAGTGCTGCCGGGGCCGTTCGTGGCGTAGGTGTTGATGGTGAGACCGCCGGCCAAAGAAGTCCACGAGGTCAAGTTCGTAGAGCCTTCGATTTGATAACTGCCGCCGTCCACGCCCGTCCATTTGAGCGAGACAAGGCCACCGTTGATGTAAGTAGGCGTGTTCATCTTGCTTACGAGATTTGTGCCGCCAAGAAAATTGGTGATCGCGTTTTCGGTGACGGAAATGGCGCTCACTGTGCCGCCGCTCGGCGTGCCGTAGTAGCCACGTCCGATGTTGTAGGGAAATGTCGGCGTGCCGTTGCTGCTGATGCTGACAAAGTAGGCGTAAGTGCCGTTGGGAAATTCCGGCGTGACGCAGTAGCGCCCGTTGTATTCGTCGAGGTCGTAGGTGTTCGTGCCGGGCGCGATGCCATGATCACCGAGATAATCGTTATCCTCCATGTAGCGGCCGAGAACATAAATGCCAGCGACATTCGGGCCGACTTGATTGGAGACGACATTGAACAAGCGCGCCGACCACGCGGGAATGGTTTTGCGTCCGTTCGCCGTGAGATTGCTCGTGCCGAAAGTTCCGTTCCGCAAAATGTAGCCGGAAATCATCCGTCGGATGCCGCTGCTGGCGTTGTTGGAAACGCCGTAACCGTAAGGTCCGTAAACCGGATAGCCGTCCGCCGTCCACGCGAGAATCGGCGAGTGCTTGGTCGGCGTGTTGGTGGACTCGGTATAAATTTTTGTCACGGAATTAAAATCCACATGGTCGCCGAGCTGGTAGCGCAGCGCGGGCGGATTAGCGTGATAATGATATTGTCCGCCCGCCTGATGCGCGTTGTTCGGGTCGAAGCTCGCGCCTTCGTTCACATACGCGTCGCGGTTCCAATAGCCGGTGATGTTCTGCGCGTCCACATTGGAAACCGTGCTGTAAGAATACGCGTCCCAACTGTTGAACATCGCCGCGCCGTCCACGAAATATCCAATTGGCCCACCGCCGCTCGCGGTTTTTGTCGTCGGCACGGACGGGCTGCGCGGAATGCGATACATAGTTTTCTGGTTCACCGGCCAGTTCGGAAACGGCTGCGTGTGCTGCGCATTTAGATACCACGGCCCCATCACAAAACTGCCCAGCCCCGTGCTGCGGATGTAAACCCAGTTGCTGGAGGAATATATTTCCTGCACGCCGCAATATGCGGGCAGCGACTGGATGGTCGTCCCGTTCGTCCACGCTGTCATGGAAACTCCGTTTGTGCGCGACAAATCATTGGTGTAGATGCGCGCGTATTGGCCGGCGTAGGTGGTGAACCACGAGTTTGTGCGCGGGTCGGCGGGTAAATTGGTCGCCGTGGTCGTGAACGATGCGTTCAGCACGATGTTCTGGCTGGGCGCGGGCACATCGGTCAATTGGAAACTGGAAGTGCTCGTGTTCGTCAATTGCGCGGAATAATTCGCGCCGTTCAGCGAAGCGGTGGTCGCGTCCAGCGCCTGAATTATTTCCGTGCTCGTTGAATACGGAATGTTTTTCGAGGCGGTCGCGGACGAATTCCAGTTCAAGTTGCCGCCGCCATCCACCGGCCGCACGCCCAATCCGGCGATGCCAAACCGGACCGAACTCGTCGTCACGCCGCTGGACACGGACACCAACGATGCGGTCAAAGTCACGCCGTATCCATAAACAATCAGATTGCCATTCACGCTGACGCGCGTGTCGCCATCAAGGATGGAAAATGTCGCCGCCGCGCCGCCGGCATACGGCGACATCGTGACCGCGATGACGACATTCTGGCCGGACGCCGAATCGGTGAAGGTGTAGTTCTTCGTGAGATTCGTCGCGAGCGAGACGATGGAATCGTAATTGGTGACGCTCGCGGCCTTGGTGTTTTGCGCCAGCGCGGAAAATGCCAGCACGGTCAGGATCAGAATTTTTTTGAATCGGGTGTTGGTTTTCATAATCGTGCCGTGACTCTAAACAAAGTCACCTTAAGCGAACATGAAGCCAGCCAAAAATTGCACACCGGTGGGCAATTTTTATCTTCATCTCCCCTTAAGGTCAACATTGCGAAGATTCCGATGCTGGCGGATTCAGATAGTCCATGCTAAAACTTCGCCAGCCCGAACATGAGAATTCTCATCGTCGAAGACGAACCCGATTTGCTCGCGAGCCTCGCGCAGGCGTTGCGCGAGGAAGGCTACGCCGTGGACACCGCCGACAACGGCGACGACGGCCTCTTCAACGCCGAAGGCACGGACTACGACGCGATTGTTTTGGATGTCATGTTGCCCGGCATGGATGGCTGGGAGGTTTTGAAGCGCCTTCGCAAAACCAAAAAAACTCCAGTCCTCATGCTCACCGCGCGCGATCAGACGCGCGACCGCGTGAAAGGCCTCGACACCGGCGCGGATGATTACGTCGTCAAGCCGTTTGACCTCGATGAAGTGTTCGCCCGCCTCCGCGCCATCATCCGCCGCAGCGCGAACAAGACCACCAACATAATTGAAATCGGCGATGTCAAAGTTGATGCCGCCGCGCGCATCGTTTCGCTCAAGAACAAACCGGTCGAACTCACGGCGCGCGAGTATTCGCTGGTGGAATTCATGGCGCTGCATCGCGGCGAAGTGGTTACACGCACGCAGCTTTACGAGCATCTGTTCGACGAGAACGAAGATTCGTTTTCCAACCTGCTCGATGTGCATGTTTCCAACGTCCGCAAAAAACTCGGCGCGGAATTCATTGCCACCCGGCGCGGCCATGGCTATTGCATCGAATGAAGATTTTCAAATCCATCAAGTGGCGTTTGCAACTCTGGTATGGCCTGATTCTTGTCGTTGTGCTGGCGGGGTTTGGTTTCACGGCCTATCAACTTCAGCGCAACCGGCAGTTTCGCCAGGTTGACGACGGGATTCACCAGCGCATCGGCATTCTCGCGAACAATCTGCACCGCCCGCCGCTGCGTCCGGGCAATGGCGACGGCAGCGGTGTTAATCAGTTTGGTAACCGCCAACCGCCGGAAGACCAGTTTCCGCAGGATCAGTTTTCCAATGACCGTCCGCCGCAATTCCAGCGTCGTTCGCAGGTGTTCCATCTCGCGCCAGAGAACGCCCGGCTGTTTGACACAAATGACATCAATGGTTTCTTTTTCCGCATCAGTCGGCTTGTGGAAAACGACCGCACCATCATCGCGCAATCGGAAAACTATCGGCAACCGCAGCCGGTTTTGGAATACGACCATTACTTTGATCAATTGAACCACTTCGATTTTCCGGACAGAAAAAAACTGGTTTCGCCGAAAACCATTGCTGCGGGTGATGACCAGATTGTCATTGAAACATTGCCATCGGGCGAAGCGATTGAAGTCGGCTGCTCACTCAAGCCCATGCGCGCGGAACTCCGCAACGCCGCGTTGCACCTCGCGGGCGTGGGCGGACTAATTTTACTTGTGGGCTTGTTCGGCGGCTGGTGGTTTGTCGGTCGCGCGCTCCGGCCGATTTCGGAAATCAGCGCTACGGCGGTGAAAATTTCCGCCGGCGATTTGTCGCAACGGATTTCCGCCGCCGAAACTGAAAGCGAACTCGGCCAGCTTGCGGCGGTTTTGAATTCCACCTTCGCGCGCTTGGAAACCGCATTCGCCCAGCAGAAACAATTCGCGTCCGATGCGGCGCACGAACTCCGCACGCCAGTCACGGTGATTCTCACGCAGACGCAGACCGCGTTGAACCGCGAGCGCGACGCCGCCAGCTACAAGCAGACCGTTGAAGCTTGTCAGCGCGCGGCGCAGCGGATGCGTAAACTCATCGAATCGCTGCTTGCGCTGGCCCGGTTTGACGCTGGGCAGGAAGTCTTGCGCCGGACAGATTTTGATTTTTCTGAAACCATTGCCGACTGCGCGGAGCTGGTGCAACCGCTCGCGGACGAGCGCGCGGTGAAAATTTCCGTTGCTGTCGAACCCGTTAAAATCACGGGCGATGCCGAACGCCTTGCCCAAGTCGTCACCAATTTGCTCACCAACGCGATTCAATACAACCAGCCCGCCGGCGAAGTGCGCGTGCAACTGGCATCGCAAAATGGTCTGGCCGTGCTGACCGTGACGGATACGGGGCAGGGGATTGCCCCCGCCGATTTGCCGTTGGTGTTCGGCAGATTTTATCGCGCCGACCAGTCGCGCACGGGTGCCAGCAATGCCGGTCTTGGCCTTGCCATTACCAAAGCCATCGTCGAGGCGCACGGCGGGACGATTGAAGTGGCGAGCGAAGAAAATGCCGGGACAACTTTTACCGTGCGGCTGCCCATTTGAACCGGTTCGGCGCCGTTGGCGAAAGCCCCTTTGCCGTTCGCAACGTCAACTTCGCCGCCGTAAACCTCCGCGCGCCGGTCAATATCTCGAACGCGGATGGTTTTTGCCCTCGCTTGCCAGCGAAAGGCTCACCCTGCGAAGCTTCCAAGCCACCCAACGACGTTTGCAGCTCCCGTAAGGCACCTTGAAAGCCGGAGGGGGTGCTTGGCAAGCACCCCCTCGCGGTTAAAACCCCTTATTTTCCGCAGATTTCGCCGATTTCCGCCGATTCAGAATAATCTGCGAAAATCAGCGCCATCTGCGGATAAACTCCCTACGGCTTGGGCGCAGCCGTCGGCGTGGCGGGCGTAGCGCCGCCGCCGGGGAAGCGTTCTTTCAAGTCATCAAAGATCGGTTGCGCGCCGGCAATGCCGCGTTTGGCCGCCTGTCGCACATTCTGGTAAAACGCCAGTTCCGCCATGTAGATTTCATGCCCCACCAACGTCACCGTATCATCCGTGGCTTGCGTCAGCGCATCCAGTTCCCGCACCACATCAGCCAGCGGCGACCGCAGCGCGCGATCCTTGGCCAACTCCGCCACCTCCACAAAACCCGGCACCAGCTTGGGATTAGCCACCATATAGCTCGCGCATTTTTCATCGAAGCCCAACGTCCTCTCGCCCAGTTTGGGCAACGTCTGCCGTTCATCCGGCGTGAGGTTGATGAGGAACGGTAGCAACGCGCGGATTTCGGTGATTTTCTGGAGAATGGCCGTCTTGTCGGCGTCGGCGAGCGTGGCGGAGATACGATTGTCGTCTGGCATAATTTAATGAGTGTTTAAGTTAATGATTGTTGAACCGTCACCCCATACACGGACGCCGAACGCCAAATCCGACAAACTTTTTTAAATTATTTTGTCCTGCCGGACGGGCACCATGCGGACGGGGATGGAAATGCAGATAAAACCTGTAACGGCGGTCTATGACCGCCGGGGCGGGCGCAACGGGAAAAAACGGCGCTCACAGAGCGCCGCTACAAAAACGCAAACATTTTTGGCCACCGCGCAAGCCGCGAACCACGCGAACTATGCCGACAAGGAAAAATTATTTGTGCTTCGTTCGTGTATTTGGCGGGCAGTCGCGAAGCGACGATGGGAAATTAGCCAGACACGCAAGTGTCTGGTTGGGTGGTAAAAATATTTCGTCCTGAAAGGACGCGGGAACGGCGGGAACGAAAGGGCGGGCGAAGATTGCCACCGTCCCTTCAGGACGGATTCCATTTGCCGAGGTTTCCAGACACTGCGTGTCTGGCTAATTTCCGGTTGTCCCGCCGGGACGAAATCGGCGGCGGAAGATGCCGCTCCTACGGAGCTGATGACGTTGGGGGATGGATTGCTACAAAGATTCCGCGCCGACGGCGCTGGCGGCGGGAGCGCGGGCTTTAGCCCGCTTCAATGTCCATTGGCAGCGGGGTGGAAAAGTTCCGGCGGTTCGGCGTGCGGATGATGAAGCGTCTTGGAGTGCGCCGGCAGAGCGGGAGCGGCGACGGCGCTTTCGGGCGGACGAAGGGGTGGATGAAATCGGAAACGTTCCGTGCGGGCGAAAGCGGTGTCGCGTGGTGCTTGCCACCGCAGTCCAAGACACGCTGACGCGTTGACCGAAAGCTCCCGAACCGCGCGAAGCGTCTTGGGCGGGCGGGCGACGGCAAAAAAAGACCGGACGAAGTTTACGACCTACCCCCACCTTTTTTTGTCGCACTACAAATGTGAAACTAAACTGCTCATTCATGGCTTGGCAAAACCGTGCAGAAAAGCATCAATCTGCTCACTATTTGTAGCCCACTGTCTTTCTATTTTTTGAAATTCCGCCGATGTGTCCAAGCTGGTCGTGGATGCACCTGTCTGCCTGGGATATTTCTCGCGATAGTTTGCAATTCTCGCCAACCTCTGGTCTAGCATCGGTCGGTATTCATCTGGGAGCGACGACCTGTAACGCATTGCGTGTAGCACTTCCACATCAAGCATAAACTCCAGCTTGCGAATGGCGTTCGTCGTGTCGCCAGTTCGCAAATCCGCCAAAAGCATCCTGTCATCTGATAATGACAATAGCTGCAAAGCATATACCTCTTTCGAAGGCTCTGTGTTAGTGTTCAAATCGGGCGAAGGGTTTGAAACGTTCGCGAGTTGACTTCGTAAGTCTTGGTTGGTTTTGCTCAAAGCATCCACCTTGTTCCTCAACAATCCGAACTCGCCGCGTAATTTTAACAGCTCCAAATTGTTCTTCTCATTCTTCGCCAGTTCTTCCTTCAGCCAAGCAATCATGTTCGTGTCTTTGTCATATTGCGCGGTCATTGGCGCTTGCTGTTGCTGGAGCGCCCGCACTTCGGCGCGGGCTTGGGCGGCTTCTTTGGCCTGGTAAATCCCCACGCCCACGCTCACGGTCAGCGCGGCGGTCACGGCAATTTTTTGAAGGGTGGTCATAATTAAAGCGGCGGTGGCGGTGGTTCCGGCAATGGTTGCGGCGGCGGCAGCAATGGTGGCGGCCAGTCCCGCAGGCGCGGCGGTCACGGCATTGGCGGTCACGGCGCCGGCAATCACTGTGGCGGTGAGTGTCACACCGGCTTTGCCCAGCTTGGCGCGGAGTTTGTCCAGCGCGCGGGTCACGCGTTTCTGCGCGGCATCGGCGCCCAGGCCCAGGGCGGCGCCCACTTCTTCCAGCGGGCGTTGCTGGTAAATGCGCAGCACAATGGCGGCGCGGTCGGCCTCGCCCAGTTGCGCCACGGCGGCATCCAGCAACGGCGCAATCTGCGGCCACGCCGCCGCCGCTTCGCGTTCGTGCGCGGCATCCGCACCGGCGGGATTGAGGTTGGATTCCATGTAGGCTTGGTGTTCGCGTTGCTGGCGGCGGCGTTCGGTCTTCAACGCATCGCGCGCGGCAAAGTGCGCGGTGCGGCAGAGCCAGCCGGGCAAGACAGTCTCTGCACTCAATTTGCCCGCCTTGCGCGCGAGGATGATGAAGACGGCTTGGGTGATTTCCTCGGCCAGATGCGCGTCGCCCACCTGCCGCATCGCCGCCGAATGGACGAGCGCCACATGGCGTTCCACGAGCTGCGCAAAGGCGGCCTCGGACTGGCGGGCGGCGAATTCGGCGAGCAGTTCGGCATCGGTCGGTGATTGCATCTCACCCATTAAACGGACGCCGGAACGAAATTCCGACAAGAAAGTTGGGAAAAATGTATTCGGCTTTTACAAGTGTGTCCGCAGATTTCACAGATTCACGCCGATTTTATCTGCGAAAATCCGCGTCATCTGCGGATAAAACCCAGGCGGGGTTTGTGAAGGGCGTAGTCCCAAAGCAAAGTGGGATTATGCCTTTGACAAGTCTTTCTCCCTCTCCTCCCTTAAAGGAGGAGAGGGTCGGGGTGAGGAGCCCAAGCTTCGTTCAAATGGAACTCCCCTCACCCCAACCCTCTCCCCGTTTGAGCGGGGAGAGGGAGTTGAAGCCGCCGTCCCTTGGTGAGCTTGTCAAAGGCCTAATCCCGAAGAAAAGTGCGTTTGGCTTTCAACGCAAAAACATTTCCGCCGCCGCGTCGGCGAAGCGCAGGCCTTGATGCGTGAGGTGAAATTTTTCTGAGTTGCGCTTGGCCCAACCGCGTTCTTCCAGTTGCTGCATTTCAGAACTCCACTCGTTTCGCAGATCAAAGCCGGTGGTGCGCTGGAAGTCGGCAAACGGCCAACCCGCATTCATGCGCAAACCGAAGGCGGCGATTTCTCCCGCGCGGCGCAACGGTGAAAGTTCCTCGCTGGATTCGATGGCGCGTTTACCTTTTTCCAATTGATCGCAATAGAGCGGCGTGTTCGACCAGTTTTTTGTCCGCACCCCGCGCACATAGCCGGTGGCGCTGGGGCCGAGGCCGTGATAATCGCCGCCGCGCCAGTAGTTGATGTTGTGTTTGCAGGCGCGGCTGGGAATGTCCAAAGTCCGATGTCCAAAGTCCAAAGTCGCGGATGCGTTGACCTTGGAGTTTGGGCTTTGGACTTTGGACTCATTTCGCGCAAAGTTGGCGATCTCGTATTGGTGAAAGCCACCGCTAGCGGAGGTTGAAATCAGTTCCTCATACATTTCACAGGCCAGATCTTCGTTCACGGAAAATTCACCGGCCTTGAGCTGTTCGTAGAGCGGGGTGTCGTCTTCGTAAATGACTTCGTAGCTGGAGAGGTGTTCGCTCTGCATCGCCATGGCTTCGTGTAAAGTTGCGCGCCAGATGTCCATGGTCTGCGTGGGAATGGCGAACATCAAATCGAGGTTGATGTTGGCAAAACCGGCGGCGCGCAGAATGTCGAAAGATTTGAAAACTTGTTCGCGCGAATGGACGCGGCCGAGTCGGTCGAGCAGTCGCTCGTCGAGCGATTGCACGCCCATCGAGATGCGATTGACGCCGAAGTCGCGGAGCAACTTTGATTTATCCGCCGAGACGGTGGCGGGATTGCTTTCGATGGTGAATTCTTCCGCGCCGAGCAAATTGAGTTTTTCCATCGCGCGCAAAATGGTTTCCCACTGGCGCAAGTTCAGCAACGACGGCGTGCCGCCACCGAAGAAAATCGTTTTGGGTTTAAGATCGCTGGCGACGATTTCGAGTTCGCGGACGAGGGCAGCGGTGTAGCGGTTGATGAGTTCGCCGGAAGAAGCTTCGGAATAAAAGGCGCAGTATTCGCATTTCTGCGCGCAAAACGGAACATGGATGTAGAGACTGGTGACGGGTGATGACGACAATTCCATTGCGGCTTCAGGTTAGCGGAGCCACGGGCGCGCGAGAATGAAATTCGCCGGCGGTTAGGCGCCGGCGCGCTGGACGTTTTGGGCCTTGAGGCCCTTGTCGCCCGGCTGGATTTCGAAGGTGACGGGCTCGCCTTCTTCGAGGGTTTTATAGCCTTCGCCGATGATGGAGGTGTGATGCACGAACACATCTTGTCCGCCGTCCTCGGCGATGAAGCCGAAGCCCTTTTTGTTGTCGAACCACTTGACTTTGCCGCTGGCCATAACTGCGCTCCTGATTGGCGAGACCGGGCGAAAGTGAAACGGACACGGCTGGTTCAGCCGTGTCCGTGAAACATCACTATGCCAATAATTTCATGCCTCGCGTGTTGTAGGGCGACTATGAGACTGCTTTATGCGGCAGTCAACAAAAAATTATTCATTCGACATGCAGCACTTGATCAATCAACGCCGGCAGATGCGTGGCCAAGCCGGAATCCGCGATGGTGAGATGTGCGCCCGCTTGCTGCGCGGCGGCGAGCAGTTCCGGTTTTTCGTCCGGCGCAAAGGCGATGACTGGCACATGATTCGTGGTGGCATCCGTGCGAATTTTTTCAATGGCGGCGGTGATTTCGCCGCGGGCGGCCATGTCTATCAGAACCAACAGCGGAGTTTCGCGCTTCACGGTCGCGGCAAGCTGCGCGGGATTATTGAGCGTGAGCACGCGATAATTCAAATCCTGCAAGCGGTTCACCAACTGGCTGCCGGGCATGAGCCGTTCGTAAAAAACAATCGCGAGCGGTTGCATGAATCAGGGCAAATCCGTTTTGCCCATCAGAAAACGGTCGCACTCGCGCGCCGCGCCGCGGCCTTCGTTGAACGCCCAGACCACGAGGCTCTGGCCGCGACGGCAATCGCCGCAGGCAAAGATTTTCGGATTGTTCGTCTTATATTTCTCGAAGTCCGCCTTCGCATTGCTGCGCGGGTCGCGTTCGATGCCGAGCGTTTCGAGCAACGGCTGTTCTGGTCCGAGGAAGCCCATCGCGAGCAAGACGAGTTGCGCGGGTAAAACTTTTTCCGTTCCAGCGATTTTTTGCGGGCCGAAGTTGCCCTTGTCGTCTTTCTTCCATTCTACCTGAATGGTGTGAACGGCTTTGACCTGACCATTCGCGTCGCCTTCAAATTTCGTGGCGGTGGTGAGATAGGTGCGGGGATCCGCGCCGAACTTGGCAGCGGCTTCTTCCTGACCGTAGTCCACCTTGAGCGTCTTCGGCCATTCGGGCCACGGATTATCCTTGGCGCGCTCCAGCGGCGGCTGGGCCATGATTTCCAACTGCACGATGCTCTGGCAACCGTGGCGGATGGATGTGCCAACGCAGTCGGTGCCGGTGTCGCCGCCACCAATGACGACAACATTTTTGCCGTCGGCAGTGATGTTCGCGCCGGGCTTAGCGCCATCGAGCAAATTCTTGGTGTTCGCGGTGAGAAATTCCATCGCGAGATGAATGCCTTTCAATTCGCGGCCGGGAATCGGCAAATCGCGGCCTTTGGTCGCGCCGGTGGCGAGAATGACGGCATCAAAATCTTTCTGCAGCTTTTCCACCGGAAGATTTTTTCCGACTTCCGTGTTGCAGACAAACTTCACGCCTTCTTTTTCCAGCAAGGCAAGACGGCGCAGCACGACTTCTTTTTTATCGAGCTTCATGTTGGGGATGCCATACATGAGCAAACCGCCGGGGCGATCGGCGCGTTCGAAGACGGTGACTTCGTGGCCAGCCTTGTTCAATTGCGCGGCGGCGGAAAGTCCGGCGGGACCGGAACCGACGACAGCCACCTTTTTGCCGCTGCGCTTCTTGGGTGGCTCCGGTGTGACCCAGCCATTTTCCCAGCCGTGGTCAATAATGCTGACCTCGATGTTTTTGATGGTGACGGCGGGATCTTTCATGCCCAGCACGCAGGAACCTTCGCACGGGGCAGGGCACACGCGGCCGGTGAACTCTGGAAAATTATTCGTCTTGTGCAGGCGGTCGAGCGCCTCGCGCCACAGGCCGCGATAGACGAGGTCATTCCACTCGGGAATAAGATTGTGAATCGGACAGCCGCTGGCCATGCCGCTGACGAGCTGGCCGGTGTGGCAGAATGGAATGCCGCAATCCATGCAGCGCGCGCCCTGCTTTTTCAGGTCGGCCTCGGATTGGTGCAGGTGAATCTCCTTCCAATCCGCGATGCGCGTGAGCGGCGAGCGGTCGGCAGGCAGTTCGCGTTTGAACTCTAAAAATCCAGTTGGTTTTCCCATAGTAAAAATTAATTTTCTTCCGCAGATTTCGCGGATTCACGCAGATTAAAAACACGGCGTTTATACTCCAGACTCGGAGCGCCGAAATTAATCAAGAGCGCACGTTGTATTCCGGTTGCTTTCATTTCGTTGATGACCTGCGCCTCATCCGCGCCGGTCAGCTGGCTGATGGCTTTCAATTCCACCAGCACATTTTCATAACAGACAAAATCTGCGCGATAACTACAGATCAATTTCTCACCTTTGTAAACCACCGGCAACGGCACTTCACGTTGGAACGGAATTTTTCGGATTGTCAGCTCAATCGCCAGTGCTTCCTGATAAACCGCTTCCAAAAATCCGTGGCCAAGTTCGCGGTGAACTTCCATCGCCGCCCCGATGATCGCAAACGTTTCCGGGTCGCGCTGGCTATTTTTATCGTCCGCAGATTTCACAGATTTACGCAGATTAAAAACTGCTTCATTTAATCAATTGTTTTTGTTCCAAAAAATCTGCGTTAATCAGCGCAATCTGCGGATAAATAAATCAATGTCCACCTTTCACGTTCTCCTCGAACGCGGCCATGACGGCTTCGTCGCCGGTCAGACCTTGCGACTGCACTTTTTTGAGCGACAGCAACACGCGTTTGAAATCCTGCGGCATGACTTTGACGAACTTCGGAATAAAGTTTTTCCAGTCGGCCAGAATCATCGCCGCGCGTTCGCTCTTAGTATAAGCCTGATGACGTTGAATTAGTTTCCAGACTTCTTCAATCTCGTCGGCGTCTTCGAGTTTTTCGAGGGCGACAAGCTCCATGTTGCAGCGACCGGCAAAATCTCCAGCCTCATCCAGCACGTAGGCGATGCCGCCGCTCATGCCGGCGGCAAAGTTGCGCCCGGACTTGCCGAGAATCACGACGCGGCCGCCGGTCATGTATTCACAGCCGTGATCGCCCACACCTTCGACAACGGCGTTGACGCCGGAGTTGCGAACGGCAAACCGTTCGCCGGCCACGCCGCGCACAAAAATTTCACCCGCCGTCGCGCCGTAAAGCGCCACGTTGCCGATGATGATGTTGTCTTCCGCGACGAAGGTGGAACCTTTCGGCGGATAGACGATGAGTTTGCCGCCGCTCAAGCCTTTGCCGAAATAATCGTTCGCATCGCCTTCGAGTTCGTGCGTCATACCGCGCGGCATGAACGCGCCAAAACTTTGACCGGCGCTGCCGTTGAATTTCAATTGCACCGTGTCTTCCGGCAAGCCGGCGGGGCCGTGTTTCTTCGTGATTTCGCTGCCGACAATCGTGCCGACGACGCGGTTCACGTTGATGATCGGCATTTCGGCCTTCACCTTTTCGCCGCGTTCAATGGCCGGTTTGCATATCTCCAAAAGCTTCGTTACGTCCAAAGATTTTTCCAAGCCGTGATCCTGATCTTGCTGACGGTAGCGCCCCACATCCGCGCCCATGTCGGGGCGGTGCAGAATCGGCGTGAGGTCGAGGCCGTTGGCTTTCCAATGTTCGATGGCTTTCCACGGAATCAATTTATCCGTGCGGCCAACCATGTCTTCGAGCTTGCGGAAACCGAGCTTGGCCATGATCTCGCGAAGTTCCATCGCGATGAAGCGCATGAAATTCACGACGTGATCCGCCTCGCCGGTGAAGCGCTTGCGCAGGCGCGGGTCTTGCGTGGCGACGCCGACGGGGCAGGTGTTCAGATGGCAGACGCGCATCATGATGCAACCCATCACGACGAGCGGGGCGGTGGCGAAACCAAATTCTTCCGCGCCGAGCAATGCGGCAATCGCCACGTCGCGGCCGGTCTTCAATTGGCCGTCCGCTTCAACGTAGATGCGGCTGCGCAGATTGTTCAACACGAGTGTCTGGTGCGCCTCGGCCAAGCCGAGTTCCCACGGCCCGCCCGCGTGCTTGATGGACGAGAGCGGGGAAGCGCCCGTGCCACCGTCGTGACCGGAAATTAACACGACATCCGCGTGCGCTTTCGCGACGCCGGCGGCAATCGTGCCGACGCCGACTTCGGCGACGAGCTTGACGCTGACGCGCGCGTTGCGGTTGGCGTTCTTCAAATCGTGGATCAGCTCCGCCAAATCTTCGATGGAATAAATGTCGTGATGCGGCGGCGGCGAAATCAAACCGACGCCGGCGGTGGTGCCGCGCGTTTTGGCGATTTCCGGGAATACTTTTTTGCCGGGCAATTCGCCGCCTTCGCCGGGCTTCGCGCCCTGCGCCATCTTGATCTGAATTTCCCTGGCGTTGACGAGGTAATGACTCGTGACCCCGAAGCGTCCGCTGGCGACCTGCTTGATGGCGGAGTTTTTCGAGTCGCCCTTTTCGTTCGTCCAAGTATAGCGCGCCGGATCTTCGCCGCCTTCGCCGGTGTTGCTGCGGCCGCCGAGGCGGTTCATCGCGACGGCCAGCGTCTCGTGCGCTTCCTTGCTGATGGAGCCATAGCTCATCGCGCCGGTCTTGAACCGCTTGACGATGCTTTCGACGGATTCCACTTCTTCGAGCGGAATTGCATTTTCAAATTTGAAATCCAGCAATCCGCGCAAGGTGCAAAGCGACTTCGCGCGATCGTTGATGATGTCGGCGTATTCGCGGTAAATCTTTTCGCTGCCGAGCCGGCACGCGGTTTGCAGCTTGTGAATCGTCTGCGGATTGAACAAATGCTGTTCGCCGCCGTCGCGCCATTGATACTGGCCACCGGCTTCGAGTTCGGGATTGACCGGCACGGGCGGAAACGCCCGGCGATGGCGCGTAAGCGCTTCTTCGGCGATGACATCAAGGCCGATGCCCTGAATGCGCGTCGGCGTCCAGGTGAAATATTTTTCCACGAGTTCGCTGTTGAGTCCGACGGCTTCAAAAATCTGCGCGCCGCGATAACTTTGCACGGTCGAGATGCCCATCTTGGCCATCGTTTTGACGACGCCCTTGATTGCGGCCTTGATGTATTTTTTTACCGCCGTCTTGTGGTCGAGGCCGGGCAGCATGCCTTCGCGAATCAAATCGTCCAGCGTTTCGTAGGCGAGATACGGATTGATGGCGCTGCAGCCGTAGCCGATGAGTAGGGCAAAATGATGCACCTCGCGCGGTTCGCCGGATTCCAGCACGAGGCCGGTGCGGCCGCGCGTGCCGGTGCGGATGAGATGATGATGCAAACCCGCCATCGCGAGCAGCGCAGGAATCGGTGCCATCTCCGGCGAAACGCCGCGGTCGGACAAAATCAAAATGTTCGCGCCGTCGCGGATTGCCTCGTCAGCGGCGGTGAACAATTTTTCCAGCGCGGCATCAAGGCCTTTCACGCCATCGGCGGCGGCGAACAAAATCGGCAGCGTCTCGGATTTGAAACCGGCGCGGTCAATGAAACGCAGCTTGTCCAATTCTTCATTGGTCAGAATGGGTTGTTCGAGGCGAATCAGCGCGCAACTTTCCGGACCGGGATTCAGCAGGCCGCCGCGCGATCCGACCATCGTGTGCGTGGCGGTGACGATTTCCTCGCGAATCGGATCAATCGGCGGGTTCGTGACCTGCGCGAAGAGCTGCTTGAAATAATTGTAGAGCAACTGCGGTTTCTGCGAGAGAACCGCGAGCGGCGTGTCCGTGCCCATCGAGCCGAGCGGCTGTTGGCCGTCACGCGCCATCGGGCCGACGATGAAGCGCAAGTCCTCGAAGGTGTAGCCGAACGCCTGCTGCTCCTGCAAAATTTTCCGGTGGCCGGGATCGGTGTGATGCGCGGGCTCGGGCAATTCTTCGAGCAGGACATGGTGTTCGTCCAGCCATGCCTGATACGGATGCGCGCCGGAATATTTTTTCTTCAACTCCTCGTCCGCGATGATGCGACCCTGCTCGGTGTCCACGAGAAACATTCTTCCGGGCTGCAAACGGCCCTTGACCGCGATGCGTTCCGGCGCAATCGGCAACACGCCGGCTTCCGACGCCATGATGACGACGTCGTCTTTCGTGACGTAGTAGCGCGACGGGCGCAGGCCGTTGCGGTCGAGGCACGCGCCGATGCGGATGCCGTCGGTGAACGCCATCGACGCCGGGCCGTCCCACGGTTCGATGAGGCAGGAATGGAATTCGTAAAACGCCTTGCGCTCGGCGTCCATGCTCTCGTGATTTTCCCACGGCTCGGGAATCATCATCATCATGGCGTGCGGCAATTCGCGCCCCGCCATGACGAGGAGTTCCACGCAATTGTCAAACTGCGCGGAGTCGCTGCCGTCGGTGTTGATGACGGGGACGACTTTTTTGATGTCGCCGCCAAGCACGTCGGATTTGAAATTGGCCTGCGCCGCCTTGATCCAGTTCACGTTGCCGCGCAGCGTGTTGATTTCGCCGTTGTGCGCGATGCAGCGGTTCGGATGCGCACGATCCCAGCTCGGAAACGTGTTCGTGGAAAAACGCGAATGCACCAGCGCCATCGCGGTCGTCACGGCAGGCTCGCGCAAGTCGGCGTAATATTTTTCCACCTGTTCGGACATCAACATGCCTTTGTAGATGAGCGTGCGCGCCGAAAGGCTGGAGACATAAAACATTTCGCCGCCGGGAATTTTTTTGCCGTAACGGATTTTGCGCTCCGCGACTTTGCGGATGACGAACAGCTTTCGTTCAAACGCCTGATCGTCTTTGATTTTTGGATTGCGACCGACAAAAACCTGCGCCATGAACGGCTCCGCCGCGACGGCGGTTTTGCCGAGCGACGAATTATCCACCGGCACATCGCGCCAGCCCAGCACCGTCTGGCCTTCGGTCGCGATGATCTTCGCGAGTTCCACTTTGACCGCTTCGCGTTCCTCCGGATTTTTCGGCAGGAACATCTGACCCACGCCGTATTGGCCGGCGGGCGGAAGTTTGAAACCGATTTTCTCCGCTTCCGTCGCGAAAAAATCATGCGGCACTTGAATCAAAATGCCCGCGCCGTCGCCGGTATTAGCCTCGCAGCCGCAAGCGCCGCGATGGTCGAGGTTGACGAGAATCTGCAACGCGTCGCTCACCATCTGGTGCGACTTTTTGCCCTTCATGTTGACGACGAAGCCGAGCCCGCACGCGTCGTGCTCGAACTGCGGATCGTAAAGGCCTTGTTTTGCTGGCGCGCCCAAGCGCACCGTGGCGGTCTCATTAGTTTTCGGCATTTGTTTTCTGGTGAACGCGGGACGGATAAGTTCGCGTTCCGTTATTTTTTACTCAATTTTCACAACTGCGCAATAATTGTTTTTGAATTTTGCGGTGAATTTTGCATTAGAAACCCAGAAAAACTTCCGCTTGAAATTAGCCAGTGGCAGTGCGGTTGAAGCGAGTGTGAAATTTCCTCGCCCGACGGAGCGTTTCCCGCTTTAATCCGCGCCGTATGAAACACAATTCCTATTTTGAAGGCAAAGTCCAAAGTCTCGCCATCGGCACGACCGACGGCCCCGCAACCGTCGGCGTCATCGAGCCCGGCCAATACAGCTTCGGCACCGATTGCATCGAGCACATGCACGTCGTCGCCGGCACGCTCAAGGCCAAGCTGCCTGGCGGCAACTGGCAGAGCTACGGCGTGGGTAAATTCTTCATTGTGCCCAAAGGCGTGAAGTTTGAAGTCGAGGCCGCTGGCGACGTTGCCTACCTCTGCTACTACAAACGCTGAGCCAGAAAACAAAATTCTCCCAACCGCCGGATGAGAATCATTTCATCCGGCGGTTTTTCGTTCATTCCTGCAAACGCATTTTACACTGCCCGTATTGCTGATATATTGTCCGCCTTGTGAACGGCCAGAAAAGACAACGCGTCGTCTGCGGCATGAGCGGAGGAGTTGATTCCTCGGCGACGGCGGCGCTTTTGATCGAGCAGGGTTACGACGTTATCGGCATCACGCTCAAGCTCTGGCCGCAGGATTGCGTGAACCGCGCGGAGGACAAGTGCTGCGGCCCGCAGGCCGTCACCGACGCGCGCTCGGTGTGCGACAAACTCGACGTGCCGTATTATCTCGTGGACGAGTCGGCGGATTTTCAAAAGCACGTCATCCAATATTTCGCCGATGAATACAAGGCCGGTCGCACGCCGAATCCGTGCGTGATGTGCAATCAGAATTTGAAATTTGGTCGGCTCATTGACCGCGCGGATCAGCTCGGCGCGGATTTTATTGCGACAGGACATTTTGCGCGCGTGGAAAAAAGTGCGGATAGTTCGCGTCTGTTGCTCAAGCGCGGCAAAGATTCGCGGAAGGATCAAAGTTATTTTCTGTTCTCGCTCCGGCAGGATCAGTTGGCGCGCATCCTCTTTCCGCTCGGCGAAAAGACCAAGAGCGACACCCGCGAAGTGGCGCGGCATTGCAATCTCAAGACCGCCGACAAGGAAGAGAGCATGGAAATCTGTTTCGTGCCGGACAACAACTACGGCGGCTTTCTCCAATCCGCGAACCTCGTGCAGAAGCATCGCGGCGACATCGTGGATGTGCGCGGGCAGGTTCTCGGCCAGCACGACGGCATTGAATTTTACACCATCGGCCAGCGCAAAGGGCTGGGCATCACCACGCCGAAGCCGGTTTACGTTGTCGAGTTGGATGCGGAAAACAATCGCGTGGTCGTCGGCGATGAAGCCGCGCTCGACCGAGATGAATTTATCGCTGACCGCTGCAACTGGCATCCGTTTGAAAAACTCACCGAGTCCATCGAAGTGACGGCGAAGATCCGCTACAACCATCCCGGCGCACCAGCCACGGTGACGCCGCTGGACGGCAATCGCGTGAAGGTGAAATTGCATTCACCCGCGCGCGCCATCACGCCGGGGCAGGCGGCGGTGTTTTATCAGGACGATTTGGTCGTCGGCGGCGGTTGGATCATGCGGTGATTTTTTACGCGGCTTGATTTGACAGTTGCTCGTGCGCGAGGCATGGTTGCCGCCATGAAAACAATTTTGCTTTTGCTCGCCACCATGTCCGCCACGCTGTCGCTTCACGCCGCCGATTCCATTTACGACGTTCCGCTCAAGGACATTGACGGCAACGCGACTTCGCTCAAGCCGTATCAGGGCAAGGTGCTGCTCATCGTCAATGTCGCGTCTAAATGCGGCAACACGCCGCAATACGCCGCGCTGGAGGCGGCCTACCAAAAATATCAGTCGCAGGGTCTCGTCGTCTGCGGTTTTCCGTGTAATCAATTTCACGCGCAGGAGCCGGGCAGCGCGGCAGAGATAAAGGAGTTTTGCACGAAGAAATACGGCGTCAGCTTTCCGATGTTCGACAAGCTTGAGGTCAACGGCCCGAACCGCCATCCGCTTTATGTTTTGCTCGCGGGCAAGGACTCGCCTTTTCCCGGCGACATCAAGTGGAACTTCGGCAAATTTCTCATCGGGCGCGACGGCAAGATTTTGAAACGCTTTGAACCGAAGGTGAAGCCGGACGCGCCGGAAGTCGTGCAAGCCATCGAAGCCGCGCTTGCGGCGAAGTGAACGGAATTTTTGGCGGGACAAGTTGTTTCCAAACGGCGACGCACCTGCTAAACGTTTTTCATGCGCGAGGAATTCATGCGCGAGGCTATCCGCCTCTCGCGGCTCAAAATGCAAACCGGGCAGGGCGGACCGTTCGGCGCGGTCATGGTGCGGCGTGGCCAAATCATTGCGCGCGGCTGGAACCGCGTGACCTCGGCCAACGACCCCACGGCGCACGCGGAGGTCATGGCTATCCGCGCGGCGTGCCGCAAGTTAAAAACTTTTCACCTTGCCGACTGCGAGCTTTACACCAGCTGCGAGCCGTGTCCGATGTGTCTCGCGGCGATTTATTGGGCGCGGTTGAAAAAAGTTTATTACGGCAACTCGCGGCACGACGCGGCGAAAATCCATTTTGACGACGAATTGATTTATCGTGAGGTCGCGCGCCCGGTTTCCCGGCGGCTGATTGCGATGAAACAATTGCTGCGAGGCGAGGCGGGAAAAGTATTCTCCGAGTGGAAAGACAAGCTGGACAAGGTGGCCTATTGAGTTGCCGGCGCGAAAGCAGATTCGTCTTGCGCGGGGCAGGGTGGTTGTTACGATTTTGTCACGATTCATCCGCCGTCCGGCGGGTTTTCTTTTTTAACGAAATACTTTTATCCTGTGAAAATTTTTAGCGGAACCGCCAACGAACCTCTCGCCCGCGCCATCTGCAAATCCATCGGCTGCGAGCTCGGCAAAATCAACATCACGCCGTTTCCCGACGGCGAGACCTTTGTGAAAATCGAGGAGAATGTGCGTGGCGAAGATATTTTCATCATCCAGCCCACCTCGCCGCCGACAAATCATAATTTGATGGAGTTGTTCATCATCATCGACGCGTTGCGCCGCGCGAGTGCCAAGCGCATCACGGCGGTGATGCCCTTTTACGGTTACGCCCGGCAGGATCGTAAAGACCAGCCGCGCGTGCCCATCACAGCGAAACTCGTCGCAAATCTTTTGGTCGCCGCTGGCGCGAGCCGCGTGCTGACTATGGATTTGCACGCGCAGCAGATTCAGGGGTTCTTCGATATTCCGGTGGATCATCTCTACGCCGCGCCGGTCATGTATGATTATTTGAAGAAGAAAAATTTGACGAACCTCGTCGTGGTCAGTCCCGACGCGGGCGGCATCAAGATGGCCCATGCGTATTCGCAGACGATGGATGCGGAGTTGGCCATCGTCGCCAAGCGCCGCAAGAGCGCGACGGAAGTCGAACACATGGCGGTCATCGGCGAAATCGATGGAAAAAACGTTTTACTCGTGGACGATCTGACCGAGACGGCGGGCACGCTGACCTCGGCGGCGGCAATTTTGAAGACGAAAGGCGCGAAGAATGTCATCGCCTGCGTCTCGCACGCACTGTTGAGCGACACGGGCATCGAACGATTGCGCAAATCGGCGATTGACGAACTCATCACCACCGACACCGTGCAGCGTCCGGCGATCGAGGGTGTGAAAATCACGACGCTTTCCGTGGCGGGACTGCTCGGCGAAGCGATCAAGCGCATCCACAGCAATTCGTCGGTGAATTCGCTGTTTGAGTTCAAGGGTGGACGGACGAGCTAAGTTTCCTCAAATTCTTCGTTGACGAATGGTTCGCGGCTGATATATTTCGCGGCTCTGCGTTCGCCGGCGATTCCGTCGAGTGCGGAATTGTTGGGCGAGGCCGCAAACAGGCGGCTGTCCGCAAGAACAATTTACAAAATGAAAACAGTCCCCTTGAAAGCGTTTCCGCGCTCCCTCGTGCAGCGCGGTGCAGTTAAAAAACTTCGCGCGTCCGGTCGCGTCCCCGCGACGATTTACGGTCGCCAAGCCAAACCCCAGAACCTTGAAGTCATTTATGACGACATCGCGGGTTTGCTCAAACACTCGGTTTCCGAAAATCTCCTCGTGGATTTGACGGTGGAGAACGACGTCCGCGCCAAGCGCCTCGCGCTCGTGCAGGAAATCCAACACCATCCGTTGAGCGCCAAGGTCATTCATCTTGATTTGCACGAAGTCGCGGAAAACGAAAAGATTACCATTTCTGTCCCCGTAGAAACAACCGGCGAAGCCGCCGGCGTAAAGGTCGGTGGCGGTTCGCTGACGCACGTCTTGCTGAAACTCAAGGTTCGTTCGCTGCCGAAAGATTTGCCCGAGCAGATCACCGTTGATGTGACGGCGCTGGAAATCGGCAAGTCCATTCACCTAGGCGACATTGCCGCGCCGTCGGGCGTGGAAATTTTGGGCGACAAGCATTTGACTGTCGTATCTGTCGCTGCTCCTCGCGCCGAAGAAGAAGTGGCAGCTACGACCACTGCAGCCGCCGGCGACGTCGAGATGACGAAGGAAAAGAAGGAAGACGGCACCGAAGGCGCCGCTCCCGCCGCCAAGGATGCGAAAGCCCCGGCGGGCGACAAGAAGGCCGATGCGAAAACGCCGACTGCCGACGCGAAGAAGAAATAATTTACGCGGCGCAAGCCGCCACCGCGCATGGAGCCGATGCACCTTATCGTGGGGCTGGGCAATCCCGGCGCGGATTACGCGAAGACGCGGCACAACGCCGGTTTTCTCCTCGTTGAGAAACTGGCGGAACAGTGGAAATCGATTTGGGCGAACGAACGCAAGTTTGTTTGTCGGCTGGCGAAGGCCGAGCGACACGGCAAAAAGGTTTTGCTGGCCGAGCCGCAGACGTTCATGAATTTGAGCGGCGAAGCCGTCGGGGCGCTGGTGAAGTATTACCAGTTGCCGTTGGAAAAAGTTTTGATTGTGGTGGACGATGCGGATTTGCCCTTCGGTGAAATCCGGTTGCGGCCGAGCGGCGGCAGCGGCGGGCATCACGGATTAGAATCCGTGGCGCAGCATCTCGGCTCGAAAGAATATGCGCGGTTGCGTATTGGCATCGGGCGGCAGGACGAGACACGGCAGATTTCCGGCTTTGTGCTGGGGAAATTTTCGGCGGAAGAAAACGCCGTGCTGGAAAAAGTTTTAGACCGGACGGTTGGCCAGATGGAATGCTGGTTGAGCGACGGTCTGCAAAAGGCGATGAGCCAATTTAACGGAGTCGTGGACTCCAAAAACGAAGAAAAGAAAAAGTGAAACGATACGAAGGTCTGTTCATCCTGAACCTGGCGGGACGCGAAGAGGGCGTGAGTGACGCCCTCGACAAGATTTCCAAGGAAATCACCACCGCCGGCGGCAAAATCGAAACCGTCCAAAAGATGGAGAAGAAGGCTTTTGCCCGCATCGCGGACAAGCGCCACAACTCCGGCTTCTACGCGAACGTCATTTTCAACGCCGCGCCCGCCGTGGTTGCGGCGCTGCAAACCAAGTTCAAATTGAACCCGGACGTCTTCCGCGTGCTCTTCACCGACTCGCCGGAACCGAAGCCCGCGAAATAATTCGCGCCGATTTTATGGCCAGCTTCAACAAAGTCATCCTGATGGGCAACCTGACGCGCGATCCCGAGCTGCGCTATACGCCCAAGGGGACGGCCATTGCCAAGATTGGCCTCGCGGTCAACCGCGTCTGGACTAACGAAGCCGGCGAAAAGAAGGAAGAAGTTACTTTCATTGACGTGGATATTTTTGGCCGCACCGCCGAAAACGTCGGTCAATACATGCGCAAAGGCCGTCCGATTATGGTCGAAGGCCGTCTCAAGCTCGATCAATGGGACGACAAGACCACCGGCGCGAAGCGCAGCAAGCTCGGCGTGATTGCTGAAACTGTTCAATTTCTCGGCAGCGCTCCCGGTGCCGGTGAAGGTGGTGCGGCTCCGGCCGCGCCGCGTGCCGCCCGTCCGGCGGCTCCCGCTGCGCCTGCGGGCGAACCCGTTGAAGGCGATGGTCCGCCCGAAAGCGACGACGTTCCGTTCTGATTTTATTAACCCGTAATTAAAATTTTTGTATGGCAAAAACTGAAGTTATCCTCACTCACAACATCGTCGGCCTCGGCGGTGAATCCGACCAGGTCCGCGTCGCCGCCGGTTTCGCGCGCAACTATCTTTTCCCGCAGCGCCTCGCCATTCCAGTGACCTCGGCGAACAAGCGCCATCTGGAAGCGCTCAAGCAGAAGCGCGCCGAGCGCGAAGCGCATGAGTTCAACCACATGACCGATCTCGCCAAGGCGTTGCAGAAGCTCGTCTGCATCATCAAGGTCAAGACCGGCGACGACGGCAAGCTGTTCGGCTCCGTCACCAACGGCACGATTGCCGACGAACTCAAGCACCAGTTCGACATCGCGCTCGACAAGAAGAAAATCAAACTCGAACAGTCCATCCGCACGCTGGGCGAATTTGAAGTGGAATTGAATTTGCACGCCGAAGTCAAAGGCACGCTCAAAGTGCGCGTGGAAAGCACCACGCCCATCGCGGCGCCGCCGACGGCGCCCGTGGACGAAAAGCCCCGCACCGAAAAGCGCGGCCGCGTGGATCGTTCCGTGCAGAAGGTCATCACGGACGAGTCCAAGCCCAAGGTGGAACGCAAGCCCAAGGCCGAGAAGAAGGCCAAGGCGGAATAAAACACTTCAAACAAAAAAGCCACGGAAAATTTTCCGTGGCTTTTTTGTTTTTCACCGCCACAGGTTCATGATTTGCCATTGATAAATCTTGCCTTTGGCTGGTGATTCCCTAAATTGTCCGACCGATTTTATTATGCAACTCAACTCGTTTCCCGTCACTTTGGCGCAAGCCGCGCCGGCTGCCCAGCAAAACCCCGTCATGGCCTTCATGCCGATGATTTTGTTGGTAGTGGTTTTCTATTTCATCCTCATCCGCCCGCAGCAGAAGCGCGCCAAGGAGCAGAAGAAATTGCTCGAAGCCCTCAAGTCCGGCGATAAGGTGGTCACCGCCGCCGGGATTATCGGCGAAGTCGTCACGGTCAAGGACAAGACGGTCTCGCTGCGTTCCGGCGACGCCAAGTTTGAAGTCACCAAGGAATCCGTTGTCGCCATTACCGAACCCAAAGCCTGACCGATCATGAAGCAAAATAATCTCGGACGTTTTCTCCTCGTCATCGCCATCATCGTCTGGTCGGTATTTGAAGTCTATCCGCCGACCTCGCGGGACTTGGTGAAGGAATTTTCCCGCCGCGCGCAAAGCCAGGACGCCGCGTTCAAATCCATTCTCGCGCAGACCGCCGCTTTGCAGAAGGCTGGCACGAACGAATTCGCCGCGCTCCAGCTCGCGACCGGCACAAACGAATTGCAGAAATACTTTCCGTTTTACCCCGGCGCGGCGAACCAGATTCACCCGAATCTTTTCATCCTGAATAAACTTCAGCGCGACGCCGCTGGCAAAATCAAATTAGGTTTAGATTTGCAGGGCGGCACGTCGTTCCTCGTCGAGATGGACACGACCAAGCTCGCCAATACCAATGAAACCGGCAGCGCGCTGTCGCAGGCCATCGAAGTGTTACGCAAGCGCATTGACCGTTTCGGCGTGGCCGAACCGGTGATCCAATCCGCCGGTGGCAACCGCATTTTGATCCAATTGCCCGGCCTTTCGCAGGCCGACAAGGACAGCGCCAAGCAGCAGATTCAGCGGACCGCGTATCTCGAATTCCGCATGGTGCTCGACAACAGCGACGAAATCATCAAGAGCGGTGAGCCGATTCCGCATGGCTACGAATTACTGAAGCATGTCGAGCAAATGGCTAACAACCAGACGCGCCTCGAACAAGTCATCGTCAAGAAGAAGGCGGAAAACGGCCTTGCCGGCGACATCATCGCGAACGCCGGGGTTAATCGCGGCAACCTAGGTGAACCGCAGATTGACTTCGAACTCACCGATGCCGGTGCGAAACGCTTTGGCGAAACGACGCGCGAAAATATCGGCCACCGCATGGCCATCGTGCTGGACGGTGAACTGTATTCCGCGCCGAACATCCAGAGCGCGATTGAAACCGGACGCGGCCAAATCACTGGCACTTATACCCCGGAAGCGGCGATGGAACTGGCGAACGTTCTCCAGAACCCGCTGAAGGCGCCCTTGAAAATCGTTTATTCCAGCGACGTCGGCGCGACGCTCGGCAAGGACTCCATCGCCAGCGGCATCAAGGCCTCGATCGCCGGCGTGGCGTTCGTCTCCGCATTCATGCTGGTTTATTATTTGTTCGCCGGTCTCGCTGCGAACGTAGCACTGGTGACGAATATCATCATTTTGCTTGGCGTCATGTGCTCCATCGGCACGACCTTCACCTTGCCCGGCATCGCGGGCGGCGTGCTGACCGTCGGCATGGCGGTAGACGCGAATGTTCTGATTTACGAACGCATCCGCGAGGAGCTTGCGAAGGGCAAATCCCTGCGCGGCGCGATTGACGCCGGTTATGCCCGCGCGTTCGGGACGATTTTCGACTCGCACGTCACCACGCTGATTTCGTCCATCATTTTGATTTTCATGGGCACGGGCGAAATCAAGGGTTTCGGCGTGACGCTGACCATCGGCGTGGCCGCGAGCTTGTTCACCGCGCTCGTCGTGACGCGGCTTATCTTCAACTTCATGATTGATCGGAACATCATGAAAACGATGCCGATGCTGCACCTCATCCGCAGCGCGAAAATGGATTTCATGAGCGTCGCGAAACCGCTGTTCGTCGTCACCTGGCTGTTTGTCATCGGCTCGCTGGCGTTCGGCGTCACGCGCGGCGACAAGCTGTTCGGCGTGGATTTCCTTGGCGGCGACAGCACGACGTTCAGCTATGCGCAGAAGTTTGATGAGAAAGACATCCGCGCCGCGCTGGCGACCGTCGGCGAAAAGGACGCGCAGATTCAGTATCAAAAGGGCGACAGCACCGAGACCCTGCGCATCACCACCTCCAGCGGTTCTTCGGAAAAAGTCGAGGCGTTGCTGAAGGAAAAACTACCGGAAGCAAAATTGATTTCCATCGGCCGTCAGCAGGTCGGCGCGACGCTCGGCAAAGAAATTCAGCAATCCGCCATCGTCGCCTCGCTGCTCGCGATGTTCGGCATTCTCGTTTATGTCGCGTTCCGCTATGAATTCTCCTTCGCCGTGGCCGCCGTTATCGCTGTGTTGCACGACGTGCTGTTCGCCATCGGCGCGTATTGTATCGCGAACGAAATTTCCGGCCGCCAGTTCAACGCCACAGTCGTCGCGGCGGTGCTGACCATCATCGGTTTCTCCATCAACGACAAGATCGTTATCTTCGACCGCATCCGCGAGCAGTTGAAGCTCGGCGTGCGTGGCTCTTTCCGCGACATCATCAACATGTCGCTCAACCAGACGCTGAGCCGCACGATCATCACCAGCGGCACGGTGCTCATCGCCACGGCGTCGCTCTACTGGTTCGGTGGCGGCGTCATCAACGACTTCGCATTCACCTTCCTGATCGGCATCATCGTCGGCACTTACTCTTCCATCTACATCGCGAGCGTCATCGTGCTGTGGTGGCACAAGGGCGAACGCCCGACCATCGGCGGTTCCGGCGTGACGGTGCAAAACGCGCCGACGGCGAAGGTTGAATAATTATCTGATTGTGAATTTTAAATCGTTGCATCGGAAACGGTGCGACGATTTAATTTTTTGGACGCGCAACGATTGGGTTTGCAGTCGGCGCGCAAATCGTAAATCGTAAATCGCAAATGACCGCCATCACGCCTTGGCACTGGGCCGGTTTCATCCTGTTCGTCCTCGCCTGCATCGCGGTGGACATGGGCGCGTTCAACAAGACCGCCCGCACCGTGACCTTTCGCGAGGCGCTCGCCTGGAGCGTCATCTGGTTTTTGCTCGCGATGGGTTTTGGCGGGCTGCTGCTGGCCTTTCGAGGACACGAAGAAGCCACGGAATTCGTCACCGGCTATCTGATTGAACTGTCGCTTTCCACCGACAACATCCTCGTCATCGCGCTGATTTTTGCCGCGTTTCACATCCCGCCTGAATTCCAGCGGCGCGTGCTCGTCTGGGGCATTCTGGGCGCGCTCGTCATGCGCGGCGCGATGATCGGCGTCGGCGCGGTGCTGGTGCAGCATTTCAGTTGGGTGCTTTACGTCTTCGGCGTTTTCCTCGTCATCACCGGCGCGAAAATGTTTTTCGCCAAGCCCGAAGCCGTCGAGCCGGAACACAATCCCGTCATCCGTTTCGCGCGAAAGCTTTTTCCCATTTCTCCCAAATTGGATGGCCAATATTTTTTTACCCGGCTGAATGGCCGGCTAGCGCTGACGCCGCTCGCGCTCGTGTTGCTGCTGGTCGAGACCACCGATTTGATTTTCGCCGTGGATTCCGTGCCCGCCGTCTTTGCCGTCACGCAAAAGGCCTTCATCGTCTTCACTTCGAACGTCTTTGCCATTCTCGGTCTGCGCTCGCTGTATTTCCTGCTCGCTGGCGCGCTCGGCCTGTTTCGTTATCTCAAGGCCGGCCTTTCCGTCGTGCTGGTTTTTGTCGGCGCGAAAATGCTGCTCGACCCGCACGACCATGCACCGCAATGGTTTCAGTGCAAAATTCCGACGGTCACCTCGCTGCTCGTTGTCGCCGCGATTTTGGCCATCGCCATTTCGCTCTCCATCACCGCCGCCCGCCGGGAAAAAGTTGCGGTTAGGAGTAGGTGAGAAACGGTTGGGGAAATTTCTAAAACCGCGATTGTTGTTTTGAAAATCTCTGTCCATCTATGTTAATCTGCGGCTTGAAATTTCGTGACAACGACTGAAATAAAATCCCGCCCACGTTTGCCGGAATGGCTGCGCATCAAGCTGCCCACGTCCGACACGTTTTCGCAGACGCGCAACCTGCTGGACGAACTCAAGCTGCACACTGTCTGCGAGAGCGCCAAGTGCCCGAACCATTGGGAATGCTGGGCGAAAGGCACGGCGACCTTCATGATTGCCGGCGACCGCTGCACGCGTGCCTGCGGCTTCTGCGCCGTGGCCACCGCCAAGCCGCTGCCGCTGGAGGCCGACGAGCCGCTGCGTGTGGCCGAGGCGACGCGCCGGATGAAATTGAAGCACGTCGTCATCACCGCCGTCGCGCGCGACGATATGCCGGACGGCGGCGCGGAACATTTTCGCCAGACGATTGAAAAGGTGCGCGAACTGAATCCGGGAATCGTAATTGAAGTGCTCGTGCCGGATTTTCAAGACAGCGACGCTTCGATTGAAAATGTTTTGTCGGCGAATCCGCAAATCTTCAACCACAATCTTGAAACCGTGCGGCGACTGACACCGGAAGTGCGCCATCGCGCGACTTACGACCGTTCGTTGAGCGTGCTGAAAAAGGTGAAGGACAAACGTGGCAAGACCGTTTTCACCAAGTCCGGGATGATGCTCGGTTTGGGCGAACACGAAGCAGAAGTGTTGGAAGCCATGCGCGATTTGCGCGCGGCGGGCTGTGATATTCTCACGCTTGGCCAGTATCTACAGCCGACATTGAAACATTTGGCGATGGCGGAATTCATCCCGCCGGCAAAGTTTGCGGAATACAAAGTGCGGGCCGAAGAAATGGGTTTTGTCCACGTCGCGAGCGGGCCGCTGGTGCGCAGCTCGTATCACGCGGATGAGTTTGGTGCGGCGTCAGCGACTTGTTAACGGGTGGTGCAGCAGTAAATAAAACGCGATGGCAAAGCAGAGAATGCCGATGGCGAAAAAGAGGACGGTAAAAACGGTTTGGATTTTTTTTGCGCGCGCGGCAACGGCGGCGGCCTGTTTCTTCTCGGTGGCCATAAAGCTGGCAAATTGATTTCCTAGTGCGGCTTTGATGACGTCCTCGTTTTTCAGTTCCAGCGTAAGCCAGCGACCTTCGAGCGTTTTCCATTCGTCCGGTAGGCGTTCAAGGATTTCCGTATTGGCGGGTTGAAATCCCCAGCGCGTCCAGAACGGAGAAGTTTCCTGTGTCCACACGCGAAATACGCCGTGATTGGCGGCGAGAGTTTGGATGCGCTCCCAGAGAAGTTCTCGCGCGGCATCGGCGAGGGAAAAATCGGCGAAATCCTCCGCGTAAAACCGCAAGTTCTGGCGGACGATCTGCATGCCTACGGCACCAGCGAAAATTCCGCCGGCCTCAACGATTTGAAATTCCGTGAGCCGACCTTCAAGTTCGTTGGTCGGCAACCGCGCGGCGAGCCAGAACGACTGCAGCGCGGGCAGGTCGTCCACGGTGGCGCGGCGGACGGTGAGGTGGTTCATCGCTGAAGTCTGGCGGGAAAGTTCGCGGTCGCGAAGAAAAATTTGCATTTTCGCCGAGCTGTGTAATTTTACGCGGTCTGTAAAAACAATATTATGAGCCAAACCAAACAACTTCTCGACGCCTTGCAATGGCGCTACGCCACCAAGGTTTTTGACGCCACCAAAAAAATTCCCGCCGACATTTGGGACGCGCTGCAAAAAGCGCTCGTCCTGACGCCGACGAGCTACGGACTGCAACCGTATATATTTCTCGTCGTGCAGGACGTGGCGACGCGGGCGGCGTTGCTGCCGCATTCGTGGGGGCAGAAGCAGGTTGTGGACTGCTCGCATTTTGTTGTGTTTCTCGCACGGACGGAAATGAAGGAGGCGGATGTTGATAAATTGATTAGTCGCACGTTGGAATTACGCAAGCTGCCCACCGGCGCGCTGGATGCGTATCGCGGCATGATGCTTTCGGATGTGGTGAACGGTCCGCGCGGCAAGACCGCCCACGAATGGGCCGCGCGCCAGTGCTATATCGCGCTAGGCAACCTGATGACTGCGGCCGCCATCCTCGGCGTGGATGCGTGCCCGATGGAGGGTATGGTTCCGACCGAATACGACAAAATTTTGAAGCTCGAAGGCAGCGGTTACAGAACCGTTGTGGCGTGTCCGCTAGGCTATCGAGCAGTGACAGACAAATATGCCAGCCTCGCCAAAGTCCGCTACCAGGCGGCGGATTTGGTTAAAGTGGTTTGATTTTAGCTGCACGCATCCGACTTCTGCCGTGGGCAACTGCGGTAGAAGTTTTATTTTTTTAATTTGATAAAAAAAATAGTTCAGCTAATGTTTTGCCATGTTCAAAAAGCTTTTCATTCCCTCGGATGATTCGGATTTGACGAGCATGGCGTTGTTGGTGGCGCGGCTGTGGTTTGGCCTCGGGATGCTTTTTAATCACGGGTTAGATAAATTTGCCCACTTCAAGGATCTCGTCGGAACCTTTCCTGATCCGCTGGGCTTGGGACAAGAGGCGAGTCTGGTGCTGGTGATTTTTGCCGAGGTGCTGGGGGCATTGCTGCTGACGGTCGGCCTGATGACGCGCGTGGCGGCGGCGATGCTGGTGCTTGACATGTTTGTCGCCTTCCTGATGGTGCACAAGGCGGGGATGAGCGGCGGTGAACTGGCGTTTGTCTATCTGGCCGGTTATGTGATTTTGGTGATTGCCGGTGGCGGGTTGTTCTCGCTCGACACGATTTTCTTTTCCAACACCACCCGCAGCCGCATCCAAAAGCCGGGTTAAAAATTTAAAGCGGTAAGCCGCCGTTCATAATTTTTCCGGCTGCTGCATCAGGCTGCCGATGCGCTGCAACAATCTTCCCGCCGCGCCGCCGTCGAGCACGCGGTGGTCGAAGCTCAAAGTGAGGTAAGCCTCCATCATCGGCACGAATTGACCTTTTGCCTCGTCCCAGTGCGGCATCTTGCGGCCCGCGCCGAGGCCGAGCACGAGCGTCTGTTCTGGCAGCGGAATCGGCGTGGCCCAGATTAAACCAAACGTGCCGAAGTTGGTCACGGTGGCGACGGAGCCGCCGGTGGCGTCCGCCGGCAATTTTCTTTGGCGCGCTAGTTCTACCAGTTCGTTGTAGCGCACGGTCAAATCTTTTAACGGCTTTTTGTCCGCGCCCCGCAAAACTGGGACGAGCACGCCATCCTCCGCTTCGACGGCAAAGCCAACGTCAATCGAGGACGGATGCACGATGTTCGCGCCGACGAGGCGGCCGGCGACGGCGCTGTTTTCGGCGAGCGCCACGGCGAGCGCGCGCAAAGCGTAAAGCGCCGGACCGGGCTTGGGATCGCACGCTTTGCGGTGCGCGAGCAAGGCGTCCAGCACCACCGGCAGACCGACGGTCGCCAGCGGACGCGTCCAGCTTCGGCGCATCGCATCGGCTACGGCCACGCGCATGGAAGAAGCTTTGGTCAACTTTTGCTGATCGAGATTCGTGATAAATTTTTCAAAGTCCTCGACGGTCACGCGACCAGCCGCGCCGCTGCCGGCGATGCCCGCGAGGTCGGCGGCGCTCAAGCCGAGTTCGAGCATCCGCGCCTTGAGTCGGGGCGACATGTAGCTCGCGCCGGTGGCGTTGGCGGGCACGGGCAGGCCGCGAACGGTCGGCTGAACGCGCGAACTTTTGCCGCTGGCCGGTTGCTTGGTGAGCATTTCGGTGTCACCGGTTTTGGGCGGCGCGGGCGCGTCAAGCCCGAAGCGTTTGGCTTCGGCGGCGGTCACTTCAATTTTTCCCAGCACATCGCCGACTGCGTAACTTTCATTGATCTCGGCGGAAAAACTTTCCACTTTGCCGGCGCAAGGCGCGGTGACGGTCATGGTGGCTTTGTTGGTTTCCACCTCAATCAAGTCCTGTCCGCCTTCAACTTGTTCGCCGGGCTTGACGAGGAAATTGATGATGGCCGCCTCCGCGATGGATTCGCCGAGCTGCGGCATGATGATGGGAATGGAAGGCATAGAAATTTTCGATTTAAGATTTCCGATTAGCGATTTTTCCGTTCATGTGCGCAACAGGTTTCTCGCGGCGGCGGCCACGCTGCGTGAGGTTGGCCGGTGTGCGGCCCACAAATTCGGATGATATGGCACCGGCGTGTCCTTGGCGTTTAGCCGTTGCGGAGGTGCGTCGAGCAGACCGTAGCCTTCGCTGGTGACGCGGGCGATGACTTCGGCGGTCACGCCGCCCCACGGCCACGCTTCGCCGACGCACAGCAGTCGGCCCGTGCGCGCGACGCTGGCCATGACGGTGTCGGTATCGAGCGGCTTAATGGAGCGCAAATCCACCACTTCGATTTCCCAGCCTTCCGTCGCCAGTTCGGTGGCGGCGACAAGCGCCTCGTGCACCATCGCGCTATAAGTGACGATGGTGAGATCGCGGCCTTCGCGGGCGATGCGCGCCTTGCCGATGGGCAACGCTTCGCTCGGCAATTTTTCCGCCTTGAGATGGTAGTAAAGAAATTTATGTTCGCAGAAAATCACCGGGTCGTTCACCGCCACCGCGCCGAGCAGCATGGAATAGGCGTCTTCGACCGTCGCCGGCGTCAACACGACGAGGCCGGGATAATGCGCGTAAATCGCCTCGATGCACTGGCTGTGGAACGGGCCGCTGCCCGAAGTGCCGCCGAACGGCAGGCGCACGGTGATGGGACAGGGAACATTCGTGCGCCAAAAAAGCGTCGAGGCTTGGTTGACGATCTGGTTGAAACCGACCGTGGAAAAATCCGCGAACTGCATCTCGATAATTGGCCTCATGCCTTCGATGGCCGCGCCGACGGCCAGACCGACCATCGCGTCCTCCGAAATGGGCGAATCCAAAACGCGGCCGGGAAATTCCTTCTGCAAATTTTTCGTGGCCTTGAACGCGCCGCCGAACGCGCCGACATCCTGGCCGTAGATGAAGACGCGCGGGTCGTCGCGCAAGGCGTGCGCCTGCGCTTCGCGGATGGCTTCGAGATAGGTGATGCTCATGCGAGAAAAATTATTCGCGACCCTCCGACAAATTTTCCGTGGCCAGCGCCGTCCAATTTTCCGCGAACGGATCGGGCGCGGGTTCGCGCTGGACCTGCGCGACGGCATCCTCGATTTCGCGGACGGCCTCGCTGCGCCAGACGGCGATCTGCGCGGCGTCGGTGAATTTTTTCTTCAGCAAAAATTCCTCGGCCAGCTTCATGCAATCGCGTCCGAGCGGAGAATTTTTCATGTCCGGCGGAATGTAGCCGGCGTCGTCATGTTCGCCGTGGCCGCAGAGGCGGAGCAAATCGGCGACGACGAGTTGCGGGCCGTGCCCGGCGCGCGCGCGGGCGACAGCGCGGCCGACGACTTCCATGCACGCGGCAAAATCGTTGCCGGCGACGGAATGCGCTTCGACGCCGTAGCCGACGGCCTTGTGCGCGAGGTCGGCGCAGGCGAATTGCCGATCGTTGGGCGTGGAGTAGGAAAATTGGTTGTTGGCGACGACGAGCACGAGCGGCAGTTTTTCGACGGCGGCTTGGTTGAGCGCTTCGTGAAACGCACCGGTGGATGTCGCACCTTCGCCGAGACACGCGGCGCCGACGATGCCTTTGATTCCCTTCATACGTCGTGCGAACAGGACGCCGTTCACCACGGAAATCATCGCGCCCAGATGCGAAATCATCGGCAGATAGCCGTCCTGCGGTTTGCCGCGATGGACATTGCCGTCGCGCCCGCGCATCGGGCCGAGCGCGGATCCCATGTAGGTGCGGACGGCGTCAATAATCGGTTCGCCGAAAGCGAGTCGGCCGGCGGCGTCGCGGATGAGCGGCGCAAACACGTCGGTTTTATTGAGGTGAACGCCGATGGCGGCGCTCAAGGCTTCCTGACCGCGACCAAGGAAAACGCCGCCGTGAATTTTACCGGCGCGGTAGAGGGTCGCGAATTTTTCGTCGAGCAGCCGCGCCCACAGCATGAAGCGGAAGGCGGCGAGGTGCAAATCGGATGCGGAACCAATCTGGCCGTCCGTATGAGACTCGGTGACGGTCTGCGACATGCGACAAGTTTATCCCCGGCGCGGCAGGCCAGCAATAATTCTTTCCAGCGCCGGAAAAATTCATCTCGCTGGCGGGATGGAAATCTGTTAAATCGCCGCAGTCAAAATATAAATTTTGCCCGCGCTGGATGACCCCAACCAAATTTCAAGCCTTGATGTTGAGCAACGACCACAAGCTGGTCGAGTCCATGTTGCTGCCAGTGCGGTTGGATGGGGGCAGTCTCGGCATGGTGGCGAATTACGCAGACACGTTGCGGGTGCTGCAAAACCAGCCGCCGGATTTGCTGCTGCTGGATTTGCATTCGGCCGAGGCCGACAGTTTGAATATTCTCCGCCAGTTGAAGCATCATCCGCTTGCACAACCGTTGCTGACGGTGGCGCTGGGCGGTCCGACGGAATACTCCGTGGCGCAACGGGCTTTTGATCAGGGGTTAGGTGAATTTGTTCAGATGCCGGTTGAACAGGGGTTATTTCGGGCTCGGTTGCTCAGTTGGGTGCATCTTAAGCGCAAATTGGATGAACTGTCTCGTCGGCAACAGGAATTGACGGAAGCCTGTCGTGCGGCCGAGGCTAATTCACGAGCCAAGTCTGAATTTCTGGCGACGATGAGTCACGAAATTCGCACGCCGATGAGCGGCGTCATCGGCATGGCGGGTTTGCTGGCGGAAACGGCGTTGACGCCCGAACAGCGCGGCTATCTTGACACCATTCAAAATAGCAGTGAATCGCTGCTGGGCATCATCAATGATATTCTGGATTTTTCCAAGATTGAGGCGGGCAAGCTAGATCTGGAGCGGCGGCCGTTTGATTTGCGCGCTAGCGTTGAGGAATCGCTCGAACTGCTTTCTCCTCGAGCGCTGGAGAAGAAACTCGATCTCGCCTACGAAGTTCAGGATGTCATTCCCGCATTGCTTGAAGGCGACGCGCAACGGCTGCGTCAAGTGCTGGTGAACTTGATTGGCAACGCGGTAAAATTCACCAACAGCGGCGGGGTTTTTGTCAAAGTTGAAAAACTTAATCCGCCGGCGGGCGAGGTGGAAAATCCTGAATTACTGCGGCTGCACGTTGCCGTGCGCGACACCGGCATCGGTATCCAGCCCGACAAGCTGGCACGTTTGTTCCGGCCATTTGCCCAAGCGGATGTTTCCACCACGCGCAAATACGGCGGCACGGGACTGGGGTTGGTCATCAGCCGTCGGTTGGTGGAATTGATGGGCGGGCGGATGTGGGCGGAAAGTGTTTCCGGCGAGGGTTCGACCTTTCATTTCACCGTGAGCCTCGCCCCGGCGGGCGATTCTCAACCGCCGGCACACGCCAAGCGGCAGGTGCGGCTGGCGGATTTGAAGATTTTAATTTTGGAAGACAATGCGATGTTGCGGAACCTGTTGTTCGAGCAATGTCGGCGTTGGGGTATGCAACCGCAGGCGGTTCAGGAAGCCGGTGCGGCGCTGGACATGTTGCGCAAAGGCGCGACGTTTGATCTGGCTTTGGTGGATGCCGCGCTGCCGGGAGTGGACGGCGCGACGGTGGCGGCGGAGATGCAAAAAATTTCCACGGCGGCAATGATGCCGGTGGTGTTGATGACGGCCATCGGTAAAAATCATGTGCCCAATGATGCGCGCCTGATGTTTGCCAACACCGTCAGCAAGCCGGTAAAGCCGGCGCAATTATGCGCGGCGCTGGAACGTTCACTGTTAAGTCCGCGCAATCCGGCTGGCTCGGCCTCACCGCCCAAGGCCGAAGAATCGCTGGCCGCGCGTCTGCCGTTACGGATTTTGCTGGTGGACGACAATGATATTAACCTGAAGGTGGCCGTGCGGATTTTACAGCAACTCGGTTATCAGCCGGAACTGGCGGTGAACGGCCGCGAGGCTTTGGAGATGATTGAAACCAAGCCGACGGATTTGGTTTTCATGGATGTCATGATGCCGGAGTTGGATGGTTTGGACGCTACGCGCCACATTCGTAAACGGCAGATGAGTGGCGACCACAATTTTCAAGGACGCATTGTCATCGTGGCCATGACCGCGCACGCAATGCAGGGCGACCGCGAAAAATGTATCGCCGCCGGCATGGATGACTATTTGTCCAAACCAATCCGGCCCAAAGATGTGCGCGACATGATTGAAAAATGGGGCGGAAAAATCCCCATGATTACCGCCGCGCCGGCAACATCCACACCGGCGACGACGGAAGAATTGCCGGTGGACATGGTGCGCATGAAAGATTTGACCGATGGCAACGTGGACAATTTGCGCGAATTGGTGGAGATGTATTTCAACCAAACGCAAAAGCAATTTATCCAGCTGCGTGAGGCCATCCGCGACGGCAAGGCGGATGCCGTCCGGCGCGTGGCGCATAGCTGCGCCGGTGCGAGTGCGACTCTGGGGATGACTCAGTTGGTGCCGCGGCTGCGGGAAATGGAAAAGCTGGCCGCTGCTGGCGGGTTGACGGGCGTGGAAAAAATTTTTGAAAATACCGCCGTTGAGTTTGGGCGAGTTCATGAATTTCTGAAAACACAGCCGGAACTCGCTGAAGTTGTCGCCCGATTCAAATTGGAATGAAAAAAATTCTCATTATCGAAGACGATGCGATTGTCGCCAATGTCTACCGCAACAAACTTGCGGTGGAGGGTTATCAGGCCGAGGTCGCGCCTGATGGCGAATCGGGTTTGAAGATGATGCGGGTGTTTCAGCCCAACTTGATTGTTTTGGATCTGATGCTGCCAAATATTTCCGGCATTGAAGTCATCAAGGAGATTCGCAGCGAAGCAACTTTTTCCAAGCTTCCCATCATTGTTTTTTCCAACACTTACCTGACCAATTTGATTCAGGACGCGTGGCGTGCCGGCGCGAATAAATGTTTGTCGAAGGCCAGTTGCACGCCCAAGGATTTGATCGAGGTCGTGCGGCATACCATCGGCGATAGTGGTGCGGTTCCCCAGTCCAATCCGTCGACGGTCGAAGAGATGGAAAGCAAACCGGTCACTTTGTCTGATCAGAATGACAGTGAATTTCAGGCCGACTTGCGGAAAACGTTTGTCGAAAACTTGCCCGCCACACTCTATGCATTGCGAGTCGCTCTGCAAGAATTGGTCAAGGCCGATACCGAAGTGGCTCGGCTCCGTCACATCTACGAGTTATACCGGCGCGTGCATGCGCTGGGCGGCAACGCCGGTCTGGCCGGGCTTGTGAGCGTCGCGCACATGGCTTCCGCCTTCGAGGCGTTGTTGAAGGAGATTTACGAGAAGCCAAAAAATATCAATTCATCCTCCATCCGGACGGTGGCGGCGGCGGTTGATTTTCTGGGTTTCCTGTTTGAACGCAGCAAGCAGCCGGAGAAACAGGATTTGCCCGCTTCCCGAATTCTGGTTGTGGACGATGAAGCCATCTCTCGCCGCGCCATCGTCTATGCGCTGGAAAAAGCCCAGTTGAAATCCATCAATGTCGAGGAACCGCAGGAAGCCTTGGAATTGCTGGCCGCCAACGATTTCGACCTCATTTTTCTCGACGTGGACATGCCGGGCATGACGGGCTTTGAACTATGCGCCAAGTTGCGCTCGTTTCCGCAGCACAAAAAAACGCCGGTGGTTTTCATCACCAGCCTCAATGATTTTGAGAACCGCACCAACTCCATGATGGCCGGCGGCAACGATTTCATCGGTAAACCATTTTTATTCATCGAGCTGACGGTCAAAGCGCTTATCTACGTCATGCGCGCCCGCTTTCAGTATAAAAACCGAAGCGTCAGTTGATTGCGCATGCTGCACCGCGAGTTCATTCCCGCTGCGGATAAAAATTCCCGCCGCCTCTTTGTCGTCCTGCATGGCCTTGGCGATTCCATTGAAGGCTGGCGCTGGCTACCCGGCGCGCTCGATTTGCCGGAGATGAATTATCTTCTCGTCAACGCGCCCGACGAATACTACGGCGGCTATTCGTGGTTCAATTATCCCGGCGACATCTCGCCGGGTATCCATCGCAGCCGGAAATTGCTGTTTGAACTGCTTGATGATTTGCGCGCGAAGAATTTTCCTGCCGACCAGATTACGCTCGGCGGATTTTCGCAGGGTTGCCTCATGTCCATCGAAACCGGTCTGCGCTATCCGCACCGGCTCGCCGGTATCGTCGGTATCAGCGGCTGGGTTTTTGAGGTTGAAAATTTAATTCGCGACCTCACGCCCGTTGCCAAATCGCAACGGCTGCTCATCACGCATGGCCATTACGACCCCATTCTTCCTTTTGCCGAAGTCCACGCGCAGGCCCAACAACTCCAAGCCGCTGGCCTCAATGTCACTTGGCGCGAATATCCCAAGGAACATACCATTCACGGCACGGAAGAAATCACCGCCATCCGCGACTTCGTGAACGCCGGCTATGTGGGGAAGTCAGAAGTATGAATGAAGAATGGTGAAGTTTTGTGCGCGGTGCGCTGGATTTACCTCTGCATTCAAAATTCTGCCTTCAGACTTCCAGCTGGCGGTGCGCGCCCGGCATCCAGATTTGTTCCGGCCGCGGCTGCGATTGTTCCTGCCACGCATTTTCCACCGCCGAGCGCATCTTGGCGAACCACCATTTCGCGCGCGCCACGCGGGTCTCTCGCTTGCGCCCGTAGATGCGGGTCTGCGTTCCGTTGAATCCGAGTTCGAGTTGATTTGTCGTCATAATATGCCTTTCTTTCGACGATATCCTCGCATGGTGGGTAGGACATTGGCTGTCCTAGTGAAAAATTAACTCAAAATATTTTTGGCGGGAAAACGCAGACAAACCAACCAATCAAAACCAGATTAACGAATCTCCACCACGTCGCCGGCTTCCAATGGAATCACCGCGCCATTGAACAGAATCCGTGGGTCAAGTTTCGCACTTTCGCCCTGACGCGTGAGGATAATTTCCTTTGGCTCGCTGGCTTCTAGATAATTTGCCGTGGCAATCGCCTGCGCCAGCGTCAAGCCCGCCACCCACGGCACGGAAGAATTTTGCACCGGCCCGATGACCGAAACTTTCGGAAAAGCAGATTGCGCCTGCTGCTGCAAAATGGCGTTCTGTCCGGCGAGAAACGCATTCTGCTCTTTCAACCGTGCGGTGGATTTCGTCGTGCAGCCGCAGATTGCCAGCGCCAGTGCCAAAATTATCAGTTCCAGTTTCATCGTGCACCGATGTCGTTTTTCCACGCCGCCACCGCCGATTTAATTTCGCCCGCGCAATTCACCTTTGGCTTAACAAACTTTGGTGTGAACCACGGAAAACTCCCGATTAAATCATGCGTCACCAAAATTTGCCCATCACAATCCGGTCCGCTGCCGATGCCAATCGTCGGAATGGAAATGCTTTCGGAAATTTCCTTTGCGACTGGCGGCGTGACGAGTTCCAGCACAATTGCAAATGCGCCCACATCGCTCAAAGCCTTGGCATCATTGAGTAATTTCTGATGTTCCGCGTCCTGCTTGCCTTTGATTTTGTAGCCGCCTTCTTCGAGGACGTGTTGCGGCAACATTCCCAGATGACCGCAAAAAGCAATTCCCGCCGCGATGATAGCCTTCACTTGCGGTAAAATTTCTGCGCCACCCTCCGCCTTTACAAAATCCGCACCCGCCGCCACCAGCCGTTTCGCGTTTGCAACCGCCTCGGAAATAGTCCCGTAACTGTTGAACGGCAAATCGCCGCCGAGCAGCGCCTTGGGTTTTGCCCGAGCGGCGGCGCGGACGTGATGCTCCATCTCCGCCATCGTGACGTGCGTCGTGTCCGGATAGCCCAGCACGACCATACCGACTGAATCGCCGACGAGCAGCAACGGCACGCCCGCTTCATCGAGCAGCTTCGCCATTGGAAAATCATACGCCGTGAGTGCGGCAATCTTCTCGCCGCGCGCTTTCATGGCGCGGATCGTCTCGGTGGTGATTTTGGAATTCATTTACCGAAACTCGCCGCTAATTCTGTCGGCGTGGTGACCGCCGTGCCAACTTTGCCGACGACGATTCCCGCTGCGTGATTGGACAAAATCGCCGCTTCCACCGGTGATGCGCCCGCCGCAATCGCCAGCGTGAAGCTCGCGATGACCGTGTCGCCCGCGCCGGAGACGTCGAATACTTCCTGCGCCACCGTCGGGATGTGAAACGGTTTTTGCCCGCGCTGGCAGAGCAGCATGCCAAGTTCGCCAAGCGTGATGAGCAGCAGCGCCGGGTTCAATTCCTTCAGCAGCCGCTCCGCAACCAGCATCAGGTTTTTGTCCGCGAATGGATTGGCGTTCTTCGTTTCGTCCGGCAAATCCGCGAGTTCAAACGCTTCTTTGCGGTTCGGCGTGATGAGCGAGAGGCCATTCAGATTCAGATGATGCACCGGCTTCGGGTCGAGACTCAGCCACACGCCGCGCGCGTGGCAGAGCGCTTTGATTTCGTTGAGCAACGCCTGTGTCACTACGCCCTTGCCGTAATCGCCGACGATGACGGCATCCGCACCGGAAATTTTCTTTTTGATCTCTGCGAGCAATGCCGCATTGGTCTTGGCATCCAACGCGCCACGCGTCTCGCGATCAACACGCACAACCTGCTGCTGGTGCGCCACGATGCGCGTCTTGATACTTGTGTGACGGGTGGAAGATTTTACCAACCCGCCGCAGCCAATGTTTTGCTCGGACAAAAGTTTTAACAACTTGGCTGCCGCTTCATCCCGGCCGATGGCGCCGAACAATTCCGCCGGAGTTTTCAGGTGAACCAGATTGCGCGCCACGTTCGCCGCGCCGCCGGGCATGAAACTCTCGCGTTGGAAATCTACCACCGGCACCGGCGCTTCCGGCGAGATGCGCGATACGCCGCCCCAGATGAACTGGTCGAGCATCACGTCGCCGACGACGAGCACGCGGGTCTTTTGCGCGACGGCCAAAATCTGTCTGGCACGCGAAGCGGATAATTTATTTGCACTCATTTTATTTTAGCCACGGATGAAACACAGATTGAACACAGTTGAGAATGAAAACATTTTGCCGAAAATCATCTATGTTTCACCTGTGAAAATCTGCGGCTCAGAATTCAGTTCAAAAATCCCGTCAGCGGACTCGTCGCACTGGCCGTTTCGCTTTGCGCGCCAAGGCCGATTTCAAAGGCCGCGCGTCCTGCTTCCACCGCGTGCTTGAATGCGATACCCATGCGGTTCGGATCATTCGCCACGGCGATGGCCGTGTTTACCAGCACGGCGTCCGCGCCGAGTTCCATCGCCTCCGCCGCGTGGCTCGGCGCGCCGATGCCTGCATCTACAACCACGGGAACAGTCGCCTGTTCAATGATGATTCTGATTTGGTCGCGCGTCTGGATGCCGCGATTCGAGCCGATGGGCGAACCCAGCGGCATCACCGTCGCGCAGCCGACTTCCTGCAAGCGCTTCGCCAACACTGGGTCGGCGTTGATGTAAGGCAGAACGGTGAAACCTTCCTTCACGAGAATCTCCGCCGCCTTGAACGTCTCAATCGGATCAGGCAGCAGGTAGCGCGGGTCGGGGTGGATTTCGAGCTTCACCCACTTCGGCAATCCGGCGGCGACAGCGAGGCGCGCGAGGCGGACTGCTTCCTCGGCATTCATCGCACCGCTGGTGTTGGGGAGGAGCAGATATTTTTTCGGGTCGATGAATTCCAGGATATTGGCGAACGGATCTTTCTGCCCGCTCAAATCCGCGCGGCGCAGGGCGACCGTGACCATCTCCGTGCCGCTGGCGGCAAGCGCATCGCGCATGGCTTCCGGCGACGGAAATTTTCCGGTGCCGAGAATCAGGCGTGAACGGAACTCGCGTCCGGCGATGACCAAAGGTTTTAACGACATTCGTGACAATTTAGAAAATTCCACCGGTTTGTCGAGCCGGTGGTTGGTCGCGGCCACTGCGGACTTTCCGCTTTCCGCCTTCCGCTTTCCGCTTTAGTCTGGCGTGATGTTTCGTCCGTGCATTGACCTGCATGAAGGCAAGGTAAAGCAAATCGTCGGCGGCACGCTCAGCGATGCCGGCGCGCGCACGAATTTTGTCTCCGCCCAATCCGCCGCGTGGTTCGCCGAGCTTTACCGGCGCGACAATTTGCGCGGTGGACACGTCATTCAACTTGGTTCCGGCAACGAAACTGAAGCCCGTGCTGCACTTGCGGCGTTTCCCGGCGGACTACACCTCGGCGGCGGCGTGAATGCCGCAAATGCGCGCGGCTGGCTCGACGCCGGTGCGTCGCACGTCATCGTCACGAGCTGGGTCTTTCGCGAAGGCCGCGTGGATTGGGCGCGGCTCGACGAACTCGTCCAAGCCATCGGCAAGGAAAAACTTGTTTTGGATTTAAGCTGCCGCAAACGCGACGGGAAATATTTCGTCGTTACCGACCGCTGGCAGAAGTTCACCGACTTGGAAGTAAACGCCGCGACGCTGCAAAAATTTTCCGCCTACTGCGACGAATTTTTAATTCACGCCGTGGATGTAGAAGGTTTGTGTCGCGGCATTGACCGGGAGTTGGCTTCTATGCTAGGCCAGTTTACGCCGATTCCGACAACCTATGCCGGCGGGGCGAGTTCGCTCGCCGATTTGGAAGAAGTCACCAAACTAGGGCAGGGGAACGTTGACCTGACCATCGGTTCCGCGCTGGACATTTTCGGCGGCAGCGGCGTGAAATACGCCGACTGCGTGGCGTTCAATCGCCTTCACGCCAAATAAAAACGCCGCCGGAAAAAATCCGACGGCGCCGGTTGTTGGGAAAATCCGTTTTAAGATTTAACCGCATCAATCTTGGTCGGCGTCAAAGTCTTCTTGCCGTCCTTTTCCGCGACCGTGCCGGTGACGGTGACTTTTTCGGTGTCGCCGTGACAGACGGCTTTGTGCTCGGCCTTGCTCACGGCGTTCTGTTTCAGGTAGTAGTTGACCGTCGCGCCGTTTTCGGTGACTTGCACGACATTCTGGCATTTTTCGGTTTCATGGAGCGTGCATTTGCCGCAGACCATGTTGCCGGTGATGGTGGTTTCCTTGGCCGCCGCGTCTTCCGCGAAGGTATTGGTGTTGAAGCCGACGAGCGCGAGGCCAGCGAGCAGAGCGAGGGTGAATTTTAATTGTTTCATGGTTGTTGTCTTGTTGGTTGGTTTTGTAGCTACAACAATCAGACAGTCGGACGAATGGATTTGTTCAATTCGTTTAAATGCCATCACACGGCGAACAAGTCTTTCATGGTGATTTTGAACTGCGGCACCAGCTTCTCCTGCAAGATTTCACCGCCGGCGAGAATGCCGTGCAGCTTGAGGCCGAACTCGAAGCTGTGATAGATTTCCACATTGTCGTAGCGCGGATCCACCAGCCACAGGCGCGGCACGCGGATTTTCTCGTAGAATTCCTTTTTCACCACCGTGTCGGCGTGATGATCGTCGCGGCTGACGATTTCGATGGCGAGAAAGAGTTTGCCGCTGGCGGCGGTCACGAGCGCGAGGTCGGGGCAAAGCGTCGAGGTGCGGGCGACCTGAATCTGCGTGCGCGGCGCGAGGAGTTGCGTGCTGGTGAGGCCGTTGACGCTGATGGCGAGTTCGCGATGCAAGCGGCGACAGATTTGTTCGTGGCGGTCGCCGGGCGCGGAACGCGGCAGCGTCGCGCCGTCGAGGATTTCTTCGTAAGGCCGGCTCATGGATTTAGTTTCAGGTTGAAGGTTGAAAGTTGCAAGTTTTGACGTGCAAAAAATTCACTGTTAAGTAAGGTGGAATTGTTAAAACAAACGCGAACTGTTTGGTTTTGTTCGTGTTTAATAGTTAAGTCACCCATGATTGAATCGTGCTATTGGAAGGAAGAACTGAAGCGCATTTCCACACTGCTGCGCCCAGTCGCCAAGCCAAGTCGCTGGACAGAGCGTCGCCATTGCATCGTCGAGCGCGACATTATGATTGGTTTTTTCATCGTTCGACGCCTTATTGAGCTTACGAAGGTTTCGCACAAAGTTCGCGATTTCCAAATGGAGGTTTACTCGACACCAAGCCGAGGGAAGAAAGTAACACTTCTCAATCGCGGAGATTTAGACGAGCTATACGACTTTACGAAAGAGCGGAAGCAGACCAAGAAACCATTCTATCTTTCAAATCAGTTCATCCATGCTTACATGAGCTTCGTGACCCAAGACAAATCTCGCAATTGGGACAGCATGTTTGTTGTATCTGATTTCGACCGCAACGACTGCATTTGGCGTGTTCCCATTTCCGTGGTTCGCGCTCTTTTCGATTTAGCGGCGCATGATTACGTCTATTCTGCTTCGTTTACCTACAACGCCGAGAAGCAGGACTATGACATTTCACCAACATAGGGCGTGGTTCAGCTTTCTACGTTAGGCTGAAACACCATTTTCTTTTCAAAATCGGACTTGCAAAAGCCGTTCCAACTGATAGTCTCCGCGTCCTTTTAATAAATTTATGTCTGTAAAAATTCGCATGAAGCGCATCGGCACGAAAAACACGCCGGTGTTCCGTATCGTTGTCGCTGATGGCCGCAGTCCGCGCGATGGCAAGTGCATCGAGGAAATCGGCACTTACCAGCCGCTCAAGCCGGGTGAAAATTTCACCATCAAGCTCGATCGCGCCCAATACTGGATCAGCAAAGGCGCGCAGCCGAGCGATACCGTGGCCAGCTTCATCAAGAAGGCGGTCAAGGCGGCTCCGGTGGCGGCTTAATTTTTTGGCGTCATGCAGGAGTTCCTCGAATACGTCGTCAAAGGACTCGTGCAAAACCCCGGCGCGGTGACGGTCACGCCGGTGGAACGCGCGGGCGCAACCGTTTACGAGTTGCGGATGGATTCAGCCGATGTTGGCAAGATCATTGGACGGCAGGGCGTGACGATTAACGCGATTCAGTCTTTGCTGCTCGCGGGCAGCGCGAAAAAAGGTCTGCGCTGTTCGGTGGAGATTGTGGAAGACCGGTGAATTGAATTTGAGGCACGGATGAAAATTGACGTGCTGACTTTGTTTCCGGCGATGTTCGCCGGACCGCTGGATGAAAGTATCATCATGCGGGCGCGCAAGTCGGGATTGCTGGAGTTGAAAATCCATCAGTTGCGCGACTGGACGCACGACAAACATAAAACGGTGGATGACCATCCGTTTGGCGGCGGGCCGGGAATGTTGCTGAAACCGCAACCGATTTTTGAAGCGGTGGAAAGTTTGAAGCGTGAAGGGACGAAAGTGA
>CAIXFY010000051.1 GCA_903918885.1 uncultured Verrucomicrobia subdivision 3 bacterium
ATGGTGCGCGCTGCAGGTTTCGAACCTGCGACCCCTACCGTGTGAAGGTAATGCTCTACCACTGAGCTAAGCGCGCAGCTTTTGACAGGGTGCAGGCTAATTCAGTTTGAACAGGGCGGCAAGATTTTTTGGCGGGTCGGCGATGCAGGTTGGTTGGTGCATCCGCATTGGATTTGTAGGACAATGCGTCCATGCAAGAGCCAATCTTGAAAGCTCTGGGCCACGCGGGCTACGTCCCAGCCAACGTGCCGGAACTTCTCCGTCTGCTTCGCCTGCCGCCAAACCGCCAGCAGGAATTGCAACACACGCTGCGCGAGCTGGAAAATTCCGGCCAAATCACGCGCACGAAAGGCAACCGTTACATCGCCTCGCGCGAGGCGGATTTGATTCCCGGCCGCATCCAAATCAACCGTCAGGGCAAGGGCTTCTTGCAGCCGGACGATTCCGCGCTGAAGGAAATGATGATTCCGCAGGAAGCCACCGGCACAGCGCTAAATGGTGACCGCGTGCTCGTGCGCCGCACCGCGCGCGGCCGCAGGCCGCAGGCCAAGAGCGAAGCTCAGGAAACCGGCACGGTCATACGCATCCTCGAACGCAAGCGCACGCAAATTGTCGGCACGTTGCAGCGCGGACGGAAAATTTTATACGTCATTCCCGACGATCCGCGCCTGCCGCACGACATTTATGTGCCGGAACCGCGCGATGTCGGCCGCCCTGCGCAGGTCGGCGACAAGGTCGTAGTTGAGTTGCTGGAATGGAATTCGCCGCACACGAATCCCGAGGGCGAAATCATCGAGGTGCTCGGCGCGCCGGACGAAGAAGGCGTGGACATGCTGTCCGTGCTGCGCCAATACAATCTGCCGCTGCACTTCGAGAAAAACGTTCTCGCCGAGGCGCGCGCCGTCGGCTCGACCGTGCTGCCGCACGAAATCGCCGGGCGCGAGGATTGCCGCGCGCATCCGGTCGTGACGATTGACCCGGACGACGCGAAGGATTTTGACGACGCGATCTGCCTGAAGCGCGTTTCGCAAGACCAATGGAAGCTCTGGGTTCACATCGCGGACGTGTCGCATTACGTGAAGCCCGGCAGCGCGCTCGATGCCGAGGCACGCAAGCGCGGCAACTCGACTTATCTCGTGGACCGCGTCATTCCGATGCTGCCGGAGGCATTGAGCAACGAACTGTGTTCACTCAAGCCGAACGTGGATCGCCTGACGAAGTGCGTGGAGTTTCTTCTGTCGAACGAGGGCCGCGTGCTGGACGCAAAATTTTATCCGGCGGTCATCCATTCGCAACGGCGGTTCACCTATAAGGAAGTGTTTGCGATTTTGCAGCAAGCGCCGGGCACGGCCATCGAACGAATGCTGCACGACGCGCATGAAATGGCGCAAAAAATCCGGCGGCTGCGGTTCAAGGCGGGTTCGCTCGCGCTGGATTTTCCGGAAACGAAAATTCGTCTCGACGAACAAGGCCGCGTGGTGCGGCTGGAAAAAATCGAGAACGACATTTCGCACCAGTTGATCGAGGAATACATGCTGCTCGCCAACGAGGCGGTGGCGACGGAGTTGATGCGTCGGAACCAGCCGGCGATTTACCGCGTGCACGAGGATCCGGACGAACGGCGGTTGAACGAATATCGCGAGGAAGTTTTGAGCCATCATGTGCCAGTCGGAAATCTGACCAAGCGCGCGGACGTCGCGAAATTATTGGCGCAGCTCGACACTATTGCCATCGGCGCGGCGCTGAAGATCGGTTTTCTCCGATCGATGATGCGCGCGCGTTACGACGTGAAGCCGCTCGGCCATTACGGTCTGGCCAAGGCGAAATACACGCACTTCACCTCGCCCATCCGCCGCTACGCCGACTTGGTCGTGCACCGCGCGCTGTTTGAAAAAAATTCCGGCACGACGGCTTCGTTGAAGGAAGCGGCGGAACACATTTCTGACACTGAACGCAATTCCGCCGACGCCGAGCGCGACAGCAAGGACGTGAAGATGTATGCCTACCTGAAGGCGCAATTGGAATCGCCGAATCCGCCGGTCTATCCGGCGCTGGTGATTGACGTGCGCAACTTCGGATTTTTCGTGGACGTGCCGGGCCTCGCGATGAGCGGGCTGGTGCATCTGTCCGGCGTGACGGACGACTTTTACGAGTTCAACGAGGCGCGCGGCCAGTTGACCGGTCGGCGCACCCGCCGCGTGATTTCGCTCGGCGACAAGGTGCAGGTGCAAATCGCCAAGGTTGATAGTTTCAAAAAGCAGGTGGATTTCAAACTGGCGCGCGAAGAAAGAAAAGAACGCGACGAGCGCCAGCGTCCGCCGCCGCGCTTTCCGGAACGCGGACAGCCGCGCGCCGAATCGCGTTCCCGCCCACAGCCGCCGGCGCGGAATTTCAAGTCCGCACCGAGGCAATCACCGCGACCCGCGCGCGATTTCAACCCGTCGTCCGGGCGGCCGCAGATTCAGTCCTCACACTCGAAGCAAAAATTCGGCGGACGCCACCGCCGATAGTTGCGCCGCCGTTCAAAACTGGTCTTCCTTTTCCCGGAACAGCACGTTGAACGTCGTCAGCGAGCCGTAGCTTTTGGTGATGTATTGCTGCATCTCCACCTTCTCGCCGTCGGTGAGTTTTTCGTGCGCGTTAATTTTCTGTTCTAGCACGCGCAAATTATTTCTGACCATCACGACCTTATGAAAAAAGACTTCCAGCGGCACTTCCTTCGTCTGCAACGTCGCGTCCGCTGGATGCAAAACCAATTTTCCACCATGCCAGCGCACGCCGAGCTGCTCGATGACCGAATCCGGTTTCTCCAAGCCCAGCTTGGTGATGGCCGCGGCCACCGTCTCATCCACGAATTGTTTCAACGGCACGGTCAACCCGCTCGCGGCCAACTGCGGCTCCGCCATTTCCAACCCGGCGGCTTCTGGCGCGACGGTGCGCTTGCCGTCGTTGAACAAAATTTCCGCCGTGGCTTCCGCAATGGTTTTCACCGTGCCGAGTCCGTATTGCGGATGGCGGACCGCCATGCCAACATGCAGTGCTTCGATTTTCATGAGCCGACTTTAGCCGCAGATTAACGCAGATGAAACATCGATTTTTTCGCGTATCGATCGCATTAAAAATTCGTAGCGACAAGTTTTTTAAAAACAGATAGGCTCGGCATTATGCTGGGCAGTTTCATAAAGGAATGACGAAAAAGGAGAACGGTTATTTTGAGCGGCGCAGCCAGCAGCACGTGGGTTTTCAGAATTAGCAATAATGAACGCAACAACTCATCCAACCCTTCCTGAAAACGAGAGGCAAACCCTTCGGTTACTGCCGCTTTATGTGATTAGCGCCGCCTTTCTAAGCGTAATTTTTTTGCCGCCATTATATTTATCAGCGGGTCTTTGGGCAGCTCCGTTGACAGCGATTATAGCCGTGGCTGCCTGCATAGTTATTTTTGCGCCAGGGGTTGCATTGTTGGAATTGGTGGGCAGAAATATTCCGACGAGCCTTGCACCAGGAGTGGTTATCATCGGAACATCAGCGGTTGGCTGGTTACTTTTCTGGGCTTGGTTTGCCAGCCCGCTGCTTGGGATATATATGTCAATTGGAGTTTTGGCTGGGACGATTTTTATCCTCACTTTCAAACGCAATCAGCTTTCGTGGCAAAAAATATCGGCCCCCGCTATCGTATCCGTCTTGATCAGCATCGGCTACCTCTCACTGGCGGGGGATCATGGGGCATTAAATAATGGAGAAAAACTCGTCGCCGCCCGTTATTGGTCGGTGATGGACAACCAGATTCCGCGCTTATTTGTTGACCGACTCATTGATGACAGGGTTCGTTTGAAATCATATCTGCTTGGAGACTGGCATTCCAGCGACCGCCCGCCTTTGCAGACCGGAATGCTTCTACTCGCTTATCCTTTCGTGGGCAAAACGGGTAGTCTGCTCGCCAGTCTAGTTCTGGGAGTGGCCATAAATATTTTCTGGATTTGGGGCTTGTGGGGGTTTTTGCGGACGTTGGGCATAGGCGAGCGGAAAATTTTGCAGGTAATCATATTGGTCGCCTTGGTTGGGGCGGTTTTCATCAACACGGTTTATACATGGCCCAAAATGCTGTCGGCAGCCTTGGCACTGACGGTTGGGGCAGCGATATATGTCAGAGACTGCCCCAAACAATTTAGATTGTTGATTATCGGGAGTGCTGGAGCCTTCAGCCTACTTTCACATGGGGGCGCTCTATTTGCCATTTTGGGACTCATGCCGTGGTTCTGGGCGCGGAGAAAACAATGGCTGATGCGGGATATTTTCGTCACATTGATAATAGCAGCATTGATATATTATCCATGGGTTGCCTATCAAAAAAAATTTGACCCGCCGGGCGACCGCCTAATCAAATGGCATTTGGCAGGTGTGGTGCCATCCGATGAAACTATCTCGGCGGCGAACGCGTTGGTGGCAGAATATAAAAAAGCTGGGTTCCACGGCATTGCTATCAATAAAATCCACAACCTCCGACTGCTGCTGGGTGATTCCACAGACTGGAATGGAGAAGGCGCCCAAGGGTTTGCCCAACCCGGCTGGAATTCGACATTTATCGGATGCCTACGCCAATTCTTTATTTTGCGTTTAGGACCGGCTCCCACGCTCTTATTGATAGGCGTCGCATTTCTTTTTACCCCCAAAATGTGGCGGGCGACTTGGTTTAAGCCATTGATAGGATTGTTGAGCAGCACGCTGCTGATTTTTGTGCTGCTTGAATTTGGCTCAACGCCGCCATGTGCGACTTGGCTGTGGATTGCGCCATATAACGCACTCCTCCTTTGGTGTATCCTAGGAGCTCTAGCGATAGCAGAATTATCCAGCAAATCGTTTTCAATTTTCCTTCTGATTCATGTCATCGTCTTTATCGCGCTGTGGGATTACGACCTCTCAATGTTGTCAGCATCCTCTCAGCAAGCTGATTTTGATAAACCAGACTACGTCGCCAAGCTAATAGCCGCGTTCGCACTTTTGATGTTGGTGGCAAAACTCTTTCGAGAAAGTCCACCAGCGACCGAAAACTGACCAGTATCTTTTGCTTACGACCGGATAGAACGCTAGATCCTCAAAATGTCCGCGCCGATCTCCAACTCATTTGAATTCGAGCAGCCACTTTGGGCCGCGGGCGTCACGCGCATCGCGGGCGTGGACGAGGCCGGGCGCGGGCCGCTCGCCGGGCCGGTCGTCGCCGCCGCCGCCATTTTGCCTTCGCGCTGGGCGGAAACCGGTTTACCCGCCGAACTCGCTGGCCTGAACGATTCCAAGCAACTCACCGAAACGCAGCGCGAAAAGTATTTTGAATTTCTCACCCATTGCGCCGAGATCGAATTCGGCATCGCGCTCGTGGACGCCAGCGTGATTGACGAAATCAATATTTTGCAGGCCACGCACCGCGCGATGAACGACGCGTTGGCAAAATTAAATCCACTGCCGCCGCACGCGCTCGTGGATGGGCGGCCGGTGAAAACCTTGCGCGTGCCGCAGACGGCCATCGTGAAGGGCGATGCGCGGAGTTATTCCATCGCCGCCGCGAGCGTGCTGGCCAAAGTTACGCGCGACCGGCTGATGCTGAAGTTTGACGCGCAGTTTCCCGCCTACGGTTTTGCCGAACACAAAGGTTACGGCACGGCGAAGCATCTGGCGGCCATCGTCAAACACGGCGCGTGTCCGATTCATCGTTTGACTTTTGCGCCCTTGAAGCAACCGGAACCAAAACTTTTCTAGACATGAATTTCACGAATCAACGCAAATCAATTTTGTTTTTTGAATTAGTGAAAATTAGTGTAATTCGTGTCTGAATGAAGCTATTGGAAAAGCTCAAAGCAAAGTTTGCCGGCAAAGCCAAGCCGGTGCATCTGCGGCGCGGCGAACTGGGCGAGCGCGCGGCGGAAACTTATCTCAAGGCGCAGGGCTTGAAATTTCTGGCGCGCAACTTCCGCTCGCAGCACGGGGAAATTGATCTAATCTTTCGCGACCAGGATTGTCTTGTGTTCACCGAGGTGAAAACGCGGTCATCGGAAGACTGGACGCGGCCGGCCGACGCCGTGGATGCGCGGAAGAAAAGATTGTTGTCGCAGACGGCGCTGGACTATTTGCGGCTGCTGAAAAATCCGCCGGTGAAATTCCGCTTCGACATCGTGGAGGTGCTGCTGCGCGACGATGTGGTTCTGGAAATCCGGCATCTGCCGAACACGTTTGCTTTAAGCCGTCCGTATCGTTACGCGTGAATTTGCTTGCGCCGATAAGCCTCCGGGTCGAGCTTTTCACAAAACCATGAGTCACTCTCTGCAAATCATCCGCGATGTTTTTCTGTCGTTGTTGGGACTGGGATTCATTGTGTGGCTTTTCTGGCGTTCACTCAAACAAAGCGAGGAGCCGGGAAAACTTGTATTTAAATGGGGGCTGACGGCGGCAATTTTTTTTGCAGAGTGGAAGTATACCTTGCCAATGTATGGCGACGGCGGGCTGGGCGCAATTTTTGCGATTGGAATGACGGGCGGGCTGGCGCTGGCCATCAACCTTGTCTGGCGGCATAGCATCATTGAATTTATCGCGCAACCGTTGACGAATATTTTTGACGGCGGCAGCGAACCGCCGGAACCGAAGCCACTCTATTCCCTCGCTCTGGCAAGGCGTAAAACCAACCGCCCGCTTGAAGCCATCGTCGCCATCCGCGAGCAGCTCGCAAAATTCTCCGCGGACTTCGAGGGCGTGCTGCTGCTGGCAAACATTCAGGCCGAGGATATAAACGATTTGCCCGGTGCGGAAATCACGCTGAATAATTTTTGTAATTCGCCGAAAGCGCCCGCCCGGCAGGTGGTCGCGGCGCTGACGCAACTGGCGGACTGGCATTTGAAAAAGGCGGCGGACGCGGATTCCGCGCGGGCGGCGTTGCGGCAAATCATCGCGCGGTTTCCGGAAACGGAATTTGCGCTGCGCGCCGAGCAGCGGCTGGCGCACCTCGGCGGGGCGGAAAAAATCATTCTCGCCCAGCATGACCGACAGGCGATGTCCGTGCCGGAAGGTGTAAAAAACATCGGACTGCTCGACTCGACGGAATTTTTACGGCCACAGGAAATCGCCCCCGGCAAGCTGGCGGCAGCGCACTTGAAGCATCTGCAGCAGCATCCGCATGACTCGGAAGTGCGCGAAAAACTAGCGACGATTTACGCGCGGGATTTTAAGCGGTTGGATTTGGCGACGCTGGAGCTGGAGCGGCTCATCGCCGAGAAACGCCATTCGGCCAAGCAAATCGCCGGCTGGCTGAACCTGCTCGCAAATTTTCAAATCGAATTGGGCGCAGACGTAGCGACCGTTACGGCGACGCTGCAAAAAATCGTGGATGATTTCCCCAGTTCTCCGGCCGCCGAAATCACCCAACGACGGCTGGCGCGGATTAATCGGGAATTGAAAGGGCAAAAAGAAACGCCGGGCGTGAAGCTCGGCGTTTATGAACAAAATATCGGTTTGAAATACGGCTCACCGCGCCAACTGTAGGGCGATTTCTTTTTCCAGTTCGTGCGAGAGGTCGAGATCCGCATTGCCCCAACTGCCGAGAGATTGCACGCTAACCTGCGTGGTGCGGGGATCAACCGATTCCACATTGATGTAAACATTGCGTTGGTTGACCTTGCCTTCGAGCGCGCGCATGGCGTTGGTGCTGTCATGCGGAATGTATTCCTTGACCATCACGCCGTTCTGCTGAATGACGGCGACGGAAGCCTGATAAACCTGCTCGACGGTGCGCGTGTAGCGACCGGCGACGATATCTTTGCTCCAAGTGGTGCGCAGCGCATGGGTTTCGCTGACGGTTTTGACGCAGCCGGTGGCGACAAGGGCGGCTCCGGCGAGGACGGCGAAAAATTTAATTTTCATATAGGCAACAATGCAACCGAAAACCGCCTGTGCGTCAAGTATTGAATGTTAATTACCGGATCAATTTGAACCATGTCGGGTTGGCGGGCGAGGCAGCTGTGCCGACAATATCGTGTTTGTTTCCATTGATGAAACCGGAACTGAAATCGTCTTCGGCAATCAGATTAAAACCACGGCTGTAAAAACTGCCGAACAAATCATTTGCGAAGCCATCCGAGCCAGAGGGCATACTGGGCATCACACCGCAAGGCGGCAGCGGATTTTCAGTTCTAGAAAATTTTGGCTGGATTGGTTCGGTTGGCAGGGAAGTTTGTATCAGTGGTATTGGAACTATGATGCCACCGCAACCGCCCCCGCCAACAGCGTTGAGCGCCACCAGACAATTAAATAATTTCGCATCTACCGCATCAGCGACATTCGCGATCCCGCCGCCCACACCGCCGTTACCGCCGCTGCCGCTGATTCCAAGCCGTGAAATTGCGGCGCTGCCGCCGCTGCCACCTTTGCCGCTAACATTTTCCATTACCTGACAATGTTTAGCTTCAAAGTTTCCCTCGTTACAAATACCTCCACCGTTACCGCCAGCGCCGCCATTACCAGAATTTGAAAAATATGAATCGCCACCATTGCCGCCATTACCACACTGGTTGCTTTTGAAAACACAAGCGTTCAACAGCATCGAGCCGCTGTTGTAAATGCCGCCACCGTTGCCGCCGCCGCCACCGTTTCCAGCATCCGCAGTGGTAAGCACGAGTCCTTCGCTGGGGAAATCACCCCGACTTCCCCGCCCAGCAGAATTATTCGTGATGAGGCAAAAATTTAATGTCATAACACCGGCATTGTTAATTCCGCCACCGTCACCACCGTCACCACCGGTTCCCGTATAACCAAAAATTGAACCGTCGCCGGCAGCATTTTCGGCAACAACACAATGATCCATGACCAAACTGCCTTCGTTAAGGATTCCGCCGCCGCCTTGGCCTTTGAATCCTTTCACAAACGACAGGTTTTGTCCGGCCTTACCGCCAGTAACAATTAAATTTTGAAGAGTTAATCTCGCATTGGGAAAAACATGAAAAACCCGGTCGCCTGAATTTGAAGCATCAATGATTGCTCTGGCTTCAGAAATAATTGTCACTTGTCCTGTTTTAATTTCCAATCCCCCACAAAAATAGGCGGTCACGGGAATTTTTGCGAAGCGTGAACGGGGCATTTCACCCTTAAGAAGAATCACATCATTACCGCCATGTGCATTGGCTGAATTGATGGCTCCGCGCAGACAGGATGTTCCCACGCTGTCATTCGTCGTGGTGACAACATACAAACGGGCGCTAGCCTGCATCGCCAATAAAAATGGCAGCAACATCCAGACTCGGCGTTTTAGATTCATCCTTTGCCATTCAGCCCTTAACGGCGTTCACCGTCAAGCAGGTTCGAGAAAAGGAATTTTGCAACTTTCATTCCGCGCTGGTTTTGAATAAAGGTCTGTATGCCGCAGTTTTCTTACAAAGCCCGCAAACGTTCCGGCGAACTCGTCGAGGGCGTGCTCGAAGTCGCTGACCGTTCGGCGGCGCTCCAGCAGATTCAGCGCTCCGGTCTCTTCCCCATCGCGGTGACGGATGCTAAGGTCGGCGCAGTGGCGACCAGCAAGGGCGCGGCGAAAGGAATCAGTTTTTCCGCGTTCCTGCCGGAATCCATGCGGGCGCAGATGGCGCAGCAACGCAAGCCGAAGTTGCAGGAGCTGGCGACGTTCACAACGCAACTGGCGAACTTGTTGAAATCCGGCATGCCGCTCACGGTGGCGCTGAACAGCATGACGCATCTGGAAACCAAGGGAATTCCCGCCGAGGTCAGCCGCGAGTTGCGGCAGGAAGTGACCGAGGGCCGGAGCATGTCCGACGCGATGGCGCGCCAGCCGCGAATTTTTTCCGATCTGTATGTGAACATGGTGCGCGCGGGTGAGCAGAGCGGTTCGCTAGTGGAGGTGTTACGGCGGATGGCGACGCATTTCCAGCAGTTCGCGGAGGTGCAGGCGACGTTCAAATCCGCGATGATTTATCCGGTGATGGTCATCTGCGTGGGGCTGCTGCTGGTGGGATTTTTCATGACGTTCATGATGCCGAAGTTCATCGAGATTTTTAACGGCTTCAGCATCGCGCTGCCATTGCCGACGAAAATCCTGATTGGCACGAGCCATCTCTTCACCGATTGGTGGTGGCTGATGGTGCTGGTGGCCATCGCGCTGGTCGTCGTGTTCAAGCGTTTCCAATCGAGCGCGGCTGGCGGGCGCAAGTTGGACGAATGGCGCATGAAAGCGCCGGTTTTCGGCAAGGTGGTGCAGATCAATTTATTTGGGCAATTTGCGCGAACCCTCGGCACCTTGCTGCAAAACGGCGTGCCGGTCTTGACGGCGTTGAAAATCACCGAGCAGGTCATGGCCAACTCGCTCATCAAAGAAGCCATCGCCAAGACGCGCGAGGCGGTGACGGACGGCAAGACGTTGGCGCAGCCGCTGGCGCAAAGCAAATTGTTCCCCCAACTCATGGTGGATCTCGTGCGCATCGGCGAGGAAACCGGCGACGTGCCGGGCGCATTGAACAATCTGGCCGACACTTACGAAGGCGAATTGAAAATCGCCTTGCGCGTGATGAGCGATTTGATTGGTCCGGTGCTGATTATCGTCATGTCAATCATGGTAGGTTTTCTCCTGTTGAGCATTTTCTTGCCGCTGTTCCGGTTGATTTCGTCCATCCATTGAGCGATGAAATTTCCTTTTCCTCGTCACCCGCGACGCGCTTTCACACTCATCGAGCTGATGGTGGTCGTGGCAATTATTGGGCTGGTCGCGGCGATGGGCGTGCCGGCCATGATGAAGGCACTGCAAAAGGAAGGCATGCGCAAAGCCTTGGGCGATGTGCAGGACGCGTGTTTCGCGGCGCGGAAACAGGCCATCATCAGCAAACAAAAAACGGCGCTGGAAATTTCGCCGCAAGCCGGACGGTTCTCGGCGTCCGGCGCAACTGGCGGTGAACTGCCTGATGGCATCACGTTTGCGATGGTAGATATTTTCCGGCAAGACTACGCGGAATCGGAATCCTGCCGCGTATTTTTTTATCCGGACGGAACCTGCGACGAAACCGTGCTGGTGCTGGTCGGCCGAGGCGAGTCGGAAAAAATCACGCTCGATTATTCCAGCGGCACACCGATTGTCTCCGACGTAGACAAATGAAATTGAATTTTTCCATCCGCCACCAACCGGTTCGTCGCGCCGAAGCGCAGTGCGGACGGGCATTTTCATTGATTGAAGTGATGATTGCCGCCGCGATTTTTTTCTTGGCGGTCTTTGCCATTCTCGGTCTGGTTTCACAAACGCTGGGCAACGCGCGGCGCTTGCAGCGGCCGCAGGTGGACGCCAGCGCGGTGCTGGCCCAATACGCCTCCACCAACAAACTTGTCGAGGGCACTTACAGCGGCAACCTGTCGGAAATGCTCGGTGACGCCTACCGCAATTACAACTGGACGGCGGAAGTCACCGAGGTGGCCTCGAATAAATTGTTCAGCGTGGAATGCGCCGTCCAAGCCGTGGGCAACCGTGAAATCATTTCGGATCTGACCACGGTTTTGTATCGGCCGAAATCCGACCCCGGCAGCCTGGACGGCGGGAATTTTATTCACCGATGAGATTCACCCGTTCATCCCGCAGCGCGTTTACGCTAGTGGAAATCATGGTGGCCATCATGGTGTTCATGCTGGTCATTGGCGCGATTTATTCGTCCTGGATGGCGCTGCTCCGCGCGCGGCAGGTGGCGCAGAATGTAGCCGCGCAGGCGCAACGTCAGCGGGTCACACTGCACACGCTGGAAGATGCGCTGATGGGCATCCAATCGTTTCAGGCCTCGCCGCAATATTACACCTTCATTCTGGAGGGTGGCGACCTGACAACGTTGAGTTTTGCCGCGCGCGTGCCGGAATATTTTCCGCGCAACGGAAAATTCATCAACCCGAATACCGACCGCGATTTCAATCTGCGTCGGTTAACCTTTGGGCTCGAAGCCAGTGAAGGCGGCGGCAAAAATCTCGTGCTGCGGCAAAATCCGGTGCTGATGGATCTGGACGAGGACGAACAAAAATTTCCGCTCGTGCTGGCGAAAAACGTCAGCAAATTCACCGTCGAATGCTGGGGCACCAACGCCACCGACGGCGCGGTGGGATGGACGGATGAATGGCTGGACACCAATTCCATTCCCACGCAAATCCGCGTCGACCTTGACATTGGCACGACGGCGGACAGTTCTTCCGCGCCGACTTTTTCCGTGGCGCGCGTCTTTTCCATCCCGTCACAAACCATGCCCGCGGCAGTGCATCTGGGCAGTGGCGGCAACGCTGGCGGCGGTGGCGGCAAACAAGGAAACAGTCCCAGCATCAACCTCAACCCCGGCGGCGGCGGAAAAATAAAATTGAATTAGCCGCCATGAAAATTTCCTTCCATCAACGCCCCCGCGCGTTTGCTGTGCTCATGGTTTTGGTCACAGTCATGGTGCTATCCATCCTGGCGGGCGCGCTGGCGATTTTCATGAAAGTAGAATCGCAATTGACGGCTAATTCCAACGATGCCGAAAAACTGCTGTGGATTGGCCGCTCCGGTGTGGAGCGCGCGTGCTGGATTCTCGCCCAGGAGCCGGGCAGCCCAACCTCGCTGAAACAGATTTGGGCGGGCGGGCCGGGCGACGGACCGGAAACCAACAGCCCGATTGCCGGTATTTCTCTCGCGGATTTTCCCGTGGGCGACGGCTCGGTCTCGCTTGCCATCACCGAATTAGAAAGCAAAATCAACGTCAATCGCGCCGACACGGCGTTGATCACGCAGGTGCTGACTACGATGGGCGTGGACGCCAGCGCCATCTCCGAAGTTTCTGATTCCATTCAGGATTGGGTGGACACTGACGACAGCACACGGCCCGCCGGTGCAGAGAGCGATTATTATCAGGGGCTGAACCCGCCATATTACGCCAAGAACGCGCCGATTGACGACATCGAGGAATTGCAGCTCATCAAAGGCATCACGCCGCTGATGTTCAAAGGCGGCACGGCGACAAATTCTGATTCGCCGTTCCAACACCACCAACTCGGCTTTGGCCACGCGCCGGGGCAGGCCGAAAATTATCCGTTCGGCCTGCGAGATGTGTTCACGCCGTTCTCGTCCGGCAAAATCAACATCAACACCGCCAACGCCAACGTGCTGTCCTGCGTCCCGGGCATGGATGAAAATTCCGCCGCCGCCATCCTCTCCTACCGCGACAGCGAAGGCGGCCCGAACGGCTCCGGCGTCCTCACTTCGATTGACCAGCTCAACGCCGCCGTGCCGAACCAACAAGCCCTGCGCCAGCTCAAAAACTACTGCGGCGTGGCTGGCAGCACCTATGAAGTCCACGCCACCGCGCGCTGCGGCACCAGCACCCGCGAATTTATCGCCATCGTTTTCCGCAACGGCCCAAACGTGCAGATCGTCGGCTTCCACCCAAAATGATTTGAATTCCCCTCGCCGCCCGCTATCGTTGCCCCATGCGCGCGTTTTTGATTTTACTGCTCACGCTCGGCCTCCTCGTCACCGCCCACGCGGCGGATGGTGTCACCGGAAAAGTCGTGAAAGTTCTCCCGCTGTTGCTCGACCAAAAAGGCCGCGTCGCACTCTCGCCAAGTCTGTTTGACCGCGACGCTTATCAGATTCAACTCCACCAGCACACCAATGAAGTTTCCGGCATCCGTTACGACGTGGAATGGTCGGCGAAAAATTCCAGCGGCGAAAAATTAAAACTCCGCGTCGAACTCCGCGGCTTGAGCGAGGCGAATCTGCCAAAAACCAAAACGCTCGAAACCGAAGTCGCGCCCGGCTACTTCCGCCAATGGACTGGACTCACCTTATCCGGCGACGACTACCAGAAATTCGGCGCCATCACCGCCTGGCGCGCCACGCTCTGGAACGGCGACCAACTGCTCGGCGAACAGAAATCCTTCCTCTGGTAAAATTTTTCCCGGCATGATTCCCGTCAAAATCTTCTGTGTTTGCGGGCAGAAATACGCCTTTGAAGTCCAGCCCGTGCAGGGCGCTATGCCCGTGCCGGTGAATTGTCCCACTTGCAAGCGCGACGGCACTGAGCAGGCGAATCAAATCATCGCCAAGATTCTCAACGGCAAAACCCAGCCGCTGCCGCCGCCCGCCGTCAACACGCTTTTGAATTCCGTCCAGACCCAGCTCGCGCCGCACCTCGTGGACGCGCTCAAGGACGCCGTCGTGCGGGAACTCGCCGCGCAGCGCCGCGAACTCCTCGCCGGCCAGCAGGCCGCCGCCGCCGAACTCGCCGAACTCGCCCGCCGGCTCGAAGCCGTGCAGACGCCGATGCTCGAACGCCTCCGCGCCTACGAGCAGCGCATCGGCGAATTGGAACGCGACCTTGCCGACCAGTCCAAGGAAAACCGCGAGCTGCTGAAACTGAAGATTGAAATGCTTCGCGAAAAAATCGAGACCGAGCGCACCGCCAGCCGCATCGTGAATTTTAATTGAGGCGATTTAACTGTCGGCTCGTTTTTGCTGCCCATTAGGCTATTAGGCGTTTGGTTCATCATGCTCTTTTATTGAGCCGAGTTTGCGCCGATAATCCCAAATCAAATATGCAATAAAAATAAATGAAATGCCAGCGAACGGCAAAACCAGAAAATTTAAAACACGCCAACACGCCAACAACGATTCATAAACAACAGCGGGAACTGGCGTATTCCAATCCAGATGTTCGTGCAACTGCTTGAAATAATTGCGTAAGCAAGCTGTGAGAATCATCAGCCCCATGACGACGCAAAACATCATGGCTACCGTTAAGTTTTTATCTGCTTTTTTCATTTTCCGACCGTAACTCTGGCCATTCCGGTTGTCGAGCCGGAAAGCGGTGCTTGTCTCCGGCCACCTGCGCCGTAGGCGCATCTGAAAATAGCCCGCAGTTTTAACTGCGGGTGTGGTCGTCAAAATGTTCTCCGCCCCAACGGGGCGGCTGAACCGGCAAAAATTCTGCCGTCCCTCCGGGACTTTGATTTCTGCTGCTGCCGATACCCGTAGTTAAAACTGCGGGCTATTCTCAATTGCCGCTGTGCGGCAAACCATTCCCACCAAATCAACCTTTCGCCTTTTTCTCCTGCGCGAGCAGCGCCTTTTCAAAGCAGTCAATCGCCTCGGCGTGCCGGTTCAGTTTGTTCAGCAAGCCGCCCTTTTGCAGCAGCGCCGGCTTGAACGCGGGGGTTTTCGCGAGGGCCTGGTCGCAGCAGGCCAGCGCCTCGTTGAGCCGCCCCAGCAGTTCCAAAGCCGTCGCCTTATACGCCAGCGCCTCGGTATGGTCTGGCTGCGCGGCGAGGAAATGGTTCAATACCTCCAGCGCTTTCTGCGGCTGGTCATCGTCGAGAAACCTTTGTCCATCCGCCAGTAGGTCGGCGGTTTTCTCGCCCGGGGTGGCGGCGAGCAGACGGCTGCCGCTTTCCAAATCGGCGATTTTTTTCTCCAACTGGCTGACCACGTCCAGCAGTCGCGCGTTGGAAACTTCCACCGTCGCGCGCCCCGGCGCGGCGAGCTGATGCACCTCGCTGGCATGGGCGATGGCGAGATGTTGCTGCGCCGAAATCTGCGCAATCTGCGAAAACGCGCGCCACTGGAAATAAACCATCAGCAGCAAAATCCCCAGCCCGGCAATACCAAAACCGCCGGCGACCAGCAGCGTGAGTTGTTGCGTCTTGCGCGCCGCGTCCGTATCGCTGGCGCGTTGGAGCTCCACGGTTTTTTCCAGCGATTGCAACCGCGCGGCCAGCGCATCGGCATTTTTCTGCGACTCCTCGGCGGCCAGTTGGCGGTTCGCCTCGATGGCCAGTTGCGTGACATGTAATTGCTGTTGAATTTGCAAATAGCCGTTCGCCACCGCGTCATTGGTGATGGCTCCGACATTATTCGTCTGCGCGTTCACGGGCATCGCCGCCAATAACAAGGCGGTCAAAAACAGCGGAAAGATCAGGGCAAACTTCAATTTCATCGGCACTCCTTATTTCAACCACTTCGCCACGTCCATTGCGGCGTAAGTAATGAGAATATCCGCGCCGGCGCGGCGCATGGCCAGCAAACTTTCCAGCGTCACTGCGCGCTCGTCAATCCAGCCGTTCGCGGCGGCGGCCTTGATCATCGCGTGCTCGCCGCTCACGGCGTAGGCGGCGGTGGGCAAACCAAATTCCTGTTTCACGCGGCGGATAATATCCAGATACGCGAGCGCGGGTTTGACCATCACCATGTCCGCGCCTTCTTGAATGTCCAGCGCGACTTCGCGGATGGCTTCGTTAGAATTTGCTGCGTCCATCTGGTAACTCCGGCGGTCGCCGAAGCTCGGTGCAGATTCCGCCACGTCGCGGAACGGGCCGTAAAACGCGGACGCAAATTTCGCCGCGTAGCTCATGATCGGCGTGTCAAAAAATCCTTCGTTGTCCAGCTCGGCGCGCAACGCACGGATGCGGCCATCCATCATGTCGCTCGGCGCGACGACGTCCGCGCCGGCCTCGGCGTGACTGGCGGCGGTGCGCGCGAGCAGCTTGAGCGAAGGGTCGTTCAAAATTTTTCCGCCATGCACGATGCCGCAATGTCCGTGGCTCATGTATTCGCAGAGACAGACGTCCGTGATGACAAGCAGCGACGGCAATTCTTTTTTCAGCAGCCGCACGGTTTGCTGGACAATTCCATTTTTGGCGTAAGCGCCGGAAGCCTTTTCATCTTTTTTATCGGGAATGCCGAACAGCAAAATGGCGGGAACGCCGAGCGCGTGCGCCTTCGCGGCCTCGCGCAGAATTTCATCGGGCGAAAGTTGGAACACGCCGGGCATGGCGGCGACGGGGCGGCGGAGCTTCTTGCCGCTGCGCGCGAAGAGCGGCAGGACCAGTTGCGAGACATTGAGTTGTGTTTCTGCGATGAGGCAGCGCAGCGCGGGCGAATTGCGCAACCGGCGCGGACGGGACACGGGAAATCCGGGCAAAGTCATGGCGGCATCTTAATTTCTACATTCGCGTTTGGCAACGCAACGGTTTGGGCTACATTCCCGCCATGCGGCAACTTCGCAATTTCACCTGGACGCTCACGGCGCTGGTTGTGCTGGCGCTGGCGGTTTATCTCACCTTCACCGCCGCGCGCTGGTTGAATCACGGTGCGAACCGGTTTTTCTGGAACACCACCAGCGTCGTTCACGAGGTGCAATCGCTCTCCGAACTGGTCACAGTCAAATACGTCCTGAACAAGGTCGTCGTGCTCGAAGACGTGAAATGGTATGGCGAAAACCGCGTGCTACTCCTCGCGCAAGGTGTGGTGAAAGCGGGCATTGACCTGAAACGCCTCTCGCCGGAAGACGTGTCCATCAGCGGCAAGAAAATTTCCCTGCGCCTGCCGACGCCGCAAATCACCGACGCCTATCTTGATGACAAGGCGAGTCAGGTGATTGACCACACGACGGGTTTGCTCCGCGCGTTTGACAAGGATTTGGAGCAGTCGGCGCGGCAACAGGCCGTGGACGATATCGCCCGCGCCGCACGGCACGCGGGAATTTTGGACGAGGCGGACAAGCGAGGGCGGTCGGAACTGGAAAATTTCTTCAAAAGGGCGGGCTTTGAGTCAGTTGAATTTCGCTGACCGCGCTGCCCACATTCTGGAAGGTCTGTCTAATTGTCACCGGGCGGACGGCCTCGGGAAAAATCGTTACCGGAAGGCGGCGACGCACCGTGGGAACTTTTTTGGCGCCTGAAGGAAAACGCAGTCCGGCCAATGAGTTCGTCGCCATCCGTAAAGTCAACGCGACGGCGTTTTCCGCCGTCCAAGTCTGCTGAAGTCTTTTAAGTGATCGAGCCACGAACTCTTGTTCGCATACCGCGTGCCAGAAATTTGAATCACTTTTTGCCGAGCCGCGCGAGCAGCTTGGCGTGAATGCCGTCAAAGCCGCCATTGCTGAAAACAACCACCACATCGCCACCAAGCGCGTGCTGCGCGAGGTGCGCAACAATGGCATTGGCGTCCGGCAGATACGCGGCTTCTTTGCCGGAAGCTTTGATGTCCGCCATCAATTTCTCCGGGTTCAAACGCTCGTCGGCGGAAATCTGCTCCAAGCGCGCGACTTCGGAAACGACCACGGCATTGGCATCGGCAAAAGACAAAGCTAATTCTTCCTGAAACACATTCCGCCGCGTGGTGTTTGAACGCGGTTCGAAGACGGCCCAGATTTTTTCCTTCGCGTAACGCAGACGCAGCGCTTTGAGTGTCTCGCGGATGGCCGTCGGATGATGGCCGAAATCGTCAATGATCGTCACGCCGCCGGCGATGCCTTTGACTTCCAACCGGCGCTTGATGCCCTTGAACGTATCGAACGCCGACTGAATTTGTTTGTTCGAGAGGCCGCAATGTTTCGCCGCCGCGACGACGGCGAGCGCGTTGCGGACGTTGAGTTCACCGACTAGATTCGTGTGAAATTTCGCGCTGGGAATTTCAAATTCGCTGGCCGTCGAACCGAGGCGCAGATTCGTGGCGCGAATGGAATTGTGTTCGCCGAGGCCGAAGCGTTTCAGCGGGGAAATTTTCCAGTCCGCCAGCAGGGAGGCGATGTTTTCGTCATCGCCGTTCGCCAGCAACAGGCCGTTGCGCGGCACGAGGCGGATGAAATGGCTGAACGTTTTCTTCACCGCGTCAAGGTTTTCAAAGATGTCGGCGTGATCGAATTCCAGGTTGTTGATGATGGCAATCTCCGGTTGGTAGTGGATGAACTTGCTGCGCTTGTCGAAGAACGCGGTGTCGTATTCGTCGCCCTCGATGATGAACCACTCGCTGTCCGTGAACCGCGCGCCCTGCGGAAAATTGTTCGGGATGCCGCCGATGAGATAGCTCGGATTCAGCTCGTTGTGCTCGAACACCCACGCCAGCAGCGACGTCGTGGTGGTTTTGCCATGCGTGCCGGCAACCACGAGCGAACGTTTGCCACGGATGAAAAATTCCGCGAGCAACGCCGGCAGCGAGCAGTAGCGCAGTTTGTGGTCGAGCACGTATTCGGCTTCGGGATTGCCGCGGGAAATGGCGTTGCCGATGACGACGAGGTCGGGCTTGTGTTTGAGGTTCTGCTCCGCGTAGCCGTTCATCACGGAAATTTTTTTGGCGGCGAGGAACGACGCCATCGGCTCATAGACATTTTGGTCGGAACCGGTGACAGCAAAGCCCTTGTCCAGCATCGCAGCGGCGGCGGAAGCCATCGCCGTGCCGCCAATGCCAGTGAAATGGACAGATTTAATCTCGGATGAAAACATGAAGGAGAAATTTAACCACCAAGACGCCAAGGCACAAAGGTTTTTACTTGGCAGCCTTGGGGCTTGGCATTAAGTGAGAACCGTTTCTCCAAAAAATAATCCGGTGTGACTCTGGGGCTGAAATGCCACCGTCACCGTCTTTGCTAAAACTGAAATAATTAGGACACGGCACGCATGTAGTGATTCTTTACTGCCAAGCAGAAACCCCGTTCCGATGCAGACAGCACCGAAACGGGGGATACTCGGGTCTGATTAATTGGTATAAAAAACGATCTTATTCGTCGTCGTCCCTTGGGTCGGAATTGCTACGTTGGTGTGGGTGGTGCCTGAAAGGTTGCCCACGTTCACATAATAGGGAATGGTGGAGTTCGTTACCCAAGGTTGGCCGTCGAAGCTCATGGCTACACTGCCTTGTTCCGAATTTACATTGACGCGGATGGCAAAGTTGGACGTGGGATAGCTCAAGGGGTGCACCGTGCATTGCTCCGTCAAATTCGTCAAATCCACGTTATGATCCGCATCCACCAAGGTGAATGATGTCACAGCAACGTTGTTGGTGAACTTTGGCAGCAGCCAATCATCAATGTTTGTCCAGCCACCACTATTGGGAGTTAAGTTTAGGGGGCTGGTCGGCAAGCCGGTGCTATCCACAAAATTGGTCGGAATGTGGCCGAAGACGCGAGCGCGCGGCTCAAAGGGCTGCCGCCGGTCATCAATATCGGCGTTCTTGTTGATGTTGTTAGTGAGCGCAGAAAGACCCAACCCTTCCAACCCATCCGAAGTGTGACAGGTCAGGCAAAATTGATTTTGGCGGGATTCGGGCCGCGGCGCATTCCAAAAGAGCGGACCTTCCGGAAAATGAATTGCTTGCCGAACTGAAATAGCACCGCTGGGAATGTTGCCCAGATGTGCACCATAGTCATTCGTGTAACTGTAATAGTTGGCGTATGTCGGACAAACACTGTTCGTCTGGCCGCTGTTCATGAGCTGAAAGGTGATCGCAGCATGCGTCGAGGCGGGAAATTTGACCGTAAAATTTGTGAGATAACCGGTGTAACTAGTCGGTAGGCCGACGAGCGTGCCACCAGCGTGATTGCACGCCGACTCTGGATCAAGGATGTGCGCCAGCACGATGAATTCATCAATCCAGCCATTGAAACCAGGGGTAGTGGAGCCAGTCGGTTTGCCCACGGTCATGGCTCCGGCGGTCATTTGGAAGAGAGCCGACGCGCCGGTAAAGCTATCATAGACCAGACCGTTAAGCAGGAAGTCCACGTTGGTTCCGCCATTGCGAATTTGCCAGGCGAGGTGCGCCCACCCGTTGGTCGGCATCATGTCCGCAAAGGCGCTGCCGGCACTATACGCGGGCAAGGTGATGCCTTTGACCAACGTGCTGCTGGCATTGAAATATTGCAGATTGGTGCGCCCAACAAGGCGGATCGATGTGCTGTCGGGGAAGGTCAACAGCACGCGCGTGGCGCCATCGTTGGCAAAGCGGCAATCAACAAAAATGCCCGCATACCAATTGTTGGTCGAAACACTCTGCGGCTGGCTGCCGACTACGTTAAATTGCACACCATTGCTGCCGGTCAGCCAAAATCCTTTGCCGTGGATGCCACCGGTGGCGGCAGGCTCGAGCCGTCCAGCGGGCGTTGATGACGCCGTCCCGATAACAATCCCGTTCGTGGGCACAAACCAGTAATTCGTGGTCGCACAGGCGGCGTTTTGCAGCAAGACTGGTAAATCCCAGCTATGGTTCGTGCTGTCCCAGCCGGAGTAGTAATTGAAAAACCAATTGGTTAGGTGAGATTGAGTAAGGATATTTTGAATGCCAAAGGTCTCTGCCCCGGCCATGTTGGCAACGATAAACCCGTTCGGATCCACAAAGTCGTCAAACATGAGATCGTCGGAGTTTTTGGCGTTATGAATCGGCCACACAACGTCGCCAATCGTCGTCGGAACGGCGAACTTTCGGTAGTTAAAGACGTTTTCCGGCGATTCAATCACGGTCGAGTTACGATTGTCGCCAGGCGGCATGGCGGCATCAGCATTCACGCGCCCCCCACCAAGGCGCAACCAGTCGGGCCCGCTGCCGCTGGAAACCCCGGCATTGGAATTGAACAGATGCACCATGCGCGTGCCCAAAGTGCCACCAGCAGCCATGGCATAATCTATGTCGTTGTTCAGATTGTCCAGCATCACAATCTTTCCATGGGTCCATAATCCGGCCACAACAATGCCACGCGTTCCATCCGCTATCTCTTGAGAACTGACATCCAAGTTAGTCTCCTCGGATGTCTGCACCTGCCCGTAACGACTGAAGTTTGGATTGTTAGTGTTATTCGTGGCATACCGTAAAGTATCCGACACCGTAGTGAAAAAGATGTTTCTAGCTTCGCGATCTATCCACGGATAAGTGCCGCCAATGTCCACATCACCAGGAATGATGTTGCCTGCGGAATCGCGAAACTTCTGCATAGCAAAGCCAAATAGATTTGTAATGCGCTGATCATATGGCGCGTGGGCGATGGGAATTATGTTTGTCCATTGCATGGGATTGCACGCATTGGTTGGATCCTGGCTGCCGCCGTAATAGGAGTAACAGATGTCAAATTTCTGAGCCGTGTTGGTTCCGGATGGATGTTGAGCCTGAGTGTCAGGATCAACCCAAGGTTGCTGGCTCGACCCATTCCGGAATACCAGCAAGTGCCCGTCTCATACCACATTCGGCTCGTTAAACGCCATTCCCGTATTTGAAAAAATAATCCCGCCCTTGGGCAAACTGTCGCGCTTAAGGGAAAAAATGGAGGCGTTAGCGGTTTTTGGATTCGTCACCACCAACGTGACCGGCGTCACGAAAATCTGCATGGCATTCTTAATACCCCCGATGGTTCCGGAATAATCCGCGATGACTTTTAGATGATAGATGTCGTTCCCAAACGCATCATTCGTCGGATTGACGATTTCTCCGGCTGTCGGAAATTCTGGTGTCGGGTCGTAGATCGTAGCGTGGTCAATTCCACCCGACGAACCGGCTGGCACATCATAGAAATTGGTCGGATTCTTCGCCACGTTGGGGCTCGTGATATACTTGTAGGCCGTCGAACTCATCACATAGCTGTTATTAGTTGCGATTGTGTTCTGGGTCAGAAGCACAAAATTGGTGAGCTTTTCCGGCATCAACAACGCAAAGCCGCAATTGGAAATGACGCGGAACCCGATTCGCCCGTCCCGTGAAATACGAAATGCCGGAACGTGCGGACGGGTCACCACCGGATTTGCGCTTGCCGCCGTATTGGTGACACCGGTCACCTCACGCCAGAGTGCCGGCGGCTGCGGGAGGAGTGGGGTGCTTTGGGCTGAGGCGAAAACGCCAAAAAACACGAGCGCCGCCAAGGGAAGGACATAAGTATGCTTCATAGGTTTAATAAGGATTTGGAACGAGCAAGACCATATCAGAAGACCCTGCCATGTTGTATATGCCCGAAAGCGGGTATACGACCGAACCGGCGAAAGCAACCCTCAGCTTATCGTATCTGCAATCAACCCCTCAATTTCCGTTCCAAAATTTCACCAACCAGCGCGGGGTTGGCTTTGCCTTTGGAAAGTTTCATCACTTGGCCCTTGAGTGAATTGAGCGCGACGATTTTGCCGGCCTTGTAATCGGCCACCGGCGCGGGATTCGCGGCGATGGCTTCGTCGCAGAATTTCTCAATCGCGCCGGTGTCGCTGACTTGCGCGAGACCCTTTTCCTGCACGATGACCGCGGGCGCTTTGCCGGTCGCAAACATTTCCGTGAACACCTGTTGCGCGGCAGAACTGCTGATGGTCTTGGCCTCGACGAGATTGACGAGTTCCAGCAACGCGGACGGCGGGAACTTCAAGTCTGCGAGCGTGGTCAGCTTCAGGTTCGCCGGCTCGATGCCCAGCGCGGCCTGTTCGTCTGCCTCCGACTTGTTCGCCTCGGAAAGCTTGGCGAGCAGGTTGTTGATGATCCAGTTCGCAATGGCCTTGGGATTTTTTGACTGCTTGGCGAGGCCTTCAAAATAATTTCCCAACTCGACGTTGCTCTTGAACACTTCCGCATCGCCAGCGGGCAACTGATAATCGCGCATGAAACGCTGCTTGCGCGCGATGGGCAGCTCGATGACCAGCGCTTTCACCTCGGCGAGCCACGCGTCGGTCGGCGCGAGCGGCATCATGTCTGGTTCGGGGAAATAGCGGTAGTCGTGCGCGTTTTCTTTCGTCCGCATCTCTTCGGTGATGCCCGCAACGTCATCCCATCGGCGCGTGGATTGGATAAGCTTGCCACCTTTGCTGACGACTTCGATCTGGCGCGCGATCTCGTATTCCGCCGCGCGACGCACGCCGGAAAAACTGTTCATGTTCTTGATCTCGATCTTCGCGCCGAGTTCCTTGGTGCCGACGGGACGCACGGAAATGTTCACGTCGCAGCGCACCATACCCTTTTCCATGTCGCAATCGCTCACGCCGCCCTGGTGCAAAATTTCCGTGAGCGCGTTGAGGTAGGCGTAGGCCATGTCCGCGCCGGTGATGTCCGGCTCGGAAACGATCTCCAGCAGCGGCACGCCGGCGCGGTTGAAATCCACGCCGCTGGTGCGGTCAAAATGCGTCAATTTGCCGACGTCTTCTTCTAGATGCGCGCGAGTGATACGGACTTTGCCCATGCCGTTTGCCGAACCTTTGCCGGCAAACTCAAATTCCACGAAGCCGTTCGCTGTGCTGGGTTTGTCGTATTGGGTGAGCTGATAATTTTTTGAGGCGTCGGGATAAAAATAATTCTTTCGGTCAAACTTCGCATAGCGCGGAATCTCGCAGTTCAGCAGATAACCCGTCAAAACGGTTTTGCGCAGTGCCTCTTCATTCGGCACTGGCAGAACGCCCGGCATGCCAAGGCACACGGGGCAAACATTGGTGTTCGGCTCGGAACCATATTGGTTCGCGCAACCGCACCACATCTTGGATTTGGTTTTGAGCTGGACGTGCGTTTCCAGACCGATGACGGCTTCGTATTCCATTGCGAGGACATTTTAGCCACAGATGAAACACAGATGAAACATAGATTTTCAAACCTTGGCTGAATCGGGACTGGAGACATAAGTGCGACTTGATTTCACCCCTACTTTAATCGGCATTCCCGGACGGGAACAATCAAACCGTTTTAGAAGAGTCGTTCGGCGGCCCATCTTTTGCGCGGTTCAACTCCTCGATTTCGCGCATCATTTTTTCCGCCGCTTCCTGCGACAGGCTGTGGGAAACAGAAATGCCGAACTGGCGTTTGAGGTATTCATCCAATCGCAGCCACTGGCCCTGAAATTTCACCTGTCCGGTCCACGCGCAAACGGTGACAAACTCCTGAAGTTTTTCTAGCCGCAACATGATCACCACCACCATGGCCAGCGCGAGCGCCACCGCGATAATCAGAACCAGCGACATGACCTGTGTGTAAACAACATCGGACTCGGCACGCTGCTGCTGCTCGCTCAAGGCGTGCTCCTGTTCTTCGTGGGCTTGGAATAAAATCCGCCGGATGTGTTCCAGCTTTATTTTCCCGCGCTCCGTCATCGCCAGCACCGAACTGTTGGTCGAATTCAAGCCGGCAAAAGCCACGGCCGACGGATCGAAGACCAGTTCGTCGTTCACCGTCTTTTCCAGCAGCGCCAAGTTGGCCTGCTGCGACGAAATCCCGCGCGTCTCCTTCTTCAATTCCGCAAGGTCTTCGCGGATGGCTTGCATGGAACGCTGGTAGGGTTCGAGGTAATCCCGCCGGCCCGTCAAAAAATAGCCGCGCTGATTGGCCTCGGCATCCACGATATGCGACTGGGTCTGCTCAAACAAATCCAGCACCTTGTAGGTGTGCATGACCCAGTTGAAGGAATTGCTGAACTGCCCGCCCGTCTGATGCACCAACCAAGTCATCGCAATCAGCGCCACCATCGGCAGCGACAGGCCAAACCAGAACAGTAGTTTCTTGGTTTTCTGCGTCGGCATCATTTGTCTAAAACTAATACAGCTCCGCTTAAATTGCAGCTTTTTCTTTTTGCCACGGCGAATTTTGCTCGTAAGCGTGGGCGATTTTTAAAAGCGATTCTTCGCCAAACGGCTTGCCCAGCAACTGCAAACCGATGGGGAGCTTCGGATTTTTCGTGAAACCGCACGGCACGCTGATTCCGGGAATGCCCGCGAGGTTGCAAGAAATCGTGAAGATGTCGCTCAAATACATCTGCAGCGGATCATCCGACTTTTCGCCCGCCTTGAACGCCGCCGTCGGCGTGGTCGGGGTAACGATGGCATCCACCTTTTCAAACGCCTTGAGAAAATCGTTGCGGATAAGCGTGCGCACTTTTTGCGCGTGCAAATAATAAGCATCGTGATAGCCGCTGCTCAAAACATAGGTTCCCAAAATAATTCTCCGCTTCACCTCCGGCCCGAAACCCGCACCCCGCGTTTTAGCGTAAAGTTCAATCGGATCGTTGCCCTCAACTCGCGCGCCGTAGCGAATGCCGTCGAACCGCGCCAGATTCGCCGACGCCTCGGCGGTGGCGATGATGTAATAAGTCGCCACGGCGTAATCCGTGTGCGGCAGCGAAATTTCCACAATCTCCGCGCCGAGTTCGGAATATTTTTTCACGGCGGCGTCCACGGCGGCTTTCACTTCCGCGTCGAGACCGCCAATCATGTATTCCTTCGGCAAACCAAGCTTCACGCCGCGAATGTCACCCGTCAGCGCCTTCGTGTAATCGGGAACCGGCTGCGGCACGCTCGTCGAATCACGCGGATCAACCCCGCTCATCGTGCCGAGCAAAATCGCTGCATCGCGCACATCCTTCGTGAACGGCCCGATTTGATCCAGCGAACTCGCAAACGCCACGAGTCCGTAGCGCGAAATCCGTCCGTAAGTCGGCTTGAGGCCAACGCAACCGCACAGCGCCGCCGGCTGGCGAATCGAACCGCCGGTGTCCGAGCCGAGCGACGCAATGCACTCGTCCGCCGCCACCGCCGCCGCCGAGCCGCCGGACGAACCGCCGGGAATCCGCGTCAGGTCCCACGGATTGCGCGTGAGGCCGAACGCGGAATTTTCCGTCGAGCTGCCCATCGCAAATTCGTCCATGTTCAGCCGACCAAACACAATCGCGCCCGCCGCCTTGAGTTTTTCAATCACCGTCGCGTCATAAGTCGAAGTGAAGTTGCCAAGAATTTTTGAAGCGCAGTTCAGCGGCTGATTTTTGACGGCCAACACGTCCTTCACCGCGATTGGCACGCCCAACAGGAAGTTTTTTTCACCGGCAGCAATTCGCTTGTCCGCCGCGTCCGCCTGCGCGAGCGCATCGGCGGCGTCGAAACTCAAGAACGCATGGATTTTTCCATCCACCCGCGCAATTTGGTCAAGGCACGCTTGTGTCGCCGCGCGCGCAGAAACTTCGCGTTTGGCAAGCTTCGCCGTTAGTTCGGAAATCGTGAGCTGATTCAACATGGGAGAAATTTACTCGACGACTTTGGGGACGATGAACAGTCCGCCAGCCTGACGCGGCGCATTGCGGAGCGCGTCTTCGTGCGGGAGCGACGGACGGATTTCGTCGGTGCGGGTGATGTTGACCATCGGCACCGCGTGCGCGGTCGGCTCGACGCCGGACACGTCGAGTTCACGCAATTTTTCGATGTAGCCAAGAATGCTGCCAAGTTGCGCGCCGAGTTGTTTTTCCTCGTCGGGCGTGAGCGCGAGCCGCGCAAGGTTCGCGACGTATTTCACATCAATTTCAGCCGATGCCATGCGGGAAGTTTCAAGTTTCAGGTCGCAAGTTTCAAGTTGAAACCAAGTGGGACGAAAACTCGAAGCCCAAACCGAAGACCAAAGGATTTTATTCCTCGTCAAACTTACGCTGCACGAGCGCCTCGAGTTCGGCGATGGCGGCCTCGGCATCCGCACCGCGCGCGTGCAAAGTCACTTTGCTACCGGGGCCGGCGGCGAGCATCATCAGACCCATGATGCTCTTGCCGTTGATTTTTTCGCCGTCCTTTTCCACAAAGATATCGCAGCCGAAACGGTTCGCCGTTTTGACGAACATGGCCGCTGGCCGGGCGTGAATGCCCGACTTGTTAAGCACAACCAGTTCCTTAATCAGAAACTCGGCGTCACTGGCTTTTTTGGCGCTCATCGGTTTTGTCACGGGCAAAGTAATGCGGGTGGTTGATTTTCGCCACTAAAAAACCAATCAGTCTTCCGCCTTGATGGGAGCCGGAGCGGCGGGGTTCATTTGGGCGAGCAGGCGATTGTTCAAGTTTTCGGCCGCATTAAAACCAGATTTGCGGAGCTTGGTTTGAAACGCCGCCACTTCGATGAGCCGCGCAATATCGCGGCCGGGGCGCACCGGAATAACGACATGCGGAATGTCCACGTCGAGCACTTTGACGAATTCCTGTTCCATGCCCAACCGATCCACATCGTCAACTTTGTTCCAAGCTTTTAATGTAACAATAAGGTCAAGCGTCTTTTCCTTGCGGATGGCGCGGACGCCGAACATCTGCGCGACGTTGATGATGCCAATGCCCCGCACCTCCATGTGGTCGCGCGTCAATTCAGAACTCGTGCACAACACCTCGCGCCCATCCACCAGCACACCGCGCACGACATCGTCAGCCACTAGGCTATAACCGCGCTCGATCAACGCCAGCACCGCTTCGCTTTTGCCGATGCCACTTTCGCCTTTAATGATGACGCCCACGCCGAGAATATCCACCATGCAACCGTGTTCGGAAACGCGCGGCGCAAACATCATTTCCAGTTCCAGTGTCGCCTTGTTGATGAATTTCATCGTCACCATCGGCGATTGAAAGACTGGCACGCCCGCCTCAGCGGCGGCAGCCAGAAATTCCTTATCCGGCTTGAGCGAACGGCTGAAAACCACGCAGGGAATCTTGTAGGCAAACAGGTAGGCGTAGCGCGCCACGCGTTCCTCGCTCCGCAGCGAACGCAGATAAAAAACCTCCGCGTGGCCCATCACCTGCATGCGCTTGTAGGCGAAATAACGCGTGAACCCGCTCAGCGCGAGGCCAGGCCGGTTGACCGTCGGCTCGCGAATGACGCGGTCAAATCCGACCTCGTCGGTGATGAGGCGCATCTCCAGCGATTTGCCGTGCTCTTTATAAAATTGTCCGACGGTAACTTGCTGGCGTTCCATAAGTTCAAAGGTTGAATTCCGGTCCCAGATAAATTTCGCGCGCCTTCGGGTCGTTCGCCAGAAATTCCGCGCTGCCCGCCACTAGCACCTGTCCTTTGTGGATGATGTAGCCGCGGTCAATCAGCTTCAGCGTCTCGCGCACATTGTGGTCGGTAATCAAAATGCCAAGGCCGCGCTCTTTGAGCCGGCGCACAATCTTTTGCACTTCGTAAACTGCAATCGGGTCAATGCCGCTGAACGGCTCGTCGAGCAGCAGCAATTTCGGACTCGTGACGAGGGCGCGCGTGATTTCCAACCGCCGCTTTTCGCCGCCGCTCAACTGATACGCCTTGCTCTTGCGAATGGGCGTCAAATCCAGTTCCTCCAAAAGATAATTCAAACGCACCGCCCGTTCATCGCGGGACAACTTGCACGTTTCCAGAATCGCCAGAATATTTTCCTCCACCGTCAGCTTGCGGAACACCGACGGCTCCTGCGTGAGATAGCCAATGCCGAGCCGCGCACGCCGGTGCATCGGCAGGCCGGTAATTTCCTGCCCCTGAAAACTGACGCTGCCCTCGTCCGGCTTCACCACACCAACGACCATGTTGAACGTCGTCGTCTTGCCCGCGCCGTTCGGGCCGAGCAGCCCCACGATTTCACCCGCGCCGACACTGACCGAAACGCCGTTGACCACGCGTCGGCCGCGATATTCCTTCGCCAGATTTTCCGTGGCGAGCAAAAGATTATTGGCGGCTGTTTCCATTTCAGAAAAGTTTTACCGGCAAACCGTTGGTGGTGTTGCCGGGGGCTTCGCGGGAAATCATCTTCGGCGCGATGAACGTGAACTTGTTGTGCGCGCGATCCCAAATCATCGGCTCGCTTTCAATCGTGCTCTGCGCCGTCTCCACTTTTGGGCTGCCGGTGAAAGTCACCGTCTCGTTCGTCACCGCATTTTCAATCTTGTAGGCGTAAACCGCCTTCGCCGCCGTGACGTGGTAAGTCTGACCTTTGCCATCGTTGAAATCGATTACCACGTTCGTGTCCGCCACGACGTTGCTCAAATGCGCGCCCGCCGTCGGCAGATCCACCAACAGCGTGCCGCAGGTCAACTTCAACTCTGGATGCTCCACCCGCACGTGACCGCGGTAAACCGCCTGATGCGTGTTCAAATCAAAATCCGCCGCGTCGGAATTGATTTCCGTCGCCGCGCGCGCGGCGGCCGGCACGACGGCCGGATTGGTCTGCGCAGCCGCCCAACTGCTGCTCGCAATCAAAAATAAAAAAACGCTTTTTTTCATAAGGCATTCGCCCCCATCAGCGGCACGTCAATCATCGTCCGCACCCGGTTGGAAATGGTGAGCGAGGACGCGCTTTGCCGCCACAAAAATCCTTCGCCCGCGACGCGGAACCGCCCGTCGCCCGTCTGCAATTCGAGCGCCCCCGCCGAGTTCGCCACGCCGTCCAGCGGCGCGTAGGTGCATTGCGGCGCGCGCACGATCACTTCCGGCTTGCCGGCTTCATTGAATGTCTCAACCTTCAATTTTTTAACGTCCAGCAAGCCGCCGGGTAGCGGCGAAGCCTCCGCGCCGGACAACCGCAATTTGACCTGCTGCTCGTGCGGCGGTTCAAAATACGATTCCGAAGTGAAATCCGTCGCGTGGCCGACCGGCGTTTGCTGCGCGACGCCAGCCAAGGCTCCCATCAAAACCGCGCAAGCCGTAAAGCCAACGCAAGCCCATTTCCTTTCGCGTGGCTCGCGTATTTCGTGGTTTAATTTTTTGAGGAACCTCATTCGGAATAATTTTTCACGAACGGTTGCCATTTGCCCTGCGCCCGCAAAATCTGTTCAATCGCCTCGCGCACCGCGCCGCGACCGCCCACCGCTTCCGTCGTGAAATGCGCCGCCGCTTTGGCCTCCGGCACCGCGTCGCCCACCGCTACGGAGAGTCCGGCGCGCGTCAGCGGCCCGAGGTCAATGATGTCATCGCCGACAAAACAGACATCGCGCCAGTTCAGTTTTTGTTCTGCCAGCAATTTTTCAATCGCGCCCGTTTTGCTGATGTTGTCGCCTTGTTGCACGAGGAAATCAATCTTCAATTCATCCGCGCGCAATTTGGTCGCCAGCGATGGCCGCGCCGAAACCCAGCCGACTTTCAATCCCGCGCGCCGCGCCAAAACCAAGCCGAGGCCGTCGCGGATGTTGAAGCGTTTGAACTCGCGCTCGCCGCCGATGAAAATCGAGCCGTCGGTCAGCACGCCGTCCACGTCGCACAAAAACAGTTTGATGCGCGCGGCGCGCTGGCGGATGGCGGTGGAGATTTTTGCGGGCATGGAATTAAAAAATGGAAAGCTGGATTAATCAGGTTTGTTTTCCGTTTCTTCCTTATTTTCGAAAAAATAATAGGCGTCCAAATCAACCGTCATGCCGCAATCTGCCAAACGCTGGACAATGTTCGGCTCAAGCCGAAACCCCGGATTATATTCATTGTAATATCCTACACATTGCATCCGAATAAAAAACTGTCGCGCAATTTCTCGAAACACTGCCTCGCGTCCGCGAATTTGGTCAAGCACATCAATTAAATGAAGCTCGACCTCTTTCAAATGCGAAAGCCGACTTTTGAGACGCCAAGCACTAAATTTGCGTGGAAGACGAACCGGCGGCACAATGTCGCCAACCTGCCAAGCCTCTGTCGGCTGCAAACCAATTCGCTTGGTAAGCTCGTCAATCGAACATGAAAATTCATCAACACTTAAATAAGCGTATGCCGTATTTTTTTCTGACGTTTCTTTCATTTCACCGCTTCGTAAATTTTCAGCAGCGAGCGCAGCACCGTGGCCATTTCGGCGAGCGGAATCATGTTCGGACCGTCGCTCATGGCTTTGTCCGGCTGCGGATGGGTCTCGATGAACAGGCCGTTCGCGCCGACGGCGAGCGCGGCCTTCGCCAGCACCGGCGCAAATTCGCGCTGGCCAGTGGTCTTGTCGCCGCCGCCGCCGGGCTGCTGCACGGAATGCGTGGCGTCGAACACAACGGGGAAGCCGAAGCTTTTCATCACGGGAATCGAGCGCATGTCGGCGACGAGATTATTGTAGCCAAAGGTCGTGCCGCGTTCGGTCAGGAGAATTTTTTTGCCGCCGGCGAGCCGCGCTTTTTCGGCGACGCGCCCCATTTCCTGCGGCGAAAGGAACTGGCCTTTCTTGATGTTCACGATTTTGCCGGTGGCCACGGCGGCTTCGATCAAATCCGTCTGGCGGCAAAGGAACGCTGGAATCTGCAAGATGTCCACGACTTCGCCGGCGAGCCGCGCCTGTTCCTCGGTGTGGATGTCGGTGACGACGGGCACGCCGAATTCCTCGCGGATTTTCGCGAGCACCTTCAATCCGTCCGCGATGCCCGGCCCGCGAAAGGCTTTTCCTGAAGTGCGGTTCGCCTTGTCGAAGCTGGCCTTGAAAACATAGTAGATGCCGAGCTGTTTGCAGGTCTTCACCAGCGACGCGGCGACGGTGCGGCAGAGTTTTTCGTTTTCAATCACGCACGGCCCGGCGAGGAGAAACAGCCGGCGCGGCGAATTGAGATTTTTCCAGATGGAATCGGAATTGAGCACGCGGAAGTTATAGCCGCCGACGCGATTCAGGCAATTCAAATCACCGTGCCGTGCGGAATGACGGCGTCCTTCGGGATGACCACGATGCCGTCGCGGATGAAGTAACGCTCGTGGTCCACGTTCTCCGGCTTGCCGGCGGGCGAAATCGTCACGTTGTTCCCGATGCGCGCGTTTTTATCAATGATGGCGTTCTCGATTTTGCAGTGCGCGCCGATGCCCACGCGCGGCAGACCCTCGCGCTCGTGGCGTTCGACGGATTCCTGCGATTCGTAATAGTCGCTGCCGAGGATGACCACGCGGTTGAGGTTCGTGCCGTCGCCGATGATGGTGCGGAGGCCGACGATGGTGTTGCTGATGGCGGCGCGGTTGATGATGCAGCCGTCGGAAATCACGGCGTGGTCAATCTGCGCGCCGTTGATCTTGGAACCCGGCAGGTAGCGCGGCCGTGAAAAAATCGGCGAGCTCATGTCGAAGAAATTGAAGCGCGGCAGCTCGGTCACGAGGTCGAGGTTCGCCTCGAAGAAACTGCGGATCGTCCCGATGTCCTCCCAATAACCCTGATAAACGTAGGAGAAAACACGGTGCGTCGAAATGGCCTTCGGAATGATGTGCTTGCCGAAATCGGAGAGGTCGTTGTCCAGCAGGTCCACGATGACCTGGCGGTTGAAGACGTAAATGCCCATCGAGGCGAGATAGGATTCGCGACCGCCGGGAATGGCGAGCTGCGCATTCATCTCCGGCGAAATTTTGAGCGAGTCCAGCACGGCGTCTTCCTTCGGCTTTTCCACGAAGCGCGTGATGCGCTTCTCGTCGTCAATCTGCAGGATGCCCAGTGCCTTGGCGTCATTGCGCCCGACCGGCAGCGTGGCGATGGTGACGTCCGCGCCCGTTTCGCGGTGCTGCTCGACGACGTCCTGAAAATCCATCCGATACAACTGGTCGCCGCTCAAAATCAAGAGGTAGTCGAAATCGTGATTCAGAAAGTGAACCAGGTTTTTCCGCACCGCGTCCGCCGTGCCCTCATACCAAGAGGTGTTGGTGAAGGTCTGCTGCGCCGCCAGCACCTCCACGAAGCCGCTGGAAAACTGGTCGAACTTATACGACCGCGAAAGGTGGCCGTGCAGCGAGGTGGAATTGAACTGCGTCAAAATGTAAATGCGACGCATGCGCGAGTTGATGCAGTTGGAGATCGGGATGTCCACGATGCGGTATTTGCCCGCGAGCGGCACGGCCGGCTTGGCGCGGTCCTTGGTCAGCGGAAACAATCGCGACCCCTGACCGCCGCCCATGATGACGCAGAGGACCTTGCTGAGGTTGATGGATTGGCGACCGGTTTGTGGCATAAGATAAACCTTGGTTGAACTGGCAAAATTTTAACGCCGTTGCCCGCCGCGAAGCAAGACGCCGTTGCAAAAATTATTTTTCCGCCACCGTAAACGACGCGAACTCGTCGTGCAGGTGCGGCGGAATCCGCACCTTGAAGCGCGCATGTTTGCCGGTGTAACGGCTCGTCACCACCTGCCCCACCGCGTGGATTCGCGCAATGACGGCGGCCTTTTCCTGCGGCACGCGCAAGTCCAGAAACTCGCGGATGGGCCGCAACTGCGTGCCGATTTCCGCCAGCAGCGGCGCGACGCCTTCGCCCGTCTTCGCCGAAATGGAAACGGCGCTTGGAAATTTTTCGCGCATCACGGCGGACACGCCGCCGGCGAGCTGGTCGATTTTATTGAACACCATCAGCACCGGTTTTTCCGCCGCGCCGATTTCCATCAGCACCGTGTTCACGGCGTCAATCTGCTCCTGCGCCTGCGGATGGCTGATGTCCACGACATGCACGAGCAAATCCGCCTGCACGACTTCTTCGAGCGTGGCCTTGAACGCCTCGACGAGTCCGTGCGGCAGCTTCTTGATGAAACCCACGGTGTCGGTGAGCAACACGTTTTGATTCGTCGGCAATTTCAACCGCCGCGTCGTCGGGTCGAGCGTGGCAAATAATTTATCCTCCGCCAAAACCGCCGCGCCGGTGAGCCGGTTGAGCAAAGTGGATTTGCCGGCGTTCGTGTAACCGACGATGGACGCGAGCGGCCACTGGCTGCGCTGGCGCCCGGCGCGCTGCGTCTCGCGCTGACGGACGACTTTTTCGAGTTCGCTTTCGATCTTCTCGATGCGCTCGGAAAGTTTCCGGCGGTCGGCTTCGAGCTGCGATTCGCCTTCGCCGCCGATGCTGCCGGTGGAACCGCGTTGCCGCGACAAGTGCGACCAATAGCGGGTCAGGCGCGGCAAAAGATATTTCAACTGTGCGTGCTCGATCTGCAATTTGCCTTCGCGCGTGCGGGCGCGCTGGCCGAAAATTTCCAGAATCAGCGCGGTGCGATCCATGATTTTGCAGCCGAAAATCTTTTCCAGATTGCGCGTCTGCGCGGGCGACAACTCATCGTCGAATATAACGGTGTCCACGCTATTTTCCTTGCAGGACTTGGCAAATTCCTCGGCCTTGCCCGGCCCGATGTAAGTCGCGGCGACCGGCACAGCCATTTTCTGCACGCCTTCGCCGACAATCTGCGTGCCAGCGGTGGTGGCCAGCTCTTCCAGTTCGGCGAGCGATTCGCGGACATCGGCGTTGGTGCGGGACTTGAGTTCCACCCCAACGAGAAAAACTCGCACGGAGCGCAGGTCGCGGTTCTGGATAAGCGATTTCAAATTTTCGTGGCGCGGAGTCTAGCAGAACCGGCGGCGGGCGAAAGCGCGGACTGAAAAGGCTAATTTTAATTTCCGTTTTATCACAAAATACGGTAAGAGTTTCCCTGAAGTCGCTATGCAAAAATATGTTGCCACGCATCAAAGCTTGCCACCAATCCGGTGGAGCATTTTTGTCGCGGCAATTTTCCTCACCACCGCCCTGCCCTTGGCGGCGCAAACGAATACTCTCACCGACGAAATCCGCCTGTTGCGCGAAGAGAACGCACTGCTGCAAAAACAGGTGCGGCAACAGGGCGAACAGATCGGGGATTTGATTCAAAAAGTCGGCAGCTTGGAATCTACGCGCGTCATCGAGGGCGGCAACGACAAGCCGCTGCTGGACAGCAAATCCGGCCTGAACAAATTCAACCTCGGACTCGAAGGCGGCGTGGGTTATGCGGCCACCGGCCCGGACGGTTCGATTCCGGATGGAAAATTCCGCGTGGACGAAGGACGGATTTTTCTGGAAGCGCCGCTGTGGGATGATGTTTATTTTTTTGGCGAATTGGTGCTGGCCACCGCCGAGCAGCAGTCTTACGACAGCAGCGTGGAACTGGGCGAGTTTTACGCGGAGTTTGAAAATATTTCCAAGCTGTGGAAAGAGGACAGCCAGTTGAACGCGCGCCTCGGCCAGATGTATATCCCCTTCGGTGAGGAATACATCAGCCGCAACGCGATTGATAATCCGCTCATCA
>CAIXFY010000052.1 GCA_903918885.1 uncultured Verrucomicrobia subdivision 3 bacterium
CAGCGCCCAAAACACGGGCCCGACGGGACCGAATGCGAACGGAACGTGGACGCTGTTCTTTGCGGACATGACGCCGGATGAAGGCGGCAACGGCAATCATACGCTGACGAGCTGGACATTGGACTTGGCGGTCGTGCCCGAACCGGTGGACATGGCGCTGGGACTCTTCGCCGCCATGCTCCTGGCGTTGGCGGGAGTGAAGCGTTGCTGGCAGCCAAAAAAAACGGATTTGTCGGAAAACTAATCATTCGCTAGCCGTTGTAATTTCTCTTTTCGCGGGGATGGCAAATAGCCATCCCCGCTTATATTTTTAGTTGAATCGACGGCCAGAACTATTCTTTTGCGCCGGGTATATGCTTAAAATAAAATCCCCAAGCCGTTGCCAGCTTGGGGATTTTTGATTCAGCAGAATTTTCAGTCGAACGCGTGACCGGCGCAGCACAGCACGTCTTTGACCTTGTGCCGGACTAGGTCTTTGACCATGTCACGAGCGGGCCCCATGTATTTGCGCGGATCAAATTCACCCGGTTTTTCCGAGAACACTTTGCGGATGCCGGCGGTCATGGCCATGCGCAGGTCAGTGTCAATATTCACTTTGGTGCAACCCACACGGCGAGCAACTTCGATATCGGCTTCCGGCACACCTTGCGAGTCAGGCATGTTACCGCCGTATTTATTAATCATGTCCGCGAGATACGCCGGCACGCTGGAGGCACCGTGCAACACCAACGGGTAATCACCGAGATTCGCTTCCATCAACGCTTTCTTGATTAATTTCAAGCGCTCCAAATCCAGATGCTGTTCGCCCTTGAACTTGAAAGCGCCGTGGCTGTTGCCGATGGCGACGGCGAGCGAATCGCAGCCGGTTTCTTTGACAAATTTAACAGCTTCCGCTGGGTCGGTGTAATGGCCACTGGTGGAATGCGCGCCGCCTTCTTCACCTTCGTCGAACTGTGCGCCGACGAGGTGGCCGAGTTCGGATTCCACGGAGCAATTATGCTTGTGCGCGTAATCAACAACCTTGCGGGTGATTTCTGCGTTTTTCTCAAACGGCTCGTGGCTCGCATCAATCATCACGCTGGTGAAGCCTTCATCAATGCACTGCTTGCACAGCTCGAACGTGTCGCCGTGATCCAGATGGACGGCAATCGGGATGTTGGACAGGCTGACGGCAGCCTCGATGAGCTTTTTGAGGTAAACCGGGTTGGCGTATTGGCGCGCACCCTTGGAGATTTGGAGAATCAGCGGGGCTTTTTCCTCTTCGCAGGCTTCAACGATCGCCTGGATGAGTTCCATGTTGTTGACGTTGAAAGCGCCGAGGGCGTATTTGCCTTTGAGCGCCTTGGCGAACAGGTCTTTGGTATGTGTCAGTGGCATAAATTTAAGTCTAGTTTTTTGTGGGCGAACCGCCCGAGTTTCTCCAACAGCCGCGAAGTATAGAAAACGCCCGCCGAAAGAAAATACAAATTTATTAACAATGATTGCGGAAAACCGGCGCAAAATTGTCCCGCCTCAACGCCGGAAAAACTCCTTCACCACCGCCGCCACACGCTGAATCTGCGCATCCGTTAGTTCCGGGAACATCGGCAGGCTCAAAACTTCGCGGCCTGCCTTCTCCGCTAATGGAAAATCGCCGGCCTTGTAACCGAGGTTCGCATAAACCTTTTGCAAGTGCAGCGGCATCGGATAATGCACCGCGTTGCCGATGCCGTTCGCATCGAGGTGCTGCTTCAGCTCATCGCGGCGCGGCGAGCGCACGGTGTAGAGATGCCACGCGCTTTCGTTGCCCGCCGTGACCGTCGGCAATTGCAGCGGCGTGTCCGCCAGCAATTCCGCGTAACGCGCGGCCACGCGCTGACGTTCTCGCGTCCAGTGCGCCAGATGCTTGAGTTTCACGCCCAGCACCGCACCTTGAATGCCTTCGAGCCGATAATTGTAGCCGACTTCGTCATGATGATAACGCACCGTGGAGCCGTGTTCCCGCAATGATTTCGCGCGCGCGGCGAGGGCCGCGTCGTTGGTCACCAGCGCGCCACCTTCGCCGCATGCGCCGAGGTTTTTCGCCGGATAAAAACTGAAGCACGAAACCGCGCCGAACGTGCCGATGCTTTTGCCTTGGTATTTCGCGCCATGCGCCTGCGCCGCGTCCTCGACGAATGGCAGATTGTGTCTTTTGCAGACCGCCGCCACCGCGTCCACGTCAAACGGCTGGCCGTAAAGATGCACGGGCAAAATTGCTTTCGTGCGGGGCGTGATGGCTTTTTCAATCAGCTTCGGGTCGAGATTGAACGTCGCCTCGTCAATGTCCACATACACCGGCTTGGCGCCGCAATAGGAAATCGCCCAGCTCGTCGCGATAAAAGTGTAAGGCGTGGTGATGACTTCATCGCCCGGTCCGACACCGAGCAGCAGCATCGCGACGTGCAGTGCGGACGTGCCGCTGTTGAAGCCGAGCGCGTGCTGTGCGCCGCAAAACGCGGCGAAATCTTTTTCAAACTGCGCCACGTCCGGGCCGAGACAGAAGGAGCAATTGTCGAGCGTGCGGGCGATGGCGGCGTCAATTTCCGCGCGCAACGGTTTTAATTGGGCGCGGAGGTCGAGGTAGGGAACCGGTTCGGACATTTGGAAAATTTACCGGCAATGGGCAGGTTTGTGAACTGTAAATGTGAAATGCTGAGACTCTTCAAATAACGGCAGCCTATTTTTGCGGTTGTTTACGCGCGAACTGCCGTTTGATCTAATTTTCTATCGTTATGAAATTCGACCTCCAAGTTTCACGAAAAACCTTCTCTGAACTTTTGCGTCCAAATAATCCGATGGAGATTCCACCGTTTCAAAGGCCGTATTCTTGGAAGCCGGAACAATGGGGACAATTGTGGGAAGACTTAACTGTGAGGCTGGATCAAGACTATTTGATGGGCGGCATAGTGCTTTGTGGCACGGATAACGGCAATGATTTCGTAATCGACGGCCAGCAAAGATTGTCAACAATCAGTCTGCTCATCGCTGTTTGCCGAGACTATCTTTGGCGTGAGTGCGGAAGTGATAAGGCGAAGCAGTCCGCAATTGGTATTCACAATCAATACATTGTCAGTGGCGGAGTTGATGCCGAAAAGAACGAGCCATTTCTTGTGCTTGGGGAGCTTGACCGTGACTGGTTCGCAGAAAAAATTCAAGTGAGTCCGGCGGCGGACGGCGAGTATTATCCACCCGATGTTGCACAGGTCAAAAATAAGATTCCGGGATCAAGCCGACTTCTGTGGCGAGCCTACCAATTTTTCCACAAACAGATTGTTCGTCGGCACAGCACAAACGCGGCTTTCCTAACAATTGACTCGAAGATAGAGGACGTAAAACGAATTACGCGCCATTTGGGAACCAGAAATTGGTTTATGGTTACGCGGGTTCCAGATGATACGCAAGCATACACACTATTTGAGGTGTTGAATGATCGGGGGTTGGAATTATCCATTTCGGATTTAATCAAAAATGTGATTCTTGCTCGTGCCTCTGAAATCGAAAGGCTGCCAAAGGCAAAAGAACACTGGAGCAATATTGTTGAAGCTTTGGACTACGAAAATATTGCAGCCTTTCTGCGTTATTTTTGGATGAGTCACAACGGCAAGAAAACCACTGAAGATAAACTTTTTGAAACACTCAAAAACGACATCAAAAAGATGAATGCTTCGACGCTGATCACATTTTTAAAAGGCTTGTCGGAAGAAGCTGAAAACTTTGCTGAAATAATTGGGCGCTCGGAAATAAATGAAGACATAACGCGCGAATTAGAACTGATCAATTCTTACGGCTTCCGTGTTGGAAACAGCTTGTTCTTGGCTGTCTGGGCTTGTGCTAAAGATGAAGATGTTCGGTTGGATGTTCTGCGTGAGGTGAAGAACTTTTTGGTTAAATTTGCTGTTTTCGCGAATCAGGTTACAAACGAATTGGAAATCGTGATGGCTGACCTTTCGGCAGCTGTCAGAAAAGATTTGAAAAGTGGTCTTGAACTGATGCGTGCAAAATTTAAGAAGTCGTTGCCGTCAAATAAAACTATTGAAGATGGATTTTTGAAACTCGAACCATCATCCGCAGTAGCACGCGCCATCCTGACAGAAATTGAAATATCCTTAACAGGCACGGAAAAGCTCGCCTCCGGTCCTTCAAAAGTAAACGTCGAACACATTTTCCCTCAATCAGCCAGCGACAAGTGGAAAGAATCATTTGGGGCAAATGACGAAGAAGAAAGTTACGTTGCCAGGCTTGGCAATCTGACGCTTTTGGACGCCAAATTAAATAGGCAGGCCAGCAATAAGCCGTATTCAGACAAGCAAAAAACCTATTATGTAAAATCTGATTTCACAATCACCAAGCAATTACCAAAAGGTAATCATTGGACGATTAAATCAGTTGAAGATCGGCAGGCCGAATTATTCAAGAGCGCTAAAGAAATTTGGCAAATTGGATAGTTTCCGTCGCAAGCACTCAATTCCAATTAAAAGAACGGATTGTGTTCTTTTTCTTCCGCGACGGTGGTCAGCGGGCCGTGACCTGGGCAAAGCAAAGTTTCCGCCGGCAGCGATAAAATCTGTTCACGCACCTTTTGTTTCGCCAATTCCCACTGACCATTGCCGTTGCCCATCGATCCGGCAAAAATCGCGTCGCCAACGATGGCGACGTGCGGCGCGTCTTCCTGCCAGTTGCCGATGAGATAGGTCACGCCGTCTTCCGCGTGGCCGGGCGTCTCGCGGTGCGTGATGCGCAAGCCGCCGAGGTGGATGATTTCGGAATTTTTATTGCGCTGATCCACCGGCGCATTTTTGGAGCCGGAATGGATTTTTGCTTTGGGAAACGCCTCGCGCAATTTCGGCAGCGCCTCGACGTGATCCCAATGCGAGTGCGTGATGAAAATATGCCGCAGCGTCAGGCCTTCCGCCGCGATGATGTCCAAAATCGGTTGCGCGTCCACGCCGGTGTCAAATAGCGCGGCTTCGCGCTGGACTTCGTCCCAGACAAGGTAGCAATTGACGGTGAGGTCGTCTTTTTTGGTGGTGATGACGCGCAGTTCGCGCCAACCGGACAAATCTTTCGGTGTCGGCAGACAGCCGTTCGCGATGGCTTCGAGCTTGGCGGTGTTCAAGCCGGCGAGTTGGGCGAGCGCGGGGAAATTGATTTTTTTTGCCGCATTACCAGTTTGGCCAAACGCGGTGAAATCAGCTTCGGAAAGTCCGGTCGCAGCGGCGGCGGTGGCGCTGGAAATGTTGTTGGCCGCACAGGCCTTGCGAACGATGTCGCCAAGATGATCTTCGAGTTGCACGGGCGAAACGGTAGCGAAAATTTATCCAATCGCAAGCGCGCGGCTTGTGACGGGGTGTCATCTCTGGTAAAACCTCGGGGTGTTCGGTTTCAAATCCAACAAGCCACGTGAGCGTTTTTATCTCCTGCCGGGTCAGGGCGGACAAAATTACTACCGCAAACAGAAGCAGATCATGCGCTGGACGATTGCGGTGTCGCTGGTGTTTGGACTGGCGCTGGCGGCGGTGCTATGGTGGTTTTCACGACCCCATGCGTGAGCCGCGCTTGACCGCGCGGGCGTGGTTGTTACCATGCGCAACATCCGATGAAATGGTTTTATTTTATTCTTGGGTTGGTCGTCTGTAGCAGCGCCACCGTGCTGGCGGGACCCGCCGTGGTGGACGGCATCAAGGGCGTGGTCAGCAGCCGCGCTGTGACGTTTGCCGAGGTGGAAGATTATTCTCGCCCCGCCGCCGAGACGCTCCGCCGGCAATATTCCTCGCAGCCGGATGTTTTTCAGCAGAAGCTCAACGAGACGCTCAATGACAGCATGGAACAGCTCATCGAGCGCAGCCTAATCCTCCATAGTTTTGAAACCGAAGGCTACAAGCTGCCGGATTCCGTCGTGGACGAACTGGTGCAGGAGCGCATCCGCGAGCGTTTCGGCGACCGGGTGACGTTCATGAAAACTTTGCAGGCGCAGGGCATGACGGCGGAACAATTCCGCAAGCAGGTGCGCGAACAATACATCGAATCTGCCCTCCGCAGCCAGAACGTGCAAAAGGAAATTTTTGTGTCGCCCTACAAAATTGAAAAATATTTCCTCGCGCATCAGGATGAATTCCGGCTGGAAGACCAGATCAAGCTACGCATGATCGTCCTCGCCAAATCCGCGCCGGACGACACCAACGCCCTGAAGCTCGCCCGCGAAATCCAAGCCAAAATCAAGGACGGCACGCCGTTCGCCGAGATGGCGGCCATCTATTCACAAGGCTCGCAGCAACATCAAGGCGGCGACTGGGGCTGGGTGCAGCGCTCCGTGCTTCGCAAGGAACTCGCTGAGGTCGCCTTCACGTTGACCCCCGGCCAGCCGAGCGATCTCATTGACACACCGGACACTTGCTACCTCATGCTCGTCGAGGAAAAGAAACCGGCGCAAGTCAAGTCGCTCACCGAAGTCTCCAAGGACATCGAAAAAACTCTGCGCATTCAGGAGCAATCCAAACTCCAGAAGCAGTGGATTGAAGGACTGAAAAAGAAAACGTTCATCCGCTACTTCTGAAAACCGCGTGTCGCGGACACGATGAAAAACTGGCTTGGAATTTCCCTCGGCGACGCCACCGGCGTTGGCCCTGAAGTCGCCCTCCGCGCCCTTGCCGTCGAAGCGGCCGCCGACCAAACGCAATATTTACTCATTGGCGATGAACATCGTGTCCGCCAGTTAAATTCCTCGCTCAACCTCAATCTGCCGCTTAAGAAATTTTCCAGTTACGGCGACAGCGGGAGATTTTTCATCACCAATCCACTCCTCGCACCGCTGCCGGAAAATCTGCCCGCCGGTTCACCGCTTGCCGCGAATGCCGCCGTCGCCGCGCTGCACGATGGCGGACACCGATGTTTGCGCGACGAATTGGATGCGCTCGTCACCGCGCCGGTAAATAAAAAATCAATCGTCGATGCCGGACATAAATTTGTCGGCCAGACAGAATTTCTCTCCGAACTCGCCGGCACGAAGCGCACGGCGATGATGTTACTGGGCACAGACGAACGCGGCCGCTGGCTGCGCGTGGCGCTCGCCACAGTTCATATTTCCATCAAGTCCGTTCCTGAAAAATTGACGCCGGAAAAAGTCATGCTCGCAATCGACCTTGCCACGCAAGCGTGCCGCGACCTCGGTTTATCGCGCGCAAAAATTGCCGTCGCCGGTTTGAACCCACACGCAGGTGAAGGCGGCGAATTTGGCGATGAAGAAATAAAAATTATTTCGCCAATGATCCAGGCGATGCAGCGGCGCGGCTTCGATGTCGTCGGGCCGTTGAGCGGCGACACAGTTTTTCACCACGCGCTAAAAGGTGATTTCGACGCTGTCGTGGCGATGTATCACGACCAGGGACTCGCGCCATTGAAAGCCGTCGCCTTCGACAGCGGCATCAACTGGACGCTTGGCCTGCCGTTCATCCGCACCTCGCCCGACCACGGCACCGCCTACGACATCGCGGGAAAAGGAATTGCTAATCCGGGAAGTATGATCGCGGCAATCCGCTTGGCTAAGCAGTTGGCAAAAAACAAATATAGCATTTCACATTTACATTGGGACATAGGCTGATAAGGTTGTGGGCATGAAAGCCTATGCGTTGGACTTGCGGAAACGAGTGGTGAAATTCATCCAGTCGGGCGGCTCGAAAGCCGAGGCCGCCCGGCGGTTTGATTTGGCGCGGAGTTCCGTTTATCGGTATCTGGCCGCCGCCAAAGGGGGGATGTTGCCCCCGAAAACGAGTTGGGGACATTGGCGCAAGCTCGACCCCGAAAAACTCCAGGCGCACGTCAAAAAACATCCCGACGCCACCCTCAAAGAAATTCAAACCGTGTTCGGTGTCAGCCATCACGCGGTCTGGGTGCGGCTGGGGCAGTTGGGCTTCACGCTAAAAAAAACTCATAAAATATCGCGAGCGCAACGAGGTGCAACGTTGGCTCTTCCGCCGGGAACTGGAACAGCTCGCCGGCCAGCCCGTCTTTTACCTCGACGAGTGCGGCGTGGATCACCGCCTGTATCGTGAGCATGGGCGTGCGCCCAGAGGCGAGCGGATTTACGAAGCCGTGGCGGGCAAACGCCGGGAACGCACCAGCATCATTTCCGCCTCCCGGGAGAATAAGCTGGTGTCTCCCTTCGTGTTTCAAGGCAGTTGCAACACCGAAGTGGTGGATGTTTATTTTGAACAGGTGCTCCTGCCCGAACTGCCACCAGGCAGTGTGATCGTGCTGGATAACGCCCGGTTTCATCAATCCCCAACGACCCAGAAGCTGGTCGATGCCGCGGGTTGCCAACTGCTGTTCTTGCCAGCCTACTCCCCGGACCTCAATCCCATTGAACATCTCTGGGCCAGCTTCAAGACCCGCCTCCGCAAAGACCTCCCCACCGCCGCCAACCCCTTCCTTTTTATCGCCAATATGTCCCAATTTTATTGTTAATCGCTATAGTAAGGTCGCGCTGCTGCGTGGCCGGCGGTGCGGCAGCGCCGCCCTACCATCACCCAATCAGCTCGCGCACTTTCGCACCAATGTCGCCCTGCTTGACGAGCGATTCACCGACAAGAATTGCTCTCGCACCGAACTTCTGAACACGTTCCACATCAGCGTGGTTGTGAATGCCGCTCTCGGCAACGAGCAGGGAACCATTGCTGATAATTTTTGGCGCGAGATTTTCCGTCGTGGCCAAATCTACTTTGAAGGTTTTTAGATTACGATTGTTCACGCCGAGCAACGCCGGGGAAATTTTTAGCGCGCGCTCCAACTCTTCTTTGTCATGAACCTCCACCAAAACCGCGAGGCCGGCTTCAACTGCAAGCGTGTGGAATTTTCTCAACTGCTCGTCTGTCAAAATGGCGACGATGAGCAAGATGGCGTCCGCGCCCCATTCGATGGCTTCGAGAATCTGGCGCTTATCAATGATGAAATCCTTGCGCAGCAAAGGCAATTTCACCGCCGCGCGAATCTGACGGAGATAATCCAGCGAGCCTTGGAAAAATTTCTCGTCCGTGAGGACGGAAAGGCAGCTCGCGCCTGCGGCTTCGTATTCTTTGGCGATGCGGACGGGATCGAAGTCTTTGCAGATGATGCCTATCGAAGGCGACGCTTTTTTTACTTCGGCAATCAAACCAATTTTTCCGACACGCGGATTTTTTAGCGCGGAAATAAAATCGCGCCGCTCGCCATGCTCCAGCATCGCGTCGCGCAAATCGCCGGCGGCGATGAGGCGCGCAGGCAGTTGCGCAACTTCGCGTTTCTTTTGTTCAACAATTTCGTCGAGAATGTTCACAGATTCTTTAACCGCCAAGACGCCAAGGTCGCCAAGAAAATTCTTTCGTCAAATCAAAAAACCTTGGCGCGCTTGGCGTCTTGGCGGTTTAATTTATTCCTCCTCATCTTTCACGCCCTGCATCCGTTTGAGCGGGCAGCCGGCGCGGAGCCAGGCGTTCACGAACGGGTCGAGCGCGCCGTCCATCACGGCTTGCACGTCGCTGGATTGTTCGCCGGTGCGCAGGTCTTTCACCATGCGATACGGCTGGAAAACGTAGCTGCGAATCTGGTTGCCCCACGAGATGCTGCCTTTGTCGCCGTAGAAACGTTCCATCTCGCTTTTCGCTTGATCGAGTTTCAGCGCGTAAAGTTTGGAGATCAACATCGCCATCGCGGTGGCTTCGTTTTGCACCTGACTGCGCTGCGCCTGCGACGCGGCGACGAGGCCGGTCGGAATGTGCGTGAGGCGCACGGCGGTTTCAACTTTGTTCACGTTTTGTCCGCCTTTACCGCCGGAGCGATA
>CAIXFY010000053.1 GCA_903918885.1 uncultured Verrucomicrobia subdivision 3 bacterium
AATTCCGTTTTCCAGTGCGCGCAACTGTTCCAGCTTCTCCGCGTTTTCCAACGGCGACACCGGGAATTTCACCAGCCGCAACAACGTCTCGCGCCGGTACCCGTACATGCCCAGATGCGTCAAAAAAGGAAACGCCGCCAACGGCTCAGTCACGGGACGGTTGGCGGCATCACGCAGATACGGAATCGTGCTCCGCGAAAAATATAGCGCGTGACCGGCGGCGTTGACAACGACTTTCACAACATTCGGGTTGTCCAGCTCGGTAAGATTCTTGATGGGCGTCGCCGCGGTGGACATTTCGTTTTGCGCCAGCGCATTCGCCACGGCATCTACGACGTTCGGATCAATCAGCGGTTCGTCGCCTTGAATGTTCACGACCGCGTCGCCGCCACAACGTTCGGCAACGTCCGCGATGCGATCGCTGCCACTCGGATGTTCCGGCCGCGTCATTTCCACGCGACAAAAATTTTGCGCGACTTCCCAAATGCGCGTGTCGTCCGTGGCGACGATGATTTCCGAAAGTGATTTTGCCTTCTGGCATTGCTCGACGACGTGCTGGATGAGCGGTTTGCCTGCGATGAGCGCGAGCGGCTTGCCGGGAAACCGTGTGGAGGCGTAGCGCGCGGGAATGATGCCGAGAATTTTCACGTGCCAAGTTTAGCCGAAGTTGGCATGCGGATGAAACACAGATTTTCTGCGCGCAACGGAATTGCCTTTGTCAGCAGCAGTCTTATGCTGTTCTCCGCGTATGAAAAAAAGCAAAAGCAAAGCGGCTGATCCTAAGTTGAAATTACAGATTGCGGAACTCATCAAAGCCAAGGGCGGCGGTGCGAACGAAGCCGAAGTCGCCGACATTATCGAGAACGCACTTAAGCTGCTTACGGACGTAAATGATTCTGGCGATGTGCGCGTCATCCAGACGACGATTCGCGAATTGCGCTACGCCTTCCGCCTATTCGCGCCGTATGCCGAGAAGCGCAAGGTCACCATTTTTGGTTCCGCGCGCACGCAGCCGAGCAAGCCGGAATATCAGCAGGCCGCCGAGTTTGGAGAAAAAATTTCCGCCGCGGGTTTCATGGTCATCACTGGCGCGGGCGGCGGCATCATGCAGGCCGGCCACGAGGGCGCGGGACTGGAGAATAGTTTCGGCGCGAACATCCGCCTGCCTTGGGAGCAAAGCGCCAACCCCGTCATTGCCAAAGACAAGAAGCTCGTTACCTTTCGCTATTTTTTTACGCGCAAACTTACCTTCATCCGCCACAGCGACGCGATTGCGTTGTTCCCCGGCGGCTTCGGCACGATGGACGAAGGTTATGAGGCGCTCACGCTCATGCAGACTGGCAAAAGCCAGCTCATGCCGCTCGTGCTCGTGGACAAACCCGGCGGCACGTTCTGGAAAACCTGGGACAAGCACATCCGTGAACATCTGTTACGCGACAAATTGATTTCGCCCGAAGACCTCAACCTCTACCACATCACCGACAACACCGATGAAGCCGTGCGCTTCATCACGCGATTCTACCGCAACTTCCATTCCACGCGCTGGGTGAAGGACGAACTTGTCATCCGCCTGAAGCACGCACCGAGTCCGTCCGCCATCGCGGCGATGAACGAAGACTTTGCCGACATCATCAGCGGCGAACCCATCCACCTCATCCCGCCCACGCCGGAAGAACAGGCCGACACGCAACACCTCGACCTGCCGCGCATCGCTTTTGGTTTCAACCGCAAGGGCAACGGTCGGCTGCGGCAGTTGATTGACGTGCTGAACGGGTTGTGAAGGGCGGATGAGGTTTAGGTTTCCACAGGTTAGGCGGCGATGTTTTGGTCATCCTTTTTCTTCGCTCGGATACAAACTGTTAATGCTTGAAGCACCCAACCAATAACTAGCGATGGGATGCTCAAAAACAATGACAACACTAGAATGATCGTCAAAACGATGGGTAAATCATTGAGAACTTGCGTGCAATCTTTCCAAGACCAACCTTGAGCTGTTGGAGTTTTAAAAATAGCTAGCCAAATCATGCAGGGACGAACCGTTTCATCTGAATACGGAATCATAGGAACAAACCAAAGAGCCACAAATACGACCACGGAAAAGTAAATCAACAGTCTCTTATCAGTCTTGAAAGGCTTACCTTGCATGGATGGGTGAAGTCTTCTTTGCTCAAATTGTCACACGCCGCCCAATTTCCAAAGCTGTTCCGCCTGCGCCTTCGTCAGCGGCGTGACGGACAGGCGGGATTGTTTCACCAGCGGCATTTCCTGGAGCACGGCATCGGCTTTGATGGTTTCCAGCGTCACGGGATTTTTCAACGGCTTCACCGGCTCCAAGTCCACGCATGACCAGTTGCCTTCGGTCGCCGTCGCGTCGGGATAAAACTCCTTCGCCACGCGCGCAAGGCCCACGACCTGTTTGTCGCTGACGCTATGATAAAAGAAAACGTGGTCGCCCTTTTTCATCGCGCGGAGATTGTTGCGCGCCTGAAAATTGCGCACGCCGGTCCAGGCGGTTTTGCCGTCCTTGACGAGTTGCGCCCACGAGTAGGCTTCGGGTTCCGATTTGACGAGCCAGTAATTCATAAAAAAATTAAACCACCAAGTCACGAAGGCACCAAGAAAACTTTGTGTCTTTGTGTCTTGGTGGTTATTTTCTGGCATGGGCTTTGTAGAAAATTTGGATTCAATCCAGCAACGTATCGCCGTCGCGTGCGCCCGCGCCGGTCGCGACGTGAACAGCGTCACGTTGCTCGCCGTCAGCAAGTCGCATCCGCCGGAAACCATCCGCGCCGCCGTGGACGCCGGGCAGTTGCTCTTTGGCGAAAACAAAATTCAGGAAGCCAAGGCGAAAATCCCGCTGATTCCGAGCAAGGCGCGCTGGCAGTTCATCGGTCATCTGCAATCCAACAAAGTCCGCGACGCGGTGGAATTGTTCGAGATGATTCAAGGTGTGGATTCGCTGGCCATCGCGCAGGAAATTTCCAAACGCGCCGAGCAGGCTGCCAAGACGATGCCCATTCTGCTGGAAGTGAACGTCGCGGGCGAGGGGAGCAAGTTTGGTTACGCGCCGGAAAAATTATTGGCGGAATTGGAAGAATTGAACGCGCTGCCGCGCATCGAGATTCACGGGCTGATGGCGATTCCGCCTTACGCCGCCGTGTCGGAAAAGGCGCGTCCGTATTTTCGGAAACTGCGCGAGTTGAAGCTTCAGTGCGAAAAAATTCTCGGCGCGCCGCTACCACATTTGAGCATGGGCATGAGCGGCGATTTCGAGGTGGCGATTGAAGAAGGCGCGACCATCGTGCGCGTCGGCACGGCATTGTTCGGCGAGCGGTTGAGCAGCGCGCGCCGTGCGGCGGAAAGCGCGGACTGATTATTTGTCGCTGACGGTGTCGCCGATGCGAGCGTCGCCGGAAACAAGGTCGGCCACGATGTTGTTATCCTGTTGCGGGCCGGTCACGCGGACTTCGGCGGTCTTCAAGCCGGTGCGATAGAGAAACAAAGTCTGTTCCAGCTTTGGCATCCGGTTCGCGGGAAAACTCAGAACCACGAAGCGCCCGACTTCATTCACGGAAATTACTTTTGCCGCGAGCGAGAAATCCGGAGTTACAATCGCCGTCGGCGCGACCATAGCGGGCTTGTTCAATTTGTCAGACTTGGCCGAATGCGGAGCTTGCGGCAATTGCGAGCAGCCGTAGGCCGTCAGGCCGATGAGCAGCGCCAAAATGGGAGTGCGAAAATTCACGGCTTCATTTTCCAGTGTCCACCGTGAAAATCAAGTCGCGGGGCAAATCTTCTCGCAGCGTTCATTGCTGCGTAGTGCGGTAAGCAACTGCGCGACTGTCAGCTTTTGGCCTGGTAAAATCAAGTCAGGTGCGATTTCAGCCAATGGTTGCAGCACAAACCGCCGCTCGTGCGCACGCGGGTGGGGCAGGGTGAGTGTGTTGGAATTTTGGATTTCGTCGCCGAACGCGATGAGGTCTAGGTCGAGTGGGCGCGGTTCGTTGAGAACCTTTTTCGGTGTGCGGCCAAAGTCTTTTTCCAGCGACTGCAACTTGGCGAGCAAAGATTCCGGCTTTTCGTTCGCAAGCGGCGTCAGCGCAACGGCGGCGTTCAGAAATTTTGGCGAGTTCGGCGGGCAATCCACCGGCGAGGTTTGCCACAGGGAAGATTTCAAAATCGGCTCTGCGGAAAATCTTTGCAGCCGCGCCATCGCATCGACGAGATTTTTTTTGGAATCACCTAGGTTGGAGCCGAGCGCAATGATGGCTAGTTTTTGAAATTCTGAATTCTGAATTCTGAATTCTGAATTCATTTCAGTCCGAGCACATCCTGCATGTCGTAGAGGCCGGGCTTCTGGTTCACGAGCCATTGCGCGGCGCGGAGCGCGCCATTGGCAAAAGTGTCGCGGCTGGAAGCTTTGTGGGTGAGTTCGATGCGCTCGCCGTTGTTGGCGAAAATCACGGTGTGATCGCCTACGACATCGCCGCCGCGAATGGCGTGGATGCCGATTTCGTTCTGTGTGCGCTCGCCGACGATGCCTTTGCGGCCGTGGCGCAGGGCTTCTTCAAGCTGGAGCTTGCGGACGGCGCCGAGGATTTCCAGCAGCGTCGTGGCCGTGCCGCTGGGCGCGTCCTTCTTGAGCCGATGGTGCATCTCGACGACTTCGAGATCGAAGGCCGTGCCGAGAATTTCCGCCGCCTTGCGCGTGAGCCAGAAGAGCGTGTTGACGCCGGTGGAAAAATTCGTGGCGATGACCATCGGAATCTGCGCCTTGAGCGCGACGATTTTGGCCTTTTCTTCCGCGCTGTGGCCGGTGGTGCCGATAACAATGGCTTTTTTGTGCTTGGCGCAAAGTTCCGCAACGCCGAGCGTGGCGTTGTGAAAACTGAAATCAATGACGACATCGGCTTTGCCAATGATGGCGGACAAATCGTCGCCCTGGTCCACCGCGCCGACGACTTCAAGTTCGGGAATGTGCGCGGCGCAGGCGATGAGCGCTTGGCCCATGCGGCCTTTGCTGCCGGTGATGATGATTTTAGTCATTTTATTTTAGCCACAGAGTCACAGAGACAGGGAGAAAATAAAAGAACTCTGTGTCTCTGCGCCTCGGTGGCAAAGAATTTACTTCAAAATTCCTGACGCCTTCATTGCCGCTTTAAGCGTGGCGCGGTTGGCGGCGCTCATTTGCACGAGCGGCAGGCGGTATTCCTCGTCAATCAAACCGAGCATCGCGAGCGCGGCCTTGACGGGAACCGGATTCGTCTCGATAAACAAATCTTTGAACAGCGGATACATTTTCTGGTGAATCTGCAATGCTTTCTCGGTGTCACCGGCGGCGTAAGCGCGCACCATCGTGGACACTTCGCGCGGCGCGACATTCGAGGCGACGCTGATGACGCCTTGCGCGCCGACGGCCATGAACGGCAGTATCAGTGAATCGTCCCCGGACAAGATCTCAAATTTATTTCCAAGCGCAGCGCGGAGTTGGGAAACGCGGTCGGCGTTGCCGCCGGCTTCCTTGATGCCGATGATGTTGTTGCAACTGGCCGCTAGGCGTTTCACGGTTGGCACGGCAATCTCGATGCCACAGCGTCCGGGGATGCTGTAGAGAATAATCGGCAGTTTGGTGTTCCGCGCGATGGCCTTGAAATGTTGATACAAACCTTCCTGCGTGGGCTTGTTGTAATACGGCGCGACTTGGAGCGATCCGTCCGCGCCGACGCCTTCAGCGGCTCCGGTGAGGACGATGGCTTCGCTGGTGGAATTCGCGCCCGTGCCCGCCAGAATTTTAATTTTTCCCGCTGCAAATTTTACACAAAGTTCGATGATGCGGACATGTTCGTCGCAATCCACGGTGGGTGATTCGCCGGTGGTGCCGACGGGCACGATGCCGTCCACGCCGCCCTTGATTTGGTTTTTGACGAGGCGCGCGAGGGCGGCTTCATCCAACTGGCCATTCTTGAACGGGGTGACAATCGCGGTGTAAGTGCCGGTGAACATAATTTAAATTGAAGGGTGAGGGTTACAGAAATTCACCGTTTTGGCGAGTGGGATTTTTTCAGGGGAAAACGAAGTTTTATGCACACGGACTTCGCTGGCGATAATTTTCATGCGTGGGCAAAAAACCGCAAACTGGTTGATTGGCTGACATGTTCAAAAAAAATCACTGCGCACTAAAGTCATTTAAAACAAGGGGAAAATGAATTTCGACGGATTGGTTTGGTGGGTTGGCATCGGCGTTGCTAAAGCCGCATGCGCCAATGTGTCATTGGCGGGACGCGCACACTAATAAAACCATCAAAATGAAAAAAATCGAAGCAATCATCAAACCGTTCAAACTTGAAGAGGTCAAGGATGCCCTCTCAGAAATCGGCATCGAAGGCATGACCGTCAGCGAGGTCAAGGGCTTTGGCCGCCAGAAGGGTCACACCGAAATCTATCGCGGCAGCGAATACACCGTGGATTTCCTGCCCAAGATTAAAATCGAACTCGTCATCGCCGACGGACAAAAGGACGCGGCCATCGCGGCCATCGTCAAGGCGGCGAAGACTGGCAAGATTGGCGACGGCAAGGTCTTCGTTTCTACCATCGAAGAATCCACCCGCATCCGCACTGAAGAAAAAGGTGATTCGGCTCTCTAACCAAAACCTCAACGAACCAAATCAATACGAACATGAAAAAATATTTACTGACTCTTGCTTTGATTGCTGGCACCGCGCTGGGAACTTTCTCGTTGCGCGCAGATGCTCCGGCTCCTCCTGCGGCGACGATTGAACAGCGCGTTGGCGCGTTGGAAGCTTACATCTGCAACACCGACCCGACCGCGCCCTTGAAAGACACGAACGGTGTGGCGGCGACGGATGCCATTATCGGCAATCCCGGACCCGGCCACAACGCGTGGTTGCTGACCAGCACGGCATTCGTGCTGTTCATGACGCTGCCCGGTCTGGCGTTGTTTTACGGTGGCATGGTGCGCCGCAAGAACGTGCTGTCCGTGCTCGCGCAATGCTTCCTGATCACCGGCCTCGTGACCATCCTCTGGGTGTTCTGTGGCTACGGCATGATCTTCGGCGGCAGCGGCGCGGCGGCCAAGGAAGACGTGATTGCCGGCTGGGTCGGCAGCCCGACGATTGACTGGATGCTCAAAGGTGTCACATCCGCTCCGAACACCAATTATTCCTACTGGGTTTCGGAAAACGTGTTCTCCATGTTCCAGTTGATGTTCGCCATCATCACCCCGGCGCTCATCATCGGTGCCATCGCGGAACGCATGAAGTTTAAAGCCATCTTGGTGTTCATGACGCTGTGGATGGTGGTGGTTTACTTCACGCAAGGCCACGCGGTCTGGGGCATCAACGGCATCATGAACGGTGTCTGGAACGCCAATGCCAAGATTAAGGCGATTGACTTCGCCGGCGGCACGGTGGTGCACATGACGTCCGGTTACTCGGCGCTCGTGCTCTGCTTGATCCTCGGCAAGCGCAAAGGTTTCGGCAAAGAAAACTTCGCGCCGCACAGCCTCGTGTTGACCTACATCGGCACCGGCATGCTCTGGGTCGGCTGGTATGGTTTCAACTCCGGTTCAGCCGTCGCGGCGGACGTGGTTGCGGCCAACGCCTTCACCACCACCACGATTGCCACCGCTATTGCGTCGTTCGTCTGGCCGATGTGGGAATGGATCGTCAAAGGTAAGCCGAGCGTGCTCGGTTTCTGCTCCGGTGCTGTCGCCGGTCTGGTCGTCATCACGCCCGCTTGCGGTTTCGTGACGAGCACGGGTTCCATCTACATCGGTCTCGCGGCCGGCACCATCTGCTGGTTCATGTGCTACAAGGTCAAGGCTTGGTTCGGTTACGACGACGCGCTCGACACGTTCGGTGTCCACGCCATCGGCGGAACGACCGGTGCCATCATGACCGGTATGCTCGCCCGCAACGCGGCGAACGCCAACCTCGCGACGAACCTCAAGGCCTATGTCACCGACAGCTGGTTCCAACCGCTCGTCAAGGAACAGTTCAAGGCGGTCGTCATCACCATTGTGTTGAGCGTGGTCGCCACCGTGGTCATCGCCTACATCACCAAGCTGCTCGTGGGTCTGCGCCCGACGGAAGAAGTCGAAATCACCGGTCTCGACGAATCCGAACACGGCGAACTCGGTTACCACGGCTGATTTTAGAGTCCAAGGAGGGACTGGGGAACACACGGCTGGCAACGCAAGTTGCCAGCCGTTTTTCATTTTAAATTAAACAACTTTGACCACCAGCGCCGTGGTGTTGTCGCGGCCGTCATTTTTGACTGAGGATTCCACGAGCGCCTTTGCCGGATTAAAATATTTATCCTTCGTCCGCAGCAGATCCACGATTTGATGATTGTGAAGTCCTTCCGTCAATCCGTCCGAACAGATCAGAAAAAAATCACCGCGCCCGCATTTCACTGCGTCGACCTGCGGATCAATAAAATGGCTTTCGCCGCCGAGCGCCTTTTGCAGGACGTTCCGGCGTGGATGCGTGCGGGCTTCGTAGTCTTTGATTTTTCCATTTTGCAGCAGCCAGGCGACATGCGTGTCATCCGTCGTCAGTTGCTTCAATTCATTTTCGCCTTTGGCCAGTCGATAAATTCGCGTGTCGCCGACGTGTCCGAAGTAAAGCCAACCCGGCGTGAACCAGCACAGGCTCATCGTTGTCTGCATGCCGTGACATTCGTCATAAGAACTGCCGAGATAAACCAGCGCACGATGGATTTGTCCGTAAAGTTCGCCAAGGATATTGCCGAAATTTGCTTGAAGTCCACGCCCGGATTTTTGGAAGGAGCGCGGTAGCAACGCGGTGATTTTTTCTACGGCGATATTGCTGGCGAATTCACCGGCCTTCGCGCCGCCCATGCCGTCGCATACGGCGAAGGTGAAGTTATGTTTAGCCACTGACGCCTCGCCAAATTTGCCGAGCCGGTGAACTTCCTGCGCGTCGAAACGCAAGCCTAGGAAGGCGTCCTCGTTGTTTTTGCGCACGCGGCCAACATCCGTCCAGCCGAACCATTGTAGGCTGGCGGCGCAAGCTGCTGGTTGTTTTTTTGAGGGCAAAATTTTGGCTTTCATTTCGGCGATGGTGATTCCGGCAGGATGGTGGCGAACTCAAAATCAATCACGCAAAAACGTCCGTCGGAAAATCGGTAGGTAAGGTTGCGCATATCGGGGTCGTCGTGTCGCACGCCGAATTTTTCCAGTTCGGCGAACATTTCCTTCATGCGCTTTTCGTCAAGATGTTCCACGCGCCCGCCGCAATTGGTGGTGACGATGCGGAGTTCTTCCGGATGTGCCTCCAGCAGCCGCGGAACGAATGGACAGTTACGCATCGCCAGATATTTCAAGACGCGCACTTCGTTTTCGAAGCGTTCTTGCGCCTTTGGCCCGTGATAGGCTTTGAAGACCCGGCCATCGAAGCTCAAGTGAACCGTGGCCCGTAGCGTGTCTTTGACTTTCAGCATGTGCAAAACCGGCGCGCGGTTTCGTTTTCACTATCGCGCAAGCGGCGGCTGATGCAAGGCAGATTGCGAAGGCTTTTTGCTCACGCCGATAAAAAAACGACAGACGTTTTCTGCGCTAGAAACAAATGGATAAATAATTACCCAAGCAAACCGGCATATTCATTAAGCGTGCGCAAAAATCTTGCGGTATGGCATCCGCCCTGCTAATCATCTTGCCACATAAGTTCTGCCCTCGCTTTTGGTGCGAACGGGCACAAAGAACTGTTCCTCACTGACAACAAAAAGTAAGCACATGGCTAAATATAAACTCGAATACATCTGGCTAGACGGTTACGAACCCGTTGCCAACCTCCGCGGCAAAACACAGATCAAGGAATTTGCGAAATTTCCCAAGCTGGAAGAACTCCCGATGTGGGGTTTTGACGGCAGTTCAACCCGTCAGGCGGAAGGCCGCACCTCGGATTGTATGCTTAAGCCCGTGGCTTGCTACCCGGACACCACCCGCAAGAACGGCGTGCTTGTCATGTGCGAAGTCATGATGCCGGACGGCAAGACGCCGCATCCTTCCAATGCCCGCGCCACTATTCTCGACGATTCTGGTGCGTGGTTCGGTTTCGAGCAGGAGTATTTCCTCTACAAAAACGGCAAACCGCTGGGCTTCCCGGAAGTTGGCTTCCCCTATCCGCAAGGTCTTTACTACACCGGTGTCGGCTATGACGCCGTCGGTTGCATCGCGCGCGAGATTGTTGAGAAGCACCTCGACCTTTGCCTCGACGCCGGCATCAACCACGAAGGCATCAATGCCGAAGTGGCCAAAGGTCAGTGGGAATTTCAGATCTTTGGCAAAGGCTCCAAGAGCGCGGCCGACCAGATGTGGATGGCGCGTTATCTCCTCATGCGTCTCTGCGAAAGCTACGGCGTGGATGTGAACTTCCATTGCAAACCGCTTGGCAAGGATGTGGACTGGAACGGTTCGGGCATGCACTCCAACTTCTCTACCACGCATATGCGCGAAGTTGGCGGCAAAGATTATTTCGAAGCACTCATGGCGGCGTTCGATAAATACAAGAACGAACACATCGCCGTCTACGGCCCGGACAATCATCTGCGCCTTACCGGCTTGCATGAAACCCAGTCCATCGATAAGTTCAACTACGGCGTTGCCAACCGCGGCGCGTCCATACGCGTCCCGCACAGCTTCGTCAACAACGGCTACAAAGGTTACTTGGAAGACCGCCGTCCGAATTCCCAAGGCGACCCCTACAAGATCGCGAGTCGTATCTTGCAGACCATCGCCACCGTCCCGACCAAGGGCGGCAAGAAGAAATAATTTAGCCAACAGCTAAAAACGAGAACGGCGCGGACTTAAAAGTTCGCGCCGTTTTTTTAAATTGAAGATTATTTCAGCTCCGCCGCAATTCGTTCGCCCAGCTCCGCCGCTTCGGCAATCAATTTTTTCCCGTCGCCGCGCTTCACCGTTTCGTCGCGGAAGGAAATCGCCTTAAGCGTCACTTTGTCGCCGACGATTTCGGCGTGCGCGCCGACGGGACTCTGGCAGCCGCCGCCCATGCCGCGCAGAAACGCGCGCTCCGCGGTCACCGCGTGAAAGGTGTTGAAGTGGTTGAGTCGCTCAACGATTTTCAAAATGCGCTCGTCATCGGCCCGAGCCTCAATACCAATCGCCCCCTGACCGACGCACGGTAGCATTTCGTCGAGACTCAAAACCGTCGCCAGCAAACCGTCCGGCACGGCGTCGCCCTTGATGGTTCCGTCGTCGTTGATGTCAAAATTCAGTCGCTTCATGCCCGCGAGCGCGAGAACGGTGGCGTCAATCTCGCCGCGCTCGGCGACCTTCTGCATCCGCGTGGCGACATTGCCACGAATCTCGACGATTCTCAAATCCGGTCGCACCGAGAGCAAAGACTGTTTGCGCCGTGTGCTGCTGGTCGCGATGGTTGCGCCCCTCGGAAAATTTTTTAGCTTCAAATGCGGATTGAATCCGCGCAAGTCGCTTTGCCCCGGCGACCAGTCAACTTGTTCCCTGATCATCTCCTTTTGCTGCTTGAGAAAAGCTGCATCGCGATATATCAAAACATCGCGCACATCCTCGCGCTTGGGCGTGGCGGCAAGAATCAAACCGGGCGGCAGGTCGGTGGGCAAATCTTTCAAGCTGTGAACGGCGAAATCAGCCTGACCTTTGATGAGCGCCACTTCGAGTTCCTTGGTGAACAATCCCTTCGGCAGTGATTCGGCTTGGTCGCCTTTTTTGGCCATCGAAGCTTTTTGCAACTTGTCGCCGGTGGTCTTGATGATTTTCAGCTCGAAGCGTAGCCTAGGAAACGCCGCACGACACATCGCGGCAATCAGGTTCGACTGCGCCAACGCCAAGGCGCTCCCGCGGGTGCAGATGATAATCGGTCTTTCAGTAGCCATAAATTTCTCCAACAAGATTCCCACGATTTTCTTTGGATGAAAAGCAAACAGCGTCAACGAAATTTGCCAATGTCAGCGCAAATTTTGTTGCATCATTAATGCGGTAACTTTCTCGGCGATGATTTGGTTGCAGCGGTCGAGTTCTATGTGGCGTAACATGAGGTATTCGTCGGCAATGGCTTTCAAGTCGTCCACATTGTAGAGATAGACGTTTTCCAGTTCGCTCACCGCCGGATTAATGTCGCGCGGCACGGCGATGTCCACCAGCAGCAGCGGACGGTTCTTGCGCCGGCGCATCAGCGGCTCTAGCTTCGCTCGGTCGAGGATGTGCGTCGTCGCGGCGGTGCTGCTCACGGCGATGTCAATGCGCTCGAAAACTTCCGGCCATTGATCCCACGGCACGGTCAGCGTGCCCTGGCCAAGCTCGGCGGCGAGCGCGGTGGCGCGTTCCGACGAACGGTTGGTGACGGTGATTTTTTTGACGCCGCGCGATTGCAGGGCACGCGCCGTTTTTTCGCTAGTTTCGCCGGCGCCGATGACGAGGACTTCGTGTTCGGCAAGATTGGTGAAAATTTTTTCCGCCAGTTCCACCGCCGCCGACATCACCGACACGCTGCCGCGCTGGATGTTCGTCTCGGTGCGGATGTGCTTGGCGACGTTGAAGGCGCGCTGAAACGCCTTGTTCAGCCGCGCGCCGGTGTGCTTGCGCGAAAACGCGAGGTCGTAGGCCTTCTTGAGCTGGCCGAAAATTTCCGTTTCGCCGATGACCATCGAATCCAGCCCGGCGGCGACCTTGAACAGGTGCTGCAAGCTGTGCGGTTCGGCAAAGGTGTAAAGTTCGTCGCCGAGTTCGCCGTCGTAGGCGTGGTGCTCGACGAAGAATTTTTTGACGCGTGCGAAAAACCGGTCGTCCGGCGCGAGCGCGGTGGCGGCGTAGATTTCCACGCGGTTGCAGGTCGAAAGCACGACGCCCTCGGTGATTAGGCCGGATTCGCGCAGTTGATTCAGTGCATCAGGAATCTTGCTTTCGGCAAAGGCGAAGCGTTCGCGCAATTCCACGGGCGCGGAGCGATGGCTCAAACCAATGACGACGACGCTCATTTAATTATGCAAGGCGGAAAAATGATTGGTGATGCCAAAGGTCAGCAGCAGTAACGCGAAGACGATGATGACGCCGGCGGCAAACTGCCGCGCTGGGCGGTTGAAAAATTTGTGCGCTACGAGCTGTTCCAGATACACCAGCCACAGCAGCGCGGACCAGACGACTTTTGTATCCGCAAAATACGGCGCGCCGTCCTTGCGCGGCAGCCACGCGCCGGCGGTCAGGCCGACCGTCAGCAAAACGAACCCCACGACGGTCAGCCGCGTGGTGATGGCTTCGAGCCGTTGAATCGAAGGCAGGAACGACAGCAGCGCGCGGAGCTTGCGGACTTTCAAATCATGCTGCTGCGCAAGAAACATCGCAGCTCCCACCGCCGCGAGGCCGAATGCGCCGTAAGCTTGTAGGATGGTTGCCGCGTGCAGGCTGCGGAGCGCGCCAGAAAATTCCGGTTTCAAGCCGTGCGGCGGATCGAGCGACGGCATCAGTGCGAACACGCCGACGGTGAACAGCACCGGCGCGGCAAAGGCGCAGATGAATTTGAATTTTGGCAGCAGCGCATAGACAAGCGAAGCCAGACCAAGCGCCCACAAGAGAAACGTCGTTGCCTCGTAAAGATTGTTGACCGGGCAACTGTGCAGCGTCAATCCGCGCTGCAGCATCGCGCCGGTGTGCAGCGCCACGCCGGCGGCGAGCAGGAGATAATTCGTCCAGTCGTCGCGGCGAAAACCCTTGCGCCAGAGAAAAACGGAATAGACCGTCGCGCTTCCATAAAACAGCACGGCGAGAAAGAATAAATGCCGGTCGGTGAACCAAGCCATGCCGCAGGTTAGCGGTTGGCGCGCACACCGGCAATTCAAACCCGCCGCAGCGCGCCGTCCGGCGACATCGCCGCGACGAGCGGAAAAATATCGCGCTGCGCGCAGAAGGCCACATCGTCGCACAGCTCGGGAATCGCCAGCAGGCGCATTCCGTTTTTGGCGAGGCTTATGGCGGCCAGCAAATCCGGCTTGGCCGCTTGCCAATTTTTCAAGGCCACTTCTGTCGCGGCGGAGGTAGGGACGGCGCGCTGCGCCGTCCGGTCATCGCAGCGCGATGACCCCACCAATAATTCCGCCAGCGCGCCCGCCGCGAGAACATCCTCGTCCGCGATGCCATCGCCCGTGCCGGCGCAGACGAGGAGAATTTCATTTTCACCGCGCAAAAATTCCGCCGTGGCCGTCAGGTTCAGGAACGATGCGGCCAAAACCGTTTTTGCCCGCGCGCACGCCCGCAGCGCGCGCGTGCCGTTCGTGGTGGTGGATACAATGGTCTTGCCGCGCACGCGTTCCGGCGTGTAATCGCGCGGCGAATTGCCGAGTTCAAAATCAATGCCATCGGCGGAGATGCGAATGCCGTTACGTTCGCCACCGAGCAAAATGGCTTCTGACCTCTGACCTCTGACCTCTGACCTCTGGATTTCCAGCGCTTCGGAAATTTCGCTGACGGGGATGATGGCTTGGGCGCCGTGGTGCAGCGCGGTCACAAACGTGCTGGTCGCGCGCAGCACGTCGAACACGACGCACGCGGTCGCGCGCAGATTGCGTTGGGCGAGCACGGGCAATTCCGCCGGAGTCAGGATGGTTTCAATTTTCATTTTGCGTCGCGCGAAGGTCGCGAAGGCGGCGAAGAATATTTGCAGCCAATCCAATTATTAGGTATCAAGCTCGCGACCAAATGCCTTGTAGCGGAATGTTCGAAATTCACCTTTGTAGGCATACTCTTTTGCGCTTTCCCATTTTTCCTTCAAGCGTTCGTGGATGTCATCGCTTTTGAAATTGTAATGTCGCTTGTCTAAAAATCCGGCATTTACAAGACTTGGATGTTTTATAAGTGGCGTAAGATCACCATCAATAACATTTGTATCTACAAATCGAAAATCCACTAGATTCGGCATTTGTTCAAGAAATCGCAAATTGTCCAGCGGGCCACATCCATTCAGGCACAGAACCTTCAAATTGCGAAGCTCAAACAAGTCTTTCTGGGGGCTGAATTTTCTTGATGTATCAATATGAAGCCACTCGATGTCATTCTTAATCTCGGAAAGTCCAGCGTCGCTCTCCAACTTTAAGCACCAGACCAATTCTAGTCGTTTGATTTTACCAAGTTTTGATATTTCCAAAAACGATGTGATATTTGAAAAACGGACATCAAGATATTCTGCGGAGT
>CAIXFY010000054.1 GCA_903918885.1 uncultured Verrucomicrobia subdivision 3 bacterium
GACCATGTTGCCAGTTGCCAAGGCGACAATTTTCTGTGCGTCAGGATTGATTTTTTCCGTGAGCAATTTCGGCCAGAAACCGAACACCAACAAGCTCGCGAGGAGCAAAGCATAAGGCAATTTGCGCCAGAAATTCGCGTCGGTCAGGGAGTTCCATTTTTCCGGCAGCGGTCCGTGCAGGACGTTGCGGATGGCGCGCGTCATGTAAATGCCGCCGATGACGAGTGCGCCCCAGAGCGCGATGATCGTGATGGCTGGGAACATTTTCCACGCGCCAAAGAACACCGTGGCTTCACCAACAAAATTTGCGAAACCGGGCAAACCGCAGCCGGCCATCGCCGCCATCAGCAGCGCCGTGCCGATGAACGGCAACTTGCGGCAGAGTCCGCCGAGTTCACTGATTTGCAGCGTGCCTGTCTGTTTGTAAATGTAGCCGCTCAACGCGAACGTGAGCGCCGCGAGGAAGCCGTGCGCGACCATGATCAGCACTGCGCCGGTCACGCCGATGAGGTTCAGGCTGGCGATGCCGAGGAAAATAAAGCCCATGTGCGCCACGCTGGAATTGCCGATGAGCAGGTTCAAATCTTTCTGGCGCATCGCAACCCAGCCGACATACAAAATATTTCCGACGCAGAGCAGCGCGAGGAAGTGCGCCCAGCTTTGCGCAGCTTGCGGCAACAGCGGCAGCGCGATGCGAATCAAACCGTAGAGACCGAATTTCTTTAACACACCGGCGTGGAGCATCGCAGTTGGCGAGGGAGCAACACCGTAACCGAGCGGCGCCCAGGAATGAAACGGCCAGAGCGATACCAGAATTCCGAACCCGAACAGCAGCAGCGGGAAGATGAAATTCTGCGCGTTGACGGCGAGCGGATTCGTCTTGGCGTGCTCGATGATCTTCGGGATGTCGAACGTGTTCGCGCCGCATTGGAGATAAAGCGCGATGAGGCCGATGAGCGCGATGAGTGCGCCAATGCTCAAATACAGCGTGATCTGGAATGTTGCATAGTTCTTCTTTTCGCCACGGCCCCAGACGCCGATCATGATGAACGTCGGCACAAGCGCGAGTTCGTGCAGGAAATAGAAGAAGAACAAGTCGAGCGACGCGAATGCACCGAGGATGCCGCCGGTCATCACGAGCAGCAGGATGTAAAATTCTTTTTCGCGCGTTTGAATTTCCCACGAGCAAAGCGCGGCGGCGAAGGCGACAATCGCGCCCATCAAAATCAGGCCGACGTTCAAACCATCCACGCCGACGTGATAGCTGATGCCGAGCGATTCGACCCACGGGATTTGCTGTTCAAACTGGTAGCCAGCCGCGCCGGGCACGAACTGCGCGAACATTTTCACCGCGAGCACCGCTGAGATGAGCGTGGCCAGAACCGCGATGGCGCGGATGATGACGCGGTAATTGCGCGGCACGACGATGAGCGCCAACGCCGCCAGCAGCGGCCAACCTGCGATGTAAGTCAGTATGGACATTTTATTTTCCCAAAACGAAATAGAGCAACAGCACCACGCC
>CAIXFY010000055.1 GCA_903918885.1 uncultured Verrucomicrobia subdivision 3 bacterium
GGTTGAAACTGAATTATCCGGCGCTGCTCCACGGCCGCGGCCAACTCGACGGCCTCGGGTTGCGCGACGCACGATTCATCCTGCCGCTCACGCCCACGGACGCACTCACGCTGACGAATCTCCAGACCGAGCTGCGCTTTGAGACCAACGACACTTGGTCGCTCGACCATTTCCGCGCGAACTTTGCCGGCGCACAAATCACCATCAGCGGCGAGCTCGCGCACGCGCCGGAGGCGGGCCACTGGAAAATGTTCGCCGGCCAGAACACGGAACGCGGCGCGACGCTGGATTCGTTGAAAGAATTTTCCGACACGCTGAAGCAAATCAAATTCCACGGCCCGCCGCTGCTTTTGTTGACCGTGGTCGGCGACGCGCGGGACGTGCGAACCATCACCGTGCGGCTGAACGCCGCCGCGCCGGACGTGCGAACGCCGTGGTTTGCCGCCGAGGATTTGAAAATCGCCGCCAAGCTAGTCGCGACGACGAACTCGTCTACCGCCGGAAACGCGGCGTTGCAGCTCGAAGGCTTGCTGGACTGCGTCCGCCTGAAACTCAACGGCGCGCCGCTGGGCGCGGTGCGGACGCATTTTTCCTACGCCGATTTGATGCTGACCGTGCCGGATTTGACAGTGACACAGGGCAAAACGCGATTGACGCTGAGCGGACAACAAAGCGAGGCGACAAAAAATTTCCGCTGCCGCCTCGCGGGCGCGCTGGACGCCGCGAGCGTGCGCGCGTTGCTGCCGAACGAAAAGGCGCGCCACGGCTTCGGGCTGCTCGCCTTCAACGAACCGCTGGTGCTGACCGTGGACGCGGCGGGAAATTTGCGGCGGTCACAGAATTTGACCGCCACCGGCCAAATCGCGCTAACGAACGCGGCGATTCGCGGTCAGGCCGTCGACTGGTTGACGACGGGTTTGAGCTGCTCAAATCTGATGATGGATTTTTTGCGACCGCAAATTTCCCGCGCGGGCGGCACGCAGGTTTTGACGGCGGAAAAAGTGACGTTGGATATTGTCGGCGAAAGATTGTTCATCACCGGCGGTGCGGGCCGCTTCGAGCCGATGGCGGTGGGTCGTGCGATTGGGCCGAAAACGGCGGCGGCCATGGAGCCGTATCAATTTCTCGGGCTGCCGGAGGGACGCGTGAGCGGCTGCATTCCATTGAAGCAAATCAACGATGAGCTGGTGACCGACGACGCGGATCTGCGGATTGACATCACCAATGCCGTGCCGTTTCGCTGGTTGCGGTTTGAGACGCCAGCCATCACCGGAACCGTTCATTGGTGGAAGGATTTCATCATCGTCACGAACGCCACGGGGGATTGCTATGGCGGCAACGCGCAAGGCTGGGGCGTTTTCAATGTTGATCCGAAGATTATCGGCACGGACTTCAGTTTTTTTATCGTTGGAACGAACGTGGATTTTCACCGCATGGCGACCGGGCTGTGGGCGCCGACGAATAATCTGGAAGGCGCGTTGTCCGGCACGATGACGGTGACCTCGGCGAATTCCGACGACTGGCGGACGTGGAACGGTTTTGGCGCGCTGAAGCTTCAGAACGGATTGCTCTGGGACGTGCCGGTGGTGGCGCTGATGTCGCCGGCGCTGGATGCGGTTTCGCCGGGGCTGGGCAACAGCCGCGCGACCGAGGCGACCGCGCAGTGCGTCATAACCAACGGCGTGATTTTTTCCGATTCGCTCGCCATCAACTCCACGATGATGCGGCTGCAATACGCGGGCACGGTGGACTTGCGGGAAAATCTCGACGCGAAGGTGACAGCGCAACTGCTCCGCGACACGCCGGTGGTGGGCTCGGTGTTCAGCGCGATGCTGTGGCCGGTGAGCAAGGCGTTTGAATGCCGCGTCACCGGGCAGCTCGGCGAGCCGCGCGTGACGCCGCTTTACGTGCCGAAAGTTCTGCTCGCGCCGCTGCACCCGCTCCGCAGCCTGAAGGAATGGTTCGCGCCGGCGAACGTCACGAACGCGCCGGCGGGAAAATAAATTATTGAAAAACCGCACGATAAAACCGGCGGGGAAAATTGGTGGTCAGCAAATCAGTGAACTGTAAGTTGCCGCTGGTGTCGGCGAGGTTGGTGAATATCGGCAACCAAGTGGAAAGGTTGGTGGAGGCATCAATCCGCCAGGTGGTGTTTGAAATGGTGTTGAGCGTGAATTGAAAACC
>CAIXFY010000056.1 GCA_903918885.1 uncultured Verrucomicrobia subdivision 3 bacterium
CCACCGGCAATTTTTTGATTTTCAACTCGCGCTTCAATTCACCAATCAGCCCCCGAATCAACCCACGATAGCCATGCACAGCGCCGACGAGCATCGCGTGTTCGGTGCTTTTGCCGATGGCGGAGTTGATTTCGCGAATTTTAATTCTCGGCAGCAGCGCCGTTCTTTCGTGCAAGTAATCCGTCATCGCCGCCAGCCCCGGCGCGATGATACCGCCGACGTAATTGCCCTTTGCGTTCACCACATCAAACGTGACCGCCGTGCCAAAATCCACCACCACCACCGGCGCGCCAAAACTGTTTTTTGCCGCCACCGCGTTCGCCAAACGATCCGGTCCGATTGAATTCGGCTTCGGATAATCAATGCCCACCCCACGAATCGTGGATGGATTCAATTCGAGCGCATTAACTTTCCAAGCGGTGCGAACAAATTTCTTCACCAACGGCGTGGCGCGTGGCACCACGCTGCACAAAATAGCACCGGTAATTTTCTCTTTGCCCGTAAATTTCTTTACCAGCGCCGCCGCGCCGCCGCCAAACCACGTCAGCGTCGAGATGTCGGTTTGTTTCAACACGCGTTTGCCATCGGCAAGGCCTAGGTGCGTGTGCGTGTTGCCGATGTCGAAGAGTAAAATCATTTTTCCAAAGTGACGTCGCCGCCGATGATACGTTCCAGATGACCGTGTTCCGTGCGGACGAGCAGCGCGCCGTCATCATCCAACGCTTCCGCACAGCCGCGAATCTGCCGCGAACCCATCTGCACCGAAACATTTTTTCCGATGGTCAAACAACCGGTTTCCCATTCGTCCGCCACCTGCGCGAACTTGCCGCTGCAAATCCGCGCGTAATCAAAATCCAATTGCCGCAAAATTTCGGTCGCGAGTTCCGCGCGGCAAATTTCTTCGCCCGCTTCGGCCTTCAGCGATGTGGCAATCTTGCGCAACTCCGGCGGAAATTCGTTCGCGTCCTGATTCACATCCACGCCGATGCCGAGGATGACGTGCCGCACGCGATCCACTTCTGCGCTCATCTCGGTCAATATGCCGACAACTTTTTTTCCATCGATGAGCAAATCGTTCGGCCATTTGATTTCGGCAGAAATTCCCGCAACATTTTTTATCGCGCGGCGCAACGCCGTGGCGGAAGCAACGGTCAGCTGCGTTGTTTCCTGCGGCGTCAATTCCGGTCGTAGCAAAATCGAAAACCAAAGTCCTTTATGCGTCGGCGACAACCATTTTCTTCCGAGCCGCCCGCGACCTTTCGTTTGTGATTCGGCAAAAACCACCACACCTTCCTTCACACCATCACGCGCGAGTTTTTCAATGACGTCGTTGGTGGAAGTCGTTTCTTCAAACACACGAATGTCGCGCCCGATGACTTTGGTTTTGCCCAACCGCGCCAGCAAATCATCCGCGTGCAGTGCGTCCGGCGAACTGACAAGGCGATAACCAAAATGCGGGCCAGCCTCGATTTCATAACCAGCCTGACGCAATTCCTCGATGCGCGACCAAATCGCCGCTCGGCTGATGGCAAGTTGCTCCGCCAATTGCGCGCCGGAAACGCCCTCGGGATTGGCGCGCAACGCAGAAAGAATTGTGGCGTCCGTGGTCATTCAAAATCCAAACCGATGTCCACCGCGCGAGCCGAGTGCGTAATCGCGCCAACGGAAATAAAATCCACGCCGGTCGAGGCAATGGCGCGAACGGTTTTCAAATTCACGCCGCCGCTGGCTTCTGTTTTTGCGTGACCACACACAATTTTCACGGCTTGGCGCAACTGCGTGGTCGTCATGTTATCGAGCAGAATGATGTCGGCGCCCGCATCGGCAGCTTGGGCGACTTGCGTCAGCGTGTCCGCTTCCACTTCCACTTTCAATTTCGGAAATTTTTTACGCGCGCGCAAAATGGCGGCAGCAACGGCGTTCGGCTTTTCGTTCCGCAAGGCAACGAGATGATTGTCCTTGATCAAAATCAGGTCAAACAAACCGATGCGATGATTTTTGCCGCCGCCGCACTTAACCGCGTATTTTTCAAATCGCCGCCAGCCGGGCGTGGTCTTGCGCGTGTCGAGAATCTTCGCGCGAAAGCCTTTGATTTCATTAGCAAATGTTGCCGTAGCCGTGGCCACACCGGAAAGCCGCTGAACAAAATTTAGCGCCACGCGTTCGGCGCTCAAAATTGCGCGGCTGGAACCGGAAATTTTCAGCAGTGTTTTCCCAGCGGCAACTTTCTGGCCGTCGCGCGCCAGTTTTTGAATTTTGATCTGCGGGGACAATTCGCGAAAGGCGATTTCGGCAAATTGAATTCCTGCAGCCGTGAGCGGTTCGCGGGCGCGCATGAGCGCGACGGATCTTGCGGTGGCAGGAACGGTGGCGAGAGTGGTCGCGTCGCCGCTGCCAAGATCTTCGGCAAGCGCGGCGCGGACGGCCCGACGGATTTCAGCAGCGGTGAGTTCCACGCGGACAAGATGACGGGCGCGAGGAAAAGGAAAAGCAAAAAGGCGCTACTTGAGTTTGCCTTCCGCAAATTCGGCCGACAGGAGGTCGAGGTTTTTCTCCGCCTCGGTGTCCGGGGCGACAAGGAGCATGAGCAGCCACCGGTCGCTTCGCGGAACATAGCGGAGTCGTCCATATTCAAATGCCCAAGTGCTCCAGCGCGGCGCCAGTTCTGCGGCGGCCAGAGGTTCGTGCAGGCCGGGAAAATTGTTGAGCAATTCCTCGATTTTTTCGATGGGATAGAATTTTTCGTCACCGAAGCCACCGCATTTTCCGTTGGGACGGCGGACGCCGCAGGCGAGCAGGCCGGGAATGGCCGGCAGATTGGCAAACCAGTCTTTGAAATTATCCTTCATGTTTTTCTTCGGGATTAGTCATGCGGACAAAAATCAGCCGGTCGGCGCGCGGTTGCAGAACGGCGCGGCCATCGGCCAGCTCAATTTCCACCCGATCCATTTTTCCCAACTGGAGCTGGGGAATTAACTGCTCGGCGCGTTGAGCTACTGCCTGCAACAGCGTCACGCGCGCGGCGGCATCGGCGCATTGCCAACTGTAAAAAATTTCACCGGCGGCGGAACAGATAAGTAGCTCCGCCGCTTTGCCGCCCGGCGCTGCGACAAGCGTTTCTTCAATACCGGAAACCGGATGGCCGGCGGCGGCGCGCGCCTTGAGCAAATCCTGTTCACGCGCGGCCTCATTGAGTAGAAATTCCCAAGTGCGGTTGACAGTGCGCTCGGAAGGCGGCTCGAAGTCGTGCAGTTCAAACGTGCCAAAATCCAATGTGAGCAGTTTTTGAAAAGCGCGCTCGCCGGAAAATTCGCCGCAGATGGCGTGGATGATCTGGCCGTTTTCGACATAAATCCGGCCGAGCGATTGCTCGCGGAAAAGTTCGAGCACCGAAGAATTGCGCGCCAGACATTCCATCTGGATGAGATCAACCAGGCCGACGCTGCGCGCACCAACTGGCGAATCCGGCGGCGGCGCCCAATTGACCAGTTCGCTCACGCTGATGAAGACGGCTTTCAATCCCTCGGGCGAAACCGGTTTTTCAAAAAACAAATTAGCGCCCGCCGCCAGACTCGCGGCGCGGTTTTCGGCCGTGGCCTGAGCAGCCATGACCACGGTTTTGAATTGAGCCGGATCCTGACTGAAGCTGCCGAGCAAGAGCGAAACATCTAGCGTCGGTGAATTGACCGCGACGACGACCAATTTAATTTTGTTGGCCTTGATGGCCTCCAATGCTGCCGCCGCGCCCAGTGCCGGATAAATCTTCCAACGGTTGTCGCTCAGCGCCCGAAAAGAATTTCCCAGCATCGCCAAATCATCGTGGTCGTCATCCACGATCAGGACGCGCAGCTCGGGCTCAATTTGATTTTCGGTGGCCATTAAAAATTAATTCAAAGCCGCCAAGGCGGCGTGGGCTGCTTGTTGCACTGCCGGGTCGGCATCGCGCGCGGCGGCGGCGAGCACGGACACGGCGTTGCGGTCGCGCAACCGTCCGAGCGCTTCGGCGGCAGCCAGCCGCAAATCGCAATCGCGATCAAACAACAAATCCGTGAGGAACGGCAGCGCCATATGCGGCGGGGCAGCTTCGGCATCATCCGTAGCCGATGCTTTCAATTCCTCAACCAGACTGGAAACATCGATTTTCAATTCTTCCAACAGCAGCCGCGCGCTGTAACGCACCCAATAGTCCGGGTGATTCAAGGCCATTTGGATTTCGGGCAAGGCGTCGCGTGCCTGCGCGGAGCGCTCCCAATCCTTGTCCAGTTTGCGCGCAACGGTCTGGGCAAGATTACGCACCGTCCGTTCCACATCCATCAGCGCGCCGATGACCGCAACCAGCGCCCGCTGGTCGTGCAATTGTCCCAGCGCGGACAACACCGCTTCCCGCACATCATGATCCGGATCCTTGACCAGCTCGCACAGATTCGGCACGGCGGATTTCTGGCCAAGCGCACCCAAAGCCTTCGCCGCGGCGCGGCGGACATCCCAAAAAGTATCCTGCAAACAGCCAGTCAAAACCGCCACAGCGCGTTTGCCGCCGGTGCGGGCAGCCGTATCCACCGCCACGACGCGCACGCTGGCAACCGGATCCTTCAGCAGTTTTTCCACTTCGGAATAAGTCGTCGGATCGGCGATGCGTTCCAGATTGTCGAGCGCAGCGATGCGCACGGCGGGGCTTTCCTTTTGCAACGCCTCGAGCATGGCGCGCGTCAGGCGTGGGTCCTTCATCTGGCCAAGCGTCTTCACGGCGGCGAGCTGCTTATTGGGCGGACCGAAGCGCATGAGTTCCAAAAGCGGTTCCACCGCCTCGGGCCCGACGGTCAGCAGCATCTGTAAATTGCCGAGGGCGAGGAGCTGCTGGATTTTTTGCGAGTCCGTCGCCGGCTGCCAGCCAAGTCGGCTCAAACTGCGCGCGGCGACGGCGCGAACAATCTGATCCTGATCCCGCAGCAACGGAAAAATCCGGTCAATCGCCAGCGGATCGCCAAGTTTTCCAAGCGATTCCAAAGCCGCCACGCGCGCCAGCGGCACGGTGTCCTTCAGCATCTCAATCAACGGCACGGCCGCGCGCCGGTCTTGAAACGCCACCAGCATTTTGGCGGCGGCGCACCGGACGTCCGCATCCTGGTCCTTCAAAGTTTTGATGAGCACGCCGACGGATTTCGGGTCACCCTCGTTCGCGAGTTTTTCCAGCACCGCCAGCCGAGTTTTCGGGTCGCGGGCGCGCAGTTTTTGATAGGTCCACCAAAGCATTAGCGTCGAGCCATATAAGCGAATGGATAGTTTCTGTTGAATCAGTCTTGCAGTCCAAACGGCAAAAGCTCGCGAAAATTACAGGTATGCGAATCCAGCCGTCAATCGCACAAACATGCGGGTAACGGTGCGCGACAGCCACCGACGAGGCGAAATGCCAGGTTCCCGCCGCAAAGAAGTTGCCAACCGGCAGCGAGCCGGTATTTTGAGTGAATCGGAAATTCAAATAAATCTATGAGCGCCAGCACCCAACTCGACCAACTCAAAAAATTCACCGTCGTCGTCGCGGATACCGGCGATTTCGCCAGCCTGAAACAATTCGCGCCGCGAGATGCCACGACCAATCCATCGCTTATCTTCAAGGCCGCGCAGATGCCGGAGTATCAGTTCATCGTGAACAAGGCCGTCGCCGACAACAAAACCAAGTTCGGCGGCAAGGAATTGCTGACGCATGTCATCGACGATTTAACGATTTTGTTTGGGTTGGAAATTTTGAAAATCGTCCCCGGCCGCGTCTCGACCGAGGTGGACGCGGATTTGTCTTTCGACACCGACGCGCTCGTCGCCAAGGGACGGCATTTCATTTCGCTCTACGAAAAGAACGGCATCGCGCGCGAACGCATCCTCATCAAAATCGCCTCGACGTGGGAAGGCATCCGCGCGGCGGAAATTTTGCAGCGCGAGGGCATCAACTGCAACCTCACCCTGCTCTTCTCGCTCGCGCAAGCCGTCGCGTGCGCCGACGCGAAAATCAAACTCATCTCGCCCTTCGTCGGGCGCATCATGGATTGGTATAAGGCGAAGGAGAAAAAAGAGTTTGCGGCCGCCGAAGATCCTGGTGTGATTTCGGTAAAGGAAATTTATTCCTACTACAAAAAATTTGGTCACGCGACGGAAGTCATGGGCGCGAGCTTCCGCAACGTCGGCGAAATCACAGAGCTCGCTGGTTGCGACCTGCTGACCATCAGCCCAAACCTCCTCGCGGAATTGCAAAAGTCCGAAGCGCCGCTCGCGCGCAAGTTGAGTCCCGAACTCGCCCGCGAATCCAAAATCGAGAAGCTGCCGCTGGACGAAAAGAAATTCCGCTGGCTCTTCAACGAAAATGCCATGGCTACCGAGAAGACCGCCGAAGGTATCCGCTCCTTCAATGCCGACGCGCAAAAGCTGGCGCAGTTCGTGGCGACGAAGCTGTGACCGGCCAAGCAACCGCGCAAAACTTGACTCGGACGGGCGAAAAAACTATCGTGACTGCCCTTGGTTGGTGGCTATAGCTCAATGGTAGAGTCCAAGCTTGTGGAGCTTGCTGTTGCGGGTTCGAGTCCCGTTGGCCACCCCATCTTCTAAACCGTCGGCTTTTCCGACAAACGGCGAAGCTGATTTTCCAACTGCGTCACGCGGCTGTTGAGCCGCTCCAAAGTTTTCCGCGTCTCGGCGGGAACAGCCGTGCAATCCTCGCAATGGTGACGCGTGGCGGCGCTGTCCTTGACTGGATAATCAAATTTCTTGCCGCAGGCGCGGCAGGTGCGTTGGCGTTCGCCGGAAGCCATAAATTATCTCTGCCGCTTTTCCAGTTCGGTGACCGAGCTGGTCACGCCGCCGTCCATGAGCAGGCGACGGTCTTTGGAGCGCGTTTCGCCCACGGCGCTCACGCGGATGGCGGCCTCGTCGGTCACGGGACATTCGTGTTCGCACACGCCGCAGCCGATGCACAGCGCCGGATCCACATACGGCCGGCGCAGCGTGATGGGATTGCCGTCGCGCTTGATGATGGTGACTTCGCGCGAGTAAATCGCCTTGGGCGACACGGGGCAAACTTCCTCGCATACGACGCACGGCGTTTCCATGCTCCACGGTAGGCAGCGGCCCAAATCATAGAACGCGGTGCCGAGCTTGATCGGGCCTTGCGCCGCGAATTTGCCGGTGCCGGTCTTCTCCTCGATGGTGATGCGCTGGATCGCGCCGGTCGGGCAGACTTGGCCGCAGAGCGTGCAATTCACGTCGCACGAGCCGAGCTTCATGTTGAGAATCGGCGTCCAGATGCCTTCGAGGCCGGCTTCCATCAGCGCGGGCTGCAACACGTTCGTCGGGCAGGTGCGGATGCACTGGTCGCACTTGATGCAGCGGTCGAGAAAATCCTTTTCCTCCACGGAACCGGGCGGACGGATGACCTTTTTGTCGTAGTTGCGGTCGCTCGCGCCGGAGGTGCGGGCAAACGCGTAAAAGCCGAGGCCGACGAGCGTGCCGAGAAACGCGCGGCGTCCCGTCACGGCGGGCGTGGCGACTTCGTGATCGTTTTTTAGAAAATCAAACCAGCCCATAAAAAATTATTTTTTAGCTTCCGGTTTTTCCGGCGGGGCAACATCGCGGTGCGCTTGCGGCATGAACTTGAATGAAATCGCGTCTTCCGGACAATCCTCGATGCAATTGAAGCAGACGAAGCATTCGCTCTTGCGAAGTTGCGTGTGCGGGTCGGACGCGCCCTCGCAGCTTTTCAAGCAGAGGTCGCAGTCCACGCATTTCGTCGGGTCGCGGTCAATCCGCCACAGCGAGGCGATGGACAGCGTGCCGAGAAACGCGCCGAGCGGACACAGCACGCGGCAGAAAAACCGAGGAATGACAACGTTCATCCCGACGAGGAACAATAGCATGAAACCGATTACCCACGCGCCGACATGAAAGTATTGTCGGACATAAATGCTCGAAGGGAAAAACAGGTTGATCATCGGCAAAATCACCGTGGTCATCGAACGGTGGAAAAGGCAGATGGGATCGAGCCAGCCGATTTGCAGCGTGCCGCCGATGGCCGCCGTGATCATGGCGATGAGGATGACGTATTTCAGCGAATACAATTTTTTGTAACGGTTGGATTCGATGCGCTCGCGTTCCTCCGCGCGGCGTTTGCCGAGCAGCCAGCCGATGAAGTGATGCAAAATTCCGTAAGGACAAATCCAATTGCAGAAAATCCGCCCGAACAGCAGCGTCGGGATGATTAGCAGCAGGCTCCACAGCAGCCCCATGTAAACCGTGTGCGTAGTGATGGCCGTGGCGAACGCGACGAGCGGATCGAGTTCGAGGAACAGCGACACTGGATAGCCCTTGAGGTAGCGCAAGTCGGTGACAAAGACGAAAAACAAAAACAGCGAAAAGAAAAACACCTGCGCCACGCGGCGGACGCTGCGTAGTTTCAGCAAATTTTTCGGATCGAAATTCAACTTCACACCGTCACCTCTTTGTGGAGCGTATCTTTCCAGTTGATGTTGCCAAGGCCGCGTTCCTGCGCTTTGTGGAGATAAGTCAGCTCGGTGAGGTCGCGTTCGAGCAGATGCGAATAGCCGTAGGCGTCCACGGAAATCATGTCCGTGCCGGCGACGATGGTGTTCATCGGCTTCACATCGGACAGGCGGCCGCCGGTCGGACCGTTGCTCATCAGCACGTTCATGCCGTCAAGGATGACCAGCGTCGGTTTCATCATCAGTGCGAAATCGGAAACGATGCTGTGGATGTGCTGGTGAAACTGATTTCGCCGGCCGCCGAGCAGGCCATACCAGTTTTTCGTCGTCATTGAGGCGTGGCAAAGATTGTGATCTTTGCACGGCGCGAGGCCGATGACCTTATTCGCCTTTTTGAACGGCGTGTTGAAGAAAGTCCATTCCTTCAACACCTCGCCGTCGAGTGACAACGGCGCAAAGGAATTGGTTTCCGGATACATCAAATCCAGATTCATCTCCGCCGCCACGGCGGTGAGACCGCTCTTGAAAAAACAACCGGTCGGCGAATTGATCGGATTATCGGCGACGATGACTTTGCTCGCGCCGGCCTCGAAACACAATTTTGCCACCGCGCGCAAGGCGTCGGGATGCGTCGTGGCCGCGAGCGCCGGCGGACGGTCGAACGCGACGTTCGGCTTGATCATCACCACGTCGCCGCGCTGGATGAAGCGTTCCATACCGCCGAGCAAACCCATTGCCGCGCGGATGGTTTTCTCGTGCTCCGTGCCGTGCGCGATGGCGAGCGACGGCATGACTTTGCTGACTTCCGGCGCGTAGCTTTTGAGTTGCAGCCCTTTTTCCTTTTCAAAACCGGGAACGAAATGGTTCGGCGTCCAAAGTTTTTTGGCCGCGAGGCCGGAACCGGCGATGAGTGCGCCGGTGATGCCGAGGCGCACGAGAAATTCGCGCCGGTTCACGCCGGATTCATTTTGATTGGGTGCGCTCATAATTTCAGTTAGTCAACCTACTCACTTAATCTCCCCACGCAAATACTTTTCGATAAACGCCCGGGCCTGGTCGCCGTCATCCGCATCGAACGCGCCGCCGAGTTCGCCGTTGCGCTGATAGACGACTTTCCATTTGCCGAACACTTGCGCGCGGAAAATTTTTGCACCACTCACATCTGGCAGGTTTTCCACCGTGCCGAATTTGCCGCAGAAATCCGAAAACGATTGCCATGCCTTCGCGGCTTCATCCGCCGAGGCGACCATGATGAAAAACGGGATTTCCGCGCCGTCAAATTTGTATTTCGCTTGGAAGACATCTTTCAGCGATGACTGACCTTGGGCGTTTTCCGGCACGTAAGCGACGCTGTCCGCAATCATGCCATCCGCCGGCAATTTCTTTCGGCCGGCAAGCCCCTTGTCATCCGCTGGCAAATCTTTCGCACGGATGTCGGCGATGCTTTTGGCCTTGGCGAGCGTTTCCGGCTTGGTGTCGGAGGCGATGATCTGCACGTAAACCGCGCCTTGCCGGTAAAAATATCCCATGTCGGCGGCGTAACCGTCGGCGACGATTTCGAGCGGTTTCCCCTTCGGATCGCGTTCCAGCGCGAACATGCCGAACGCATCCACCGGATTGTCGAAGCGATATTCGTAAACATCCACATAGCTGCCGGGTGCGGCGTTGACGGAGAACGAGCGGCAGCGGAGCGCCACCACGTTAAAACTTTGGTAAGCCGGCGCGCGGCCGTCAATTTTTTCGTAGAGGCTGTCGGCGGTGTAAAATTCCGTGTCGCCCATCGGCTTGATGCCGATCAGGGAAATCTCCATCGGCTCGCCTTTCGCCGCCGGCTTGGGCGCGTCGTTTGAACCTTCCGCTCCGGCATCGGGGGCCGGTTCGTCCGCGCCGGCGGTTTTTTCGGCAGTCGCTTTTGGCGCTTCGGCGGAAACCGTTTTCGTTTCCGACGCCGACAACGCGGTGCCACCCTTGCCCTCGACGGCGTTGACGGTGGATTTCAGCGCGTCGTTGCGGACGGAGTAGAGATTCGGGTCGAAGACTTTTCCCTTGTGCCAGACGGCAATCCCGATGCCGGCAATTAAAACGAGAATGACCGCGCTGGAAACGCTTTCCGCCACCGGCACGCGGGTGCGCACGAATTGCTTGCGGCCGCCGCCGACGTATTTTTTTTCAGTGGCCATCAGGGAAATTTCTTTAGGCAAAATACCGTTGAAATCTTTGTTGGCATCTATAGCACCAAGTCGTCATTCTCGCAGTGAAATTTTATCCGTCGCGGGAAAATCAGCCGGGCAGGCGTCGCCCGGATCGCGGTGCGCCAGCCATTTCAACGCCCGCACCATGATGGTTTGAAACGCCGCGCACCTGATGCCGTGCGGGTCAATCTCGTTCGCCCAGCAGTGACCGTAGGTGGAGACAAACACGCGGCCACTGCCGTATTGCACCGTCCACTCGATGGGAAACTGCAATTGCGACTGCGCATCCTTGGCGTAGGCGAGCACGGTCAAATCTTCCGCTGGCCCGCGCGCGTAGCGGTAAATCTCCAGTTCCGCCGCCATCCACTCGCGCGGCAGGCCGCGGTGAATCGGATGTTCGCCGAGTCGGTGCACGAGCACATCACCCCGCCCGTGGTGGTCGGTGTTTCCGCCCTCGCCGGGCGGGATGAATTGCAGTGACTCATTCGTTGTCACGATGATGGCACGGCCGAAATCTTTTTTGCGCCAGCCGAGGCCGATCATACGGTTGTATTCCGGCCATTCGGGAAAGGAATTGTTCGCTTCGTGAAAGCAATAAAAGCCGCCGCCGTTGGTGACGAAATTGGAAAACGCCGTTTTCACCGCCGCCGGCCAGGTCGCCTTGCCGCCAAATAAATTGTTATAGCCGGACAGCACCACGTCGTATTTGGAAAAATCCGGCCGCCATGTTTGCCACGCCGGATCGTTCGTTTTCGCCGGCGCGATGGAAACATCCACGGCAAACGATCCATTCTCGGCGAGAATATTCGTCACCAGTGCGAGCCGGTGTTTCCAGTCGTGATTACTCGCGCCCTCGATGACGAGCAGCTTGATTTTTCCAGTCGGCTCGGCGGCGTGGGTGAAAGCCGAAGCGACAAACGCCAGAATCAGGATTCGCAGGAGTCTCACAAAAATATGAATGGGAAATCAGGTCAGTTAAGTTCTCGCAATTTCAAATTGCGAAACTCGATGGCATAGCCTTCCGATTCGAGCGCGATGTAGCCGGTGGGATTTCCGCACTCTGTGAACTTGGAAACTTCAACGCCATTCAGCACCACCGCGAGCGTGGAACCGACCGCCGTGACCTCGGCGGAATTCCATTCGCCCGCAGCTTTCATGCGTTTTTCACTGGCCGGCGACTTAAATTTTTTCTTTTGATCGCCGTCCGGTGTGACGCCGAACAGAAAGCCGCCGTCCATCGTCAACTGACATTGATGCCAGATGCTGCCATCGGCGGAATTACGGATGAAAATGCCGCTGTTGTATTTAGTTTTTGGCCCGGTCACGGGGACAAACCGGAACTCGACACGAAAAGTGCAGTTGGTCAGCTCCCGATCAAACCGCAGCATCTCGTGTCCGCCGTCGCCGTCACAGACCAGCACCCGCCGCGCCGCATCCATATGCCATTGGGCGCGGCCCAGCGCATTTGTCGGCGGGATGGCGATGCGTGTCCAATGGGACAAGTCCGCCGACGGCATCAGGTCAATCCCTTCACCCGCTGCTGTTGCTGAACCGGCGGCAAAAGTGTTGACCAAAAGACAAATGGTTAAAGCTGCAATTAGTCCGATTTTCATAGATAAAGTCCAAAGCATCCACGTTTTACGCGGGGATTTATGAATATGCTCAACCGATGGACGACGGCAAGGGGAACGCGGTTACGCAAAATAGCGTTCCGCGCGACGGAGAATCTCCGGATAGTCCGTCCGGAAATGGCAGGCGTCGCGTAGTGCGGCCAGATTCACTTTGCTGGGGTTGCGATGTTCCGCCGCGAGCGCCGCGTAATAGTCGCGAGCCTCGGTGTTGCCGTCCTGCTCGTAATAGGTCACGAACCGGGCGATGTCGAGGAAGGCGAAATCCGTTCGCTGGGAATTTTCCTCGCACGCAGGGCAGCCGGTGCACATCGTGCGGCGACCGGCAAAAATCGTTTCGCGGAGCAGTTCCCGATGCGCAAACTTCAGCGGTTCCTTGTAACTGCGCGCGGCGGCGGTGCTGTTTTGCATCATGTCCACATTGTCGATCATGTTGCAGACGGCGCTGATGCGCGGGTCACTCCACGCAGAATGTAGCACGGCTTGATGCGTGGTGAGGCCAAGCTTGTCAAGCTCCGGCAGGCGTTTCGGCACATCCTTGGCGCTGCGCATGGTTTTCATCGCGACCAAGCCGATGCCCTTCGCGTGGCAGGCATCGAGCGCTTTGTCGAGTGGCCCGCCTTGGGGATAAAACGGATTGAACGCGAGCATGATGATGTCCACGAAACCGCCTTCGGCCGCCGCGTTCAAATAATCCGGCAGACGCCCGTCGTGACAGGAAAAGCCGACCATCTTCACCTTGCCGGAGCTTTTCAATTGCTCGGCAACTTTTTTGAACGCGTCGCTTTTCGGCCAGTTCAGCGAACCTTCGCCGTATTCTTTCGGGCCGATGCCATGGATGTAAAAGGCGTCGAGATAGGTTGTGCCAATGGCGGCGAGGCGCTTGTCAATCATTGTGAGCAACTGCTCCGGTTCCTGCTTGGGATGATCCTTAGAAACGAGAAAAATTTCCTTCCGCCGCTCCGGATATTTTTTAAGCCACTCTCCGATAATTTTTTCAGAATGTCCTTTGAGGTAGCAGTCCGCCGTGTCGAAATAGCGGATGCCCATGCTCCACGCGATGTCGAGATAATCAGGACTCATCGCCGCCATCATGCCACCCAAACTGAGCATGGTGACCTCCGGGCCGTTCTTGCCAAGTTGGCGGCGCGGCAGCGCGCCAACACCGGCGGGTGCAGCGGACGCCGTTTGCCCGAGCCATGCCGGCGCGGCAGCCAACGCCACGGGCAATGCAAACGAGGATTTCAGAAAGTTACGACGCGAAGTGGAAGACAGATTTTCTTTCATAACGTTTTGGCCTTTGCAACCTAACAGCCGACAGGTTTTTCGCAACAGGATTTCAAATCAAATACGGCACCCCGCCGACCTAGATGTCGAAGCTCGGCTTGTCCTTCGCCGGTTCCTTGACGCGGCCAAACGACAGTTTTTCCCAGACGCGTTCGTGCGCGTAATAAAGTCCAATCTTCGTGAACAGTTCCACCGCGCTGATGGTCAATGCCAACTTGAATTTGCCCGTCACGAGATACGAGACGATCATCGTATCAATCGTGCCGGTGGTGCGCCAAGAGACGGCTTTGATTAGACTGCGGTAATGTTTGTCGGCCATGCGGCAAAACGATAGGTGAGGTCTCCGACAAGTTCAACGTGATTTGCGCATCAGCCCACAATGCGACCACCTTCGTTGAGGAAGATTCCTTTAAAATTCATCTCCAGCGCCTGCGGATTGGTTGCCTTGGCCATCGCTTCCTTCTCGGTCACCCGGCCAGCCTTTACCAAGTTGAAGAGCGACTGGTTGAAGGTCAGCATGCCGTCGTCACTGCCGGTTTCAATTGCCGCCGTCAATTTGTCCAGCCGGTTTTCCTCCAGCATCTTTTTGATCAACGGCGAATTAATCATGATTTCCAACGCCGGCGTCATCTTCCCGTCCACCGTCGGCACCATGCGCTGGCAAATCACGCCGCGCAACGTGCCGGCGAGCTGACGGCGCACCTGCTCGCGTTCATCCGCCTTGAAAAAATCCAGAATGCGCGTGATGGACTGCGCCGCCGTGGTCGTGTGCAGCGTGGACAAAACCAGATGCCCCGTGTCCGCCGCGCTCATCGCCGCGCCGAAACTGATGTCGTCGCGCATTTCGCCGAGCATGATGATGTCCGGGTCCTGCCGCAAAACGTGTTTGAGCGCGTGATGAAACGAACTTGTATCCAAACCGACCTCGCGTTGCTCAATCACCGACTGGTTGTCTTCGAACACAAATTCAATCGGGTCTTCCAGCGTGATGATGTGCTTTTTAAAATTGGCGTTAATGTGTTCGATCATTGCCGCGAGCGTCGTAGACTTACCGGAACCGGTCGATCCGGCCACCAGCACGATGCCGCGCGGTGATTCCGCGATGGACTTGATCTGCTCCAGCAGGCCGAGTTCCTCGAAGCTCGCGACGTGGCTTTTCACATGGCGCATCGCCAGCGCCCACTGGCCGCGCTGCTGAAAAAGATTCGTGCGGAACCGCCCGACTTCCGGCGCGTAATACGAAAAATCAACTTCGCGATCCTCTTCCAGTTTTTTCTTCAAATGCACCGGCGTGATGGTTTCCACAACTTTATTCATCCAGTCCGCAGTCGGATGCGGACATTCGACAGCAACTAGTTCGCGGCTGATGCGAAAAATAACGGGCGTCCCAATTTTGATATGAATGTCCGAAGCGCCGCCTTCTACGGCAATCTTGAGAATTTTTTTGAAGAGTTCCATGCCCGCAGTTTAGTGGTTCCTGCTCCAAACGCCAATCGGGAAAATTTTCACTCCCCCAACCAACGTTTTATTTTCGTGTCTTTCCCGCGTTTCGCGGTTAAAAATTTCCGCATGTCAAAACATCGCATCGGCATCATCGGCGGAACCGGACTTTACGGCATTGAAGGCTTCACCAACCAGAAGTGGGTGAAAGTCAAAACGCCGTTCGGCGCGCCGTCCGACGCTTTGCTCACCGGCAGACTCGCCGGACGCGAAGTCGTTTTCCTCCCGCGCCACGGACGCGGCCACCGCATCTTACCCACCGAACTCAATCATCGCGCCAACATCTGGGCCATGAAAAAACTCGGCGTGCAATGGATCATCAGCGTTAGCGCCGTCGGCTCGTTGCAGGAAAAATACCGGCCATGCGACATCGTGGTCATTGACCAATTTCTTGATCGCACCAAGCAATCGCTTAACCACACCTTCTTCGGACGCGGCATCGTGGCGCACGTTGCCTTTGCCGAACCCGTCAGCATGGAATTGCGACAACTGCTCGTCCGCACCGCCAAAGCCGCCAAAGCGCGCGCCCACGACGGCGGCACTTACGTGAACATGGAAGGCCCGGCGTTCAGCACCCGCGCCGAATCCCTCGCCAACCACCGCGCCGGCTACGACGTCATCGGCATGACCAATCTCGGCGAGGCCAAGTGCGCCCGCGAAGCCGAGATCGCCTACGCCACGCTCGCGATGGCCACCGACTACGATTGCTGGAAGGAAGAGGAACACGTCTCGCTGGAAATGATCATCGCCAACCTCCATCGCAACGCCGACACGGCGAAAAAAATCGTCGCCGCCGCCGTCGCGCAAATTCCGGCGGAACCGAATTGGAAAGCCCACTCCGCTTTGAAGAATGCTTTCCTCACTGACAAAAAGTTCTGGCCGAAGAAAACCGTCGCCGAACTGAAACCAATTCTGGCGAAGTATCTTTAACTTCTGTTTCATTAGCCACCGAGGCACGGAGCGCACAGAGAAAATTCCTTTTCCAAAATACTCTGTGTTCTCGGTGCCTCTGTGGCAAAATCCCCTCGCATGAACAAGCGCAGCATCATCCAGAAGATCACCGCCAAGCTCGTCGGCGAATTGGAGGTGTATCTGCGCGCCGCCGAATTTTCCCGCGCCGAAGCCACGCACGAGCAGAACAAGGCCGAGAGCAAATACGACACGCGCGGCCTCGAAGCCTCGTATCTCGCGCGCGGCCAATCCAAACAGGCGGCGGAACTCGAAGCCGCCATCGCCGAATACCAAAAGCTGGGCGTGAAAAAATTCGCGCCCGGCGACGCCATCGGCATCGGCGCGCTGGTGGAACTGGAACAACTTGGCGAAAAATCGCTTTACTTCCTCGGCCCACGCGCCGGTGGAACCGAAGTCGTCCACGACAAAAAGGAAATCCTCGTCATCACCCCGCAATCGCCGCTCGGCGAACAGCTCGCCGGCAAAAAGTCCGGCGACCAGTTGAAGTTGAAACTTGGTCACGAACTGCGCGCAGCAAAAATCCTGTCCGTGGAATAGCCGTCCGTGGAATTAATCTGGCCGCCGCCCGTCACCGCCAAAAAGAAATTCGTGCCAAATCGTGAGTTTCGTGGCTTAATTTCCCCGCATGAACATTCAAGTGGCGGTGCTTTGCGACGCGGCGACGGACGACAACGGCAAGTTGAACCTGCTCGGCTCGTTCGACACGATTTATGCGCCGCAGATGCCGGCGGTGCATCCGCAATGCGCCGTGGCGCTGCGCGTGACGTTCCAGCCCGGCGACGAGGGCACGCGCAAGCTCACGCTCAACTTCATCAATGCCGACGGCCGCTCCATCATGCAAGCCATTGAATTGCCCGTGCCCGTGACGCTGCCGGACGACGCCCATTTTCTCACGCGCAATTTTATCATCAACATCCAGCAGTTGAAATTTGCCGACGCCGGGCTCTATTCCGTGGACGTCCGCGTGGATAACGAAACGCAGGCCAGCATCCCGCTGCTCGTAAAACTGGTCGAGCGCCCCGTGGCCTAAAATCTTTTCGGCAAAGCCATCATAATTCCGATTACTTTTCCCAGATCGTCGGATAAAAGTTTTCAATTTTGAAAATTCTGTAAATTCCGCCTCAACTTTTTATAATCCCGCCCCTATGAACGAACCAATTCTCCAGCTCGATCTCCCCGGGATCAAAAAAATCCGCTCCGGCAAAGTCCGCGAAGTCTTTGACCTTGGCGACCGCTTCCTGCTCGTCGCCAGCGACCGCATCTCCGCGTTCGACGTCATCATGCCCAACGGCATTCCGCGCAAAGGCGAGGTGCTCACGCAAATCTCGCACTTCTGGTTCGAGAAATTTTCCGGCCTCGTCCCGAACCACCTGCTCGCCAAAGCCGACGACCCGCTCCCCGCGAACCTTCAGCCCTACGCCGCGCAACTCGACAAGCGCTCGATGATCGTGAAGAAAGCCAAGCCGCTCGCCATCGAGTGCATCGTGCGCGGCTACCTTTCCGGCAGCGGCTTGAAGGAATACAAAAAATCCCAGACCGTCTGCGGCATCCAGTTGCCCGCTGGATTGGTGGATTCTTCCGAATTGCCCGAGCCGATTTTCACGCCGTCCACCAAGGCCGAGGCCGAACACGACGAAAATATTTCCTTCGAAGAAGCCTGCAAGATCGTGGGCACCGACCTCGCCACACAGGCGCGCGACTTGAGCCTGAAAATCTACAATGCCGGACGCGATTACGCCAAGCAACGCGGCATCATCATCGCCGACACGAAATTTGAGTTCGGTCTATTCGAAGGCAAACTCATCCTCATTGACGAAGTGCTCACGCCCGATTCCTCGCGCTTCTGGCCGGCGGACAAATACGCGCCCGGCCGCAGCCAGCCGAGCTTCGACAAACAATTCGTCCGCGACTATCTCGAAACACTGACGTGGGACAAAACCCCGCCCGGCCCGACGCTCCCCGCCGAAGTCGTCGCCAAAACCAGCGCGACGTATCTGGAGGCTTACGAGCGGCTGACGGGGAAGAAGCTGTGACCGAGATCACCAAATCCAAAAACGGTGTCATCATCCGGCTCACGGATGAACGCTGGTCGCACATCTGCGAAGAACACGCCGAGTTGGCGGGTTTGAAGCTGGACGTGCTGGAGACGGTAGCCGAGCCGGAGCGGATTCTGTCTGGCGGCGGAGGTGAACTGCTGGCGCTCAAGAAACAAACCGATGGCAAAATCCTCGTGGCCGTGTATCGTGAGGAGGCTGGCGACGGCTTTGTCATCACCGCGTTTCTGACGCGGCGAGAAACCGCGCTCAACCGGAGAAAACAATTATGGCCGTAGCCGAAATTAACGAATATGTGAAGATGCTGGCCACCGTGAAAGGCACGCCGCACCGCTACCTCTGGTCGTCCTACGATGCCGAGGCGGATGTGCTTTACATCAACTTCAAAAAGCCCAGCCACGCCACCGATTCAGAACTGACCGACGACGACATCCTCGTCCGTTATGAGGGTGAAGAAGTTGTTGGCCTGACCGTCCTACACGCCAGCAAGCGCTGAAAACCCGCCAAAACCAGCGCGACGTATCTGGAAGCTTACGAACGGCTCACGGGAAAAAAGCTTTAATCATTTAAGCCCATTGTGGCTGCGGCGGACAATATGGGTTATCGCTAGGAATGAAATTTAATGAGAGGGAACAGAGAAACAAAATTCTCACCAAAAGAACGAAGCCATGAAAACCCGGGTTATAGCGGTATGCTTGTGCTTGGTTGCCCTTGTTCTGCTTCTGCGGCCATACCTTGCCCGGAAATGGAGCGCTTTCGACACGAACCGCATGTTTCGTGGCGAGCCCGTTTACAATGGCAAGCCGCTCCATGAATGGGCGATTCAAACTGAAAATGGTGACTATGTCACCGGCGGTCCTTCGGCGGGCGCCATCGAAGCGGCCAGAGCCATCCAAGCCATCGGGCCGAAAGCTGTTCCATGGCTCATCAAATGGATGGAATCACCGGTGAGTGATTATCGGACGTCCGGAGCGGTCTATGCTTTTAAGGCTTTAGGTTCGGACGGAAAACCAGCCATTCCGGAGTTAGCAAAAATCTTGAATAATAAAGATGCCATGGATGATTATAGCTCTTGGCACAATGCCGCCGAAGCGATCTCTTATTTAGGCCCAGAAGCCATTCCGGCGATGCTCACCGCAGCAACAAATCTTTCAGGGCGGCATATCCGATGGGAGCTAATTGAAAATCTCGGCAACATGGAGACTAACGGCATTTCTGCAATACCTGCATTAATTGGATGGACGCAAGACAAGGATGAGTGGGTAAGATTAGGTGCGGTCAATGCTCTGGGCCGAATCGGAATGGAACCAGCACGGGTCATTCCTGTGCTCGTCAAGGCACTGAGGGATGCAGACCCCTTGGTTCGACGCGATGCGGCGAGTGCTTTGGGAAATTACGGCAAAGAAGCAAAAGATGCCGTGCCGGACTTAATCAAGGTGCTGGATGATGCCGATTGGCAGACACAGACCGGCGCGATTGAAGGGCTGGGTTGGATTGGCGAACAACGGGAAGTAGTCATACCGTTGATTATTAAGAAACTGCATTCCAATAACGGAATTGTCCGACGGGTCTCGGGTTTTGCCTTGGGCGAACTGGGTGGAAAGGAGGCTTTTGACGCTTTGATGCAAGCGACGGATGACCCCGATGGGTTTGTGCGCGAAGCAGTCTTTCATTCGTTAACTAAAATTGACCCCAATGCATTGGAGAAATCTGGGAAAAAATTCTACTGATTCAGAGTCCTCTCGTGACTTGCCGACTATCTGCTGGCGCAGCTTTTCACCTTGGCGGCATTTCTTTATGGTTTTCGAATGCGTCCCACTAAAATCTCGTTAACAATTTTGCGTTCGCGATTGCAAACCCTCGCCTCGCCAGCCGCGGCGAAGGTCGCGCAAGGATTTTTCAAAACCGCGCCGGGTGAATATGGCGCGGGCGATACGTTCATCGGCATCCGCGTGCCGGTCTTGCGCACGCTGGCCAAGGAATTTCGCGCGTTGCCGTTGCCGGAGGTGTCGGCGTTGCTACATTCGCCCATCCACGAGGAACGACTGCTGGCGTTGATGATCCTGGTGGACGGCTATGCGCGGGCCGATGCCGCCGGTCGCGCCAAAATCTACGCGCTCTATCTGGAACATCTCGACCGCGTGAATAACTGGGATCTGGTGGATACCTCCGCGCCTTACATCGTCGGGCCGCATCTGGCGGAACGGTCGCGGGAGATTTTGTTCCGGCTGGCGCGGGCGAAAAATCTCTGGCATCGCCGCGTGGCCATGCTCGCGACATTTCATTTCATCCGCCAAAACGATTTCGCCGACGCGCTGCGTCTCGCGGAACTTCTGCGCGATGATGAACATGATCTGATGCACAAAGCCGTCGGCTGGATGCTCCGCGAGATCGGCAAGCGGGACGCGCCGGTGCTGAAGAAATTTCTCCAGCAACACGCCGCACGGATGCCGCGCACGATGTTGCGCTATGCGATTGAAAAACTATCGGAAGGCGAGCGGCAGCGGTATCTTCGCATGGGTAAGATTTAAGTCATGCAAACGCTCGTCGAAGATTTTCTGCAATACCTGCGCCACGTTCGGTAAATGGGGGATGGGACTTTGGCCATTGCCTGCTTTCGTCTGGCGGATGAAGCGAGTTTGACACCACTTGGGAGCGGAAGTATGCTCGCACCCAGAATCACACCATGAAATCTCACCACCCATCGTCGAGCGCGGGCGGATGGTCGCGCCGTCAATTCATCCAAGCCAGTGCCGCTGGTGCCGTGGGCTTGTCGCTGACAGGGCTACCCGCCAGCGCAGCCGAAAAAAGCGCCGACCTGCCAGTATTGCCCAAGCGGCGTTATGGCCGAACCGGTTTGGAAATCAGCGCGCTGGTCGGGGCGTCGGATTGGAGCGCGGACGTGATTCCTCTGGCAGTCAAGGCGGGAGTCAATTATTGGCACAAGGCGCAGCGCTGGACCAAGGAAACCTTTCCCGCCGCGCTCAAAAGCCAACCGCGCGAGGCATATAAACTCGAAGTGGTCGTGGATCGGGTGGGCGGCGATCACAAGCGCGGACACATTGACGAGGAGCAGCATTATCAGTTCGTGAAAGACGCCGTCACCAAGACTGGCGTGGGTTACTTCGACGTGTTCAAGTTCCATTTTGGGTTCCACTCACTGGAGGAGGCGAAAACAAATCCGGGAATCGTCAAAGCCTTTGAGCGATTGAAAAAGGAAGGATTGGTGAAGCATCTGGCCATCTCGCAGCACCACTACAACGACATCGGCGGCGACATGGCCTTTGAGATTCTGGATTATTTGAGCCAACATTCGCCATTCGAGGCGGCGCAATTTTTTTACACCTACGGCGACCGGAAGGAAACGCAAGATTTGATCGCAGCAGCCAAATCACGAGACTTCGGCACCATCGCCATGAAGACGATGCGAGGCATGGGGCGTGCGTCCGGAGACAAGCAAATGCAGGGGCTTCTGTCCGACCCAAAATACGCTGGCAGCACGCCGAGCACGGCGATGGTGAAGTGGCTGATGGGCAACTCCAACCTCACGGCCGCAGTAATCGCGACCAAAAGTTTTGATCAATTGTTCGAGAACGTCCGCGCCGTCCACGCCGCCACGTTGGGGGTGAATGACCGACGCACGCTGGATTTGCTGGCTGGCTACAATCGCGGCCTGACCTGCCTACTATGCTCCGACTGCGTGACAGTCTGCCCAGAGCAGATTGGCATCGCGGACATCCTACGCTACGAACGTTACGCCCTGGATTACCACGAATTGGATCGCGCCAAGGCCGAGTATCGTGCACTGACCAAGAACGGCACCGCCTGCATCGCCTGCGGCGACTGCATGCCGAACTGCCGTGCGGACATCAACATCCTCGCCAAACTCAAGGAAGTGCACTCGCTGTTAGGTTGAGCGGCAACCGACTGCTTTTGCCGTGCGTCCACGTCCGCGGATGCATTATTATTGCTTCGTGCAAACGCTCGTCGAAGATTTTCTACAATACCTGCGGCACGAGCGCGGGCAGTCCGACAACACGGCGAAAACTTACGCTGCGCTCCTAGGTAAATTCACCGCGTGGGCGGCGAAACAAAATCTCCCGGACTGGCAATCGGTTGAACTGAAACATCTCATGGCGTTTCTCGCGCACGAGCGCGTGCGCGGCGCGTCCACCGGTCGCCCATCCACGCGAGAGAGTGCTGCGCCCAAGCCCGCACGGCGCATGAGCGGCGAGAGTGTCTATTTGGAAATCGCGGCGCTGCGGGCGTTTTACAAATTTGCCGAGAACGAAAAGTTTTTGCCGGCGAACATTGCGGAAAATCTTTCTTTACCGCGCCGCTGGAAACGTTTGCCCAAGGCGTTGAGCAACGACGAAATCAAAAAATTGCTCGCGCCGGAAAATCCTGAAACCCCGCAAAGCTTGTGCGATCAGGCGATTTTGGAACTAGCTTACGCTTCCGGCTTGCGTCTGTCTGAATTAAAAAATTTGCGGCTGGAGCAACTTCACCTTGACGCGGGATTCATCAATGTCATCGGCAAAGGCAACAAGGAACGCGTCGTGCCAGTGGGCCGGACCGCGGTGGCAGCACTGAATCGTTTCATCGAAGTTGGTCGGCCAAAATTGATTACGCCGAAATCACCGGCGAATGTTTTCCTCACAAAACGCGGCACGCCGTTCGCGTCGGTGACGCTTTGGCTGCACATCAAAAATCGCGTTCGTCGTGCCGGAGTCGAACGCAACATGACGCCGCACATGCTGCGGCACAGTTTTGCGACGCATCTGCTGGAGCACGGCGCGGATTTACGGGTGATTCAGGAATTACTCGGCCACGCGAATATCGGCACCACGGAAATTTACACGCACGTCGCCAGCAACCGGCTGCGCGATATCCACCGGAAGTTCCACCCGCGAGCTTAAAACTCTTTCCCCGCAGATTAAATCCTTTCTCCGAAAATCCGCACCATCGGCGGGGAAAAATGGTTATTCAAAATCGTAGATGACGACTTTTTTGCCGACACGCTTGAAGACTTTCTCCACGAATTCGATGTGCTGCGGATGAACTTGATACGCCTGTTCCGCCGCCTTGTTCGGAAAAACCAGATTCAGCCCAACTTGATAGGATTGATCCACGACTGGGCGTGGGCTGGGCGACATCTGGCCGACGTGGAATTGCAGCACGCCGGGGATGTCCTTGAGATATTTGTTCGCGCCGGCGATGAGTTCGGCGGCGGCGTTTCGTTGCGCGGGGTCGATCCAGAAAATGACGATGTGTGAAAGCATGGCTCGAATTAAAACACCAAGACCCGGAGACACAAAGAAAAATTTATTTTCAAAACTTGGTGTCTCGGTGTCTTTGTGGTTAGAATTTTTCCATGAGCAAAACTGCATTCTTATTCGCTGGGCAAGGCGCACAAGTCGTCGGCATGGGCAAAGACCTCGCCGAGAAATTTCCGTCTGCCAAAGCGTGGTTCGACCGCGCTAATGCCGCGCTCGGCTACGACCTCGCCGGCATTTGTTTCAACGGGCCGGAAGCCGAACTCACCAAGACGGAACACGCGCAACCGGGGATTTTTCTCGTGAGCTGGGTCGCATTTCAATTGCTCAAAGAACAAGTGCCGAATTTGAAATTTGACGCGACTGCCGGTCTTTCGCTCGGCGAATTCACGGCACTGACAGCAGCAGGCACACTGAGTTTTGAGGATGGCCTGCGCGTGGTGCGTCAGCGCGGCAAGTTCATGCAGGAAGCGTGTGAAGCGACCAAGGGCGGCATGGCGGCGATCATCGGCCTCGACGAAGCGCCGACGCGCGAAGTCTGCGCGGAAGCTGGCGTGGTGCTAGCGAATCTGAATTGCCCCGGCCAGCTCGTGATTTCCGGCGCAGCGGAAAAAATTGTGATGGCCTGCGAACTCGCCAAGGCCAAGGGCGCGAAACGCGCGCTGCCGTTGCCGGTGGCGGGCGCATATCACTCGCCGCTCATGGCCAGCGCGCAGCCGAAGCTCGGCGCGGAACTGGCGAAGGTGAATCTGGTTTCGCCCAGCGTGCCGGTGATTTCCAACGTCACCGCGCAAGCGCACGGAACGCCGGCGGAAATTTCCGCGAAACTTGTCGAACAGGTGTGCGCGTCGGTGCTGTGGGAAACCTCGATGCGCGCGTTGCTGGCGCAAGGCTACACGCGGTTCATCGAACTCGGACCGGGCACGGCCTTGAGCGGATTTATGAAACGCATTGATAAAACGGCGACGATGCTGAACGTCGCGGACGTAGCGAGCTTGGAAGCCACGGTCAAAGCAATTTCAATTTAGCCACAAATTTTCACAGATGAAACACCGTGTTTTTGCCGCAACGCTATTCCACAATTTCCCCCTCTGTGTTTAATCCGTGGCTGACAATTTTGTGTGGATTGTTAATCTCATTCTATGAAGATTGTCCGCTACACCGATAAGAATTTTTCCGCCAGGCTGCGCGCCGTCGCCGCCGACTCCAGTTTGTTCGACGCCGAAATTGAAGGGTGCACCAAGGCGATTCTTCATGAGGTTTTTGTGTGCGGCGACGATGCGGTGCTTGAATTCACAGAAAAATTTGACGGCGCAAAGCTCACAGCCGAACAACTTGCCGTGACGCAGGCGGAACTCTTCAGCGCCTCGCTTGCCGCCGATGAATCGTTGCGCGCGGCGGTGGCGGAAGCGGAAAACAACATCGCTTTGTTCTCAAAAAAATCAAAACGTGAGAATTGGGCGGCAAAAAATTCCCACGGCGCAAGCGTCGGCGAAAAATTTGATCCCTTCACGCGTGTCGGTGTCTACATTCCCGGTGGCACTGCGCCGCTGGTCTCGACAGCCCTGATGACCATCACGCTCGCCAAGGTCGCGGGCTGCAAAGAAATCGTCGTCACCACGCCGTGCGGCAAGGACGGCTCCATTAATCCAGCAATTTTGTTCGCCGCACGGGCGGCGGGCGCGACGGAGATTTACCGCGTCGGCGGTGCGCAGGCGATTGCGGCGATGGCTTACGGCACCAAAACAATTCGTCGCGTGCAGAAAATTTTCGGCCCCGGCAATGCCTACGTCAGCATGGCAAAACGGTTGCTCGTCGGGCGCGTGGCAATTGATTTGCTCGCCGGGCCGAGCGATTTGCTGGTGCTGACGGACGACACGGCGAATCCAAAGTTCGCCGCCGCCGACATGCTCGCGCAGGCCGAACACGGCTCTGGCCACGAACGCGTCTGGCTAGTAACGACCTCAGCGAAAATTTTGCGAGCGGTGGAAAAAGAAATTTCCAAACAGCTTCCGAAACTGTCGCGCCGCGCACTCATCAAAACCGTGTTGGCGCGGAATGTCTGGCTCATCCAAGTCGCCAGCCTCGCAGATGGTGTGGCGCTGGCGAACCAGATTGCGCCGGAACATTGCGAAGTCATCACGCGCGACGCACGCAAGGTCAGCGATGGCATCGTGACGGCGGGCGCGATTTTTCTGGGGAATTATTCGCCGACGGCGCTGGGTGATTACATTGCCGGACCGAGCCATGTGTTGCCGACGGATGGTGCCGGCGCCAGTTTTGCCGGGCTGACGGTGGATCAATTTCAGCGCCGCACGAGCGTGGTGGAATACAATCTTGCCGGGCTCAAAAAAGCGCTGAAGAGCGTGAAGAAATTTGCCGAATTGGAAGGCCTCGATGCCCACGGCAAATCCGCCGAGACGCGGCTGAAATAAAATCCAGCGCCAGTGCGCGACTCAGTCCAGTCGCTTCACCCGGATGTTTTTGTAGCGGACGATGCTTTTGGGATCGTGAGCTTGTAACGCAAAAGTTCCTTCCGCCAGTTTGCGTGTGAATACTTTTCCCGGTTGCACGCCGGGTGGCTCGGTATATTCCAACACAGTGATGTCGTTGATTTTGCAAGTCACGTTCTTGTCCTTCACGATGATATCCTGCGTCCACCATTCGTTGTCTTTCGCCGGCGTGTTGCCGAGATTCGCGACGTCGTAGAGGCTGCCGGTTCTTTTCCAGTCGCCGTGCGAAACATTCACTTGGCTCTCAAAGCCGTTCGTCGGCCAGCCGACCGCCTGATATTTCGTGTGAAAATAAATGCCACCGTTCGCATGCGGCTCAGCCATCACGTCCACCTTGAGTTCAAAATTTTTGAACGCTTTTCCATCGCCGACGTAATAAAGATGGCAGCGCTCGCCGTGCGTGACGAACGCACCGTCAGCAATGCTCCAGGTGTTGCTGTGCTCGGTCGCGGTCTGCCAGCCGTTGAAAGTTTTCCCGTCAAAGAGGTTGGTGAATCCGTCTTCGGTCTGCGCCACGGCTTGGAGACACGCGCAAACAATAGCTGCTGCAAGAATGTTTTTCATGGGCGCAAAATAGCAGCGCGTGGTGTTGGCGGCAACGCGCAAACCGTGATTCACCACGGTCGCTGCAAATCCGGGCCGCGCTTGCGGGTCGGCGGCAGTTTGGCGGCCAGTTCTTCGGGCGTCTCCGGCACTTGGTTTTCCTGCGCCCGAATGGCGGCCAGCGCTTCCGCAATCACGCCGAGCAATTCCTGCCGACCGCTGCCCGTCTCGGCAGAACACAGGAATGCCGCGGGCGGCTGCACGAACCACGGGGAAATTTTTTCCATGAACGCCGCGATGTTCGCCGACACCGTAGCGGGCGGCACTTTGTCGGCCTTGGTGAAGACGAGGACAAACGGCACCTGATGTTGCGCGAGCCATTCAATGAATTCCACATCAATCGCCTGCGGCTCCAATCCGGATTCGATAAGCGCGAATACCATGCACAGATTCACGCGATGCTTCAGGTATTGCGCCACCGACTTGTTGAACTGCCGGGAATTTTTTTTGGAACCCTCCGCGAAACCGTAGCCCGGCAAATCCACCAGCCGCCACGTTTTGTTCATCGTAAAAATGTTGATGAGCTTGGTGAAGCCTGGCGTGGGCGAGACGCGCGCCAGACCATTTTCGCCCGCGAGCAGGTTCAGCAGTGACGACTTGCCGACGTTCGAGCGGCCGATGAAGGCAAATTCCGGCAGCGTCTCGTCCGGACAATCGTCCAAGGTCGGCGCGCTGCAATGAAAGATGGCGGATGAAATATGCACGTTGAAACTGGCGACCATTATCGCAACAAATCCGCTCCGCCGATACAACCATTTTTCCACTCGCACAACAGGAAAACTTTTGGCATTCAATCCGCACTCTCAACATGCGCAGTGAAGAACAACAGCAAGCCGTGGCCGAAGTCCGCGCGATTTATGCCGAACTGGCCTATCGCCCAGTGACCCGCACTTGTATGGCGCGCACGAAATGTTGCCAATTCCAACTCACCGGCCTCACGCCGCAACTCACCAAAGGTGAAGCACTCCTCGCAGCAAAAGGTTTTCGCGCCACCGGTCGCAAGCAGCTTCCCGAGTCCGCCGACGGCGCCTGTCCGCTGCTCCAGCGCGCGACCGGCAAATGTATGATTTACGCCGACCGACCGTTCGGCTGCCGCACGCATTTTTGCGACGCGGCGGGCGGGCCATATGCGCGCAAGGAAGTCATTGATTTGATTAGGCGGCTCGAAGAAGTGGACCGCCAACTCGGTGGCGATGGCCCCAGAAAAATCCAAGCCGCCGTGGCCGCCGCACTGGAAGAAATTTGATTTTCCTTATTCTGCCGGACAAGTCAGCCGGAATTTCCCCGACGGCGACGGCAGTAAAGTTTTCATCGCTTCCGTTTTGATTTCGCCGGCCGGAATTTTCAGCAACTCCCCGAGCCGCGCCGTCATGTTGCGCAAATTTTCCGCCGTTGGCTCGTCGCCGTCCGGCACGAAAAGCAGGACGCATTCGCCGTTCCGGTTCTGCCGCAATTCGTAGTGTGCGAAGCCGTGCGCGTCCGCGAAACATTGATCTACCTGCCAGGTCGTCACGCGCGCGCCATCGCAGGCCGTCAGCGCGGCGCTCGCGCGACCATGGATCACAAATTCATTTCCGTAGGGTTGCACGCGTTTTTCCGCGAGGTCACCGATGCGGTAGCGCAGTAAGGGCATGTAATCATTACTTAAAGTCGTGACCACAAGATTGCCGATGCCGTCCGCATCCGCGTTCTCGATTTCCAGAAACGCCGTGTCGTAGCTCGGCTTCATCGCGCCGGCCTCGTTTTCCATCAGCAGATGGCCGGTCTCGGTCGAGCCGTAAAGGTTGAACACCGGCACGCCGAAGACGCGCGACAAAATCTTTTTGTGAACGACGCTGATAAATTCATAACTGCAAAAGATAAATTTCAGTGACGGAAACTTGATTCCGTTCCGCTCGCAATACAGCGCAAACCACGCGCCGTGCACGGGATCAACGTCGAGAAACTGCGGCTGCCACTCGGCAATTTCCCGCGCCATCCGCGCCAGCTCGGCCTCGGCCAACACGAACGGAATGCGCGCCAGATTCACGAACAGCGCGCGGCCGATGACGCGTTGTTCGCGCGACATCCAAACCGTCGGGCAGGTCAGTCCGTTGCACGCGGGCGAGGTCATCGTTGCCCGGCGGGCGGCGGGAAATTCATCCAAAATTTTTGCGATGAAACCGTTCAGGCGCAGCGCGCGCTCCTCCTGCGCGTCCCACCAACCGCGCGCGAAAATCACCGGCAAGCGTTCAGAAGTGGTGCCGGAAGTGTGCTCCAGCTCGATGAGATTTTGCGCGAGCAGGGATTCCACCGACGCATTGTCCGCGAGGAAATTTTGCGGAAAATTTTCCCGGAGCGTGGGCTTGCCGAGCAACGGCAGCCGCTGGAAACAGTCCAAATCAACTTGCGGACAATCCGCCGCGGCCAGCGCCGCGCGATACAGCGGAACTGCCCGCCAACGCGGCAAAAGTTCGGCCAGTTGCTGGAACTGGCCGTTTTCGCGAATGAGTTCAGGCGTCGAAAGCACCGCGCAATATGGGGCGAAATCTGGAAAAAGCAAATCGCCTTCAGTGTTTCACTTCCACGGCCTTGCCCATCGGCTGGCCGATGTCTTTGAGCAAAGACACGAACCACTTCGCTTTGACGTTGAAAGGTTTTCCACCTTTGATGCGCTCAAATTCAATCGCCCGAAGCTGTTTGCCGCGTTCCTCATCCTCGCCCACCACGCCACCCTTGCCGGCGAAGGCGCATTGCACGGCTTTCACCGCGCAGCGGCGGATGAGTTTGCGGTCGGCGGCGTTCGCGGCTGCGGCGCGGCTGTAATAACCGCTCTTCTGCACGAGCGTTTTTTCCGCGCCGAGCAGTTCGGCAAATTGTTTGGAGAACCACGAACCGACGTTCACCTTGTCCAAACGCACATGGCCGAACGCATCGCGCGGCACTTCTTCGCCGCGCGATTTCATTTCGGCGACGATAGACTCCACGCCCGCGCCTTCGGAGATGAAGAGATTCACGCAATCATGTTTGTCCATGATTTTACGCAAGCGCGCGGCCTCGCCTTTGATGTCGAGCGCCATTTCGGGAATGTAGATGCCGTGAACATCGCGGCGCTCCTCGCTCAAGCCGAGATCGGGCAAAAAGTTCATCGTGCCCATGAATTTGCGATACTCCTCCGCCGTCGCCGCCGTGAGCCAGCCGCAGTTGCGGCCCATCACTTCGTGGATGATCAACATGCGCGGATTCGCGTTGTGCTCCGCAACAACATTGGCGAAATAATGCGCGCCTTCTTCCGCCGCCGTCCACGCGCCGAGACTTTGATGAATCGGAATCACGTCGTTATCAATCGTCTTGGGCATGCCGACGACCGTGAGATTGTAGTTGTTCGTCTTGAGAAATTTCGCGAGATCCGCCGCCGCCGTGTTCGTGTCATCGCCGCCGATCGTGTGCAACACGTCCACGCCGTCCTTGATAAGTTGATCCGCCGCGACCTTTTGCGGGTCTTGACCTTCCTTTACGAGACCGCGCTTCACGCAATCTTTTATGTTCGTGAGCTTCACGCGGCTGTTGCCGATGGGGCTACCGCCGTGTTCCACGAGCGCCTGCCAATTTTTGCGCGCCTGCGCCGTCACCTTCATGCTCTTGCCTTGCAGCACACCCATGTAACCGTTGACGTAGCAGATGATCTCCACCTTAGGCGCGACGCGCGTGTAAGCTTCAATCAAGTAACCGATGGACGCGCTCAAACATGGAGCCAGACCGCCCGCTGTTAGGATGCCAACCTTCTTTACTTTTTTATTCATAAAATAATTTCTAGGTGCTGCCCGATTCGGGAAAGGGGATTAAGCGTTTGATTTTTACTGTTTGAAAATAAACCCCTGCGCGAATAATGCGGCAAGTGCGTTTTAAGCTCAACTGCAAACCACATTCAAACCAACCGCAACGCCGTTGTGCCGGAGGCACGATGGAAATTAGCCAGCTACGAAGTGGCTGGTTGAAATCGGAAAATGAATTGCGTCCTGAAAGGACGATGGAAACGGGCGATGTGAAATGTTCCGCCGTCCTTTCAGGACGGGATGAATTTACGGATGCGTCACCAGCCACAATGTGGCTGGCTAATTTCCGGTTGTCCCTCGCGGGACGAAGCGGAGCGCCGTCAGGCGCGGCATAGTTGTAGCATCCAAAATCAAACAAGGTTTCAAGCTCCGTCAGGAGCGCAATATGCCGCCCCGACGGGGCTGGGGAATTGGGTGGCGCGGGTGGCTACAAAGATTTCGCTCCTGATGGAACTGTTGCCCAGTTCAGCGAAATGAAATTAAGATGGAAGTCGGGGGGAAATTATTCTTCCAAAATGGTTTTGAATACATCATCAATTCTTGAGTGTTTTCGCTGAAGTTCCAAGAACAACTGCTCAAAAAGCTTGGTGATTTCGGCGTCTTTATAATCACCCGAATTATATGAAACCATATCAGGTTCATCCAAAGTTCCCTGCGATGATAATTGTGCGATTCCGCTTAAGGAAGACGATACATCCCAAAGCGGATAAACATAAAAGGAATATGGACCCCATTTAGCTTCTCGGTTAAATGCCCGCATGATTGAAAAAGTTATTCCCTTATAGCGAAAGTAGTATTCGCTTGAGGTTCCGAATGTTTCCTCAATCTTGTCGATATTGCTTAATATCTTTTTGATTACCTCAATCGCTTTTGGGTTCATTTGATTCCTCCATCAGGTTTAACGCAGCATTCAAGCCTTGTTCGTCTAACAAAGCGTGAATTTCTTCGGTAATTCTCCTCTTTGTAGACTCAGATAAATTTACTGGATTTCCAGCAAGTGTTAGCATCTCACCATAGAGTGCGTTGAATTGCTTGTGGCGCGAGGCTAGGCTACGAGTCATGCCCGCCAGTTCACCAAGAATAGCGATTATTTCTTTTCGATCTTCTTTAACATCGTAATTTAAACTGTCCATTCTCGCGAGAGTTCCCTTTATTTTCTTTATTCTCTCCGTAATCAAATTGTGTGCGAGCAATCTGACGAAAGCGTTAATCTTTTTCCTGTGTTTAATAAGACCCCATATTGCCAATGAACCCAGAATCGCCGTAAGAAAATCGGCAATCAGTCCAATAGCTTTGCAAAGATTATCCATTGCTTACTTGGATTTAAACAAGCACCGCATGGAGATTCAACATAAACATTTTACCCAAATGCCTCGCAGCATCCGAAACGGATGGTCTCGGGCTAGAGAATTTTTAATTCTTCGCCCCCGCCAGCTCTTCCTCAAAATCCACAATCTCTTTGATCTGCACCAGAAACCAGCGGTCAATTTTCGTGAGGTTGAAAATCTCCTCGATGGTGAAGCCGGCGCGCAGGGCGTGGCGGATGAAGAAGATGCGTTCGGCGTTGGGCACGCTCAGTTTGCGGCTGATGACATCGCGCGGGAGGATGTCGCGGTCGCCGTAGAGTTCCGTGCCGATGCGCCAGGGTTTGCCGTCGCCGCCCAGGCCGCTGCGGCCGATCTCCAGCGAGCGCAGGCATTTTTGCAGGCTTTCCTTGAACGTGCGCCCGATGGCCATCGCTTCGCCCACGCTTTTCATCTGCGTGGTGAGCGTGGGGTCGGCTTGCGGGAATTTTTCGAAGGCAAAGCGCGGGATTTTGGTGACGACGTAATCAATGCTCGGCTCGAAGCTCGCGGGGGTTTCGCGCGTGATGTCGTTCTTGAGTTCGTCGAGCAGGTAGCCGACGGCCAGCTTGGCGGCGATCTTCGCGATGGGAAATCCGGTGGCCTTGGACGCGAGCGCGGAACTGCGGCTGACGCGCGGGTTCATCTCGATGATGACCATGCGGCCATTCTCCGGGCTGACGCCGAACTGGATGTTCGAGCCGCCGGTCTCCACACCCACGGCGCGGATCACGGCGAAGCTCTGGTCGCGCATGATCTGGAATTCCTTGTCAGTGAGCGTCTGGATGGGCGCGACAGTGATGCTGTCGCCGGTGTGGACGCCCATGGGGTCGAAGTTCTCGATGCTGCAGATGATGACGCAGTTGTCAGCCTTGTCGCGCATGACTTCCATCTCGTATTCCTTCCAGCCGAGGAGGGATTCTTCGATGAGGATTTCGTTCACGGGCGAGAGTTCGATGCCGTTCTTGGCGATGGCTTCAAACTCTTCCTGATTGTAACCGATGCCGCCGCCCGTGCCGCCGAGCGTGAACGCGGGGCGGATGATCAGCGGGAAACGTCCGATCTTCTTCGCGACGTCGCGGGCTTCGTCCATGTTGTGCGCAACGCCGGAGATGGGAACGTCGAGGCCGATCTGGAGCATCAATTCCTTGAACGCAAAACGGTCTTCACCTTTGTGGATGGCTTCAGGTTTCGCACCGATCATTTCCACATCGTGACGTTCAAGCGTGCCCATTTTATTGAGAGCCATCGCGGTGTTGAGCGCGGTCTGGCCGCCGAGCGTCGGGAGCAAAACGAGTTTGCCCTTCGCGCCGAGACGTTTCATTTCCGCTTTCTCGCGCACGATGATCTTCTCCACGCATTCGGGCGTGATGGGTTCGATGTAGGTGCGGTCGGCGAACTCCGGATCGGTCATGATGGTGGCCGGGTTGGAGTTAATGAGGACGACGCGATAGCCTTCCTCGCGGAGGGCCTTGCACGCCTGCGTGCCGGAATAATCGAACTCGCACGCCTGGCCGATGATGATCGGGCCGGCGCCGATGATGAGGACGCTGTGGATGTCGGTGCGTTTAGGCATAATCGAAACGGCAAGATGAAACACGAATCGGCGGTGAAGTGAAAGACAAAAGCCAATCCGCAGGCTTGAGAAAATCTGCAGAAACGAACAACAATCAGCCATGGACGAAAGTCGCTGGGAAAAAATCACCGGCTGGAAGCTCGCGGGCTTCGCGCTCGGACTGGCAGCGTTCGCAGCGCTGCTGTGCGCGAGCGAACCGGGCTTCGTCTTCGGCCTCGACCATGCGAATCTGTTGTTCCACGAGGCGGGCCATCCGTTCGTCGGTCTGTTCAGCAACCGGCTGGAAACTTACGGCGGAACGATCGGCCAATTGGTATTTCCCGTGTTACTGGCGGTTTCCTTCTGGCGCAAGGGCCAAGCCCTTTCGTTTGCCGCATCGGTCATCTGGTTTTTCGAGAACTGGCTGAACATCGCGCGCTACATGGCCGACGCGCGGGCGCTGGAATTGCCGTTGGGCGGCGGCGGCGATCACGATTGGAACACGATCTTCACCCGCTGGAATGTGCTGCAATACGATTTGAACATCGCCGGCACGATGAAATTTATCGGTTGGGCGGGAATGTTTGCGGCGGTGCTGTGGGTCGGCTGGCGCTGGTGGCGTGATCGCAATCGGGCAGACGAATCAATTGAACAATTTTGATTGTCCGCCCGTCGCCGGTTTCAAGCCGAGTTTCTTGTAACTCAATTCCGTCGCGATGCGGCCTTGCGGCGTGCGGTTGAGGTAGCCTTCCATGATGAGATACGGCTCATAAACTTCCTCGATCGTGTCCGGTTCCTCACCGACGGCGACGGCGAGCGAATTCACACCGACCGGCCCGCCGCCGAATTTTACGATGATGGCTTCAAGAATTCTTTTGTCCATTTCGTCCAAACCATTTTCGTCAATTTCCAGCATCGCCAGCGCCTTGTCGGCAACTTCTTTTGTGATGCGCCCGTCGTGCCGCACCTGGGCGTAATCGCGCACGCGGCGGAGCAGATTATTCACGATGCGCGGCGTGCCACGACTGCGGCGGGCGATTTCGTGTCCGCCGGCGGGATCAATCTCGACGTTGAGCAAGTTGGCCGAGCGTAAAACAATTTTATCCAAGTCCGCCGCGCAATAATAATCCAGCCGCTCGCGCATCCCGAAACGCGTCAACAGCGGCGCGCTCAACAAACCGCTGCGCGTCGTCGCGCCGATGAGCGTGAAGCGCGGTAAATTCAAACGCACGCTGCGCGCATTCGGCCCTTGGTCAATGATAATGTCGAGTTTGAAATCCTCCATCGCAGGATACAGATATTCCTCGATGGTTTTTTGCAGGCGATGAATTTCATCAATGAACAGCACGTCGCCCTCTTCGAGATTGGTGAGCAGGCCGGCGAGGTCGCTGGCTTTTTCAATCGTCGGGCCGCTGGTGGCCTTGACATTCGCGCCCATCGCCTTGGCCAGAATATTGGCGATGGTGGTTTTGCCCAATCCCGGTGGACCGGAAAGCAGGATGTGGTCGAGTGCTTCACCGCGTTGCTTGGCAGCAGTGACGGCGATTTCCAACCGCTCCTTCACCTTCGGCTGGCCGGTGAAATCGGAGAAGAGCGATGGCCGCAGCGTCATTTCAAGCGCAGCATCGGGTTTGTTCAAAGTTGAAACGGGACGTTCAGCCATTCCGAACAGCTTGCGGAAACCATGCCGCAGCGGCAAGCGCGATTGTCGCCGCTACTATTTCCCCATCTGGCCGCGCGTGACGCCGAGCTGGTTGAAGAGTTTCAGTTCGCGCCAGAGCTGCGTGCCGGAAATTTCGCCGCGCAACAACTGCCGGTATTTCGTGATGGTGCGGACGACTTCATCGGAATTTTCATTCAGAAATTCCACGCGGAAATTGCGGACGCCGAGCGCGAGGAGCCGTTCCACAAATTCCGCGCCGGTCTGCGCCTGCGAATTGAAGACGGTGTTGCGGCAGCCGGCGTCGGCCTTGAGCGGATGTTCGGCGCCCACGCGGTCGCGCAGGCGCACGTCATGCGTGTCGCACGGGCGGCCGCAGTCGCGATAATCTTTGCCGCTGGAAAGAAATGCGCAGAACACGCAATGCTCCATGTGAAACATCGGCATGTGCTGATGAATGGTGACCTCAAACCATTCCGGCGGCGCGGCGGTCAACAACGCGTCGAGCTGCACGACATTCAAATCGTAACTGGCGGTGAGACGTTCGAGGCCGAACTGATTTTTGAAATAGTCCGCCGTGATGCGGTTCGCGACGTTCAGCGAAAAATCCCCGACGCGCCGCGTGTCCGTAAAAAATTTCAGGTGGTCGTAGTTGCGGACGAGATAGCCGTCGGCGTTGCAGGAACGGACTTGGTTCAAAATCCATTCTTCGCCCATCTTGGTGATGCGCGGTGGCGCGACGAAGATGGCGGGAGATGAAAGTTGGGAGATGGAAGTTGGGGCAGCGCAACCGTAAGCCGTGTGAAACGTGGTCACAGCCTCGCGGTATTTTTTCGGGTCTTCAAACTCGCAATAAACCGTCTGCACGCCGCATTTCAGCGTGGCTTCCAGTTGCGCGAGATTGCGGACGAGGATAATCAATTGTGCATTGGCGATTTCGGATTTCGGATTGGCTGGCGCATTTTTTAATCCGCAATCCGCAATCCGCAATCCGCAATCATTCATCGTCCACCGTTTCGGCTGCGCGCGGAGTATTTCCAGTTCGGCTACGACTTCGCGGCGCAGACGATTTAATTCGCTCACGGGAATCAGCACGTCGCCGGACAGAAAGTTTTTCAGTTCGCCGAGCTTGAACGGCGTGCCGCCAAGCCGACCAAATTGTTCGCGCAATTTTTCTTCGGTGAGCGGAAGTTTTTCCGCCTTCGCCAGCGGCATGGTGGATTCGACTTTCGCGACGCGCCCTTCTTCGTCACGCGCGATAAGCGTGAGCGGTTGGCCAGCGAGGCCATGAACTTCGATTTCTACCGGACGCTGAAAGCGAATTTTATCGCCAGCGAAACTTTGGCGCAAGCGCTTGTCGAGTTCGGGATCGTTCGTTTTCCAAATTTTGTCGCCGACATGAACCCGCAAAAAATCAATGCTGCCGTAGCCGAAACGCAGTTCGGTCAATTTCTCGCCGGGAATTTTAAAACGCGGGTCCTGAATTTCGTAAATGCGACCGCCTTCTTCTTTTTCATCCGGCTTGCCAGCATCAAACACAATTCCATCGCCGAGTTTCACGGGCGCAGCGAGATTCACGATGACGCCGTCGCGCACAATTTTTTTAACTTCGCCAAGATACACGCCGCGCTTTTTGCCGAAGCGCGCGTGAACGAGTTTTTGATTGTCGTTACCACTGAACCAACCGGTGAATAGGCCGCGAGAGAACGACATTTCCAGCTCGTATTTTTCGGATTGGTCATTGCTCTGTGTCTCTGTGCCTCGGCGGCCAATTCTGTCTAACGCCTGCCGGTAAACGCGGGTTATACTCGCGACATATTCCGGCGACTTGAGTCGGCCTTCTATTTTCAGCGAAGAGACTCCAGCGCGGACAAGTTCCGGCAAAACTTCGAGGCCGGCCAAATCTTGCGGGCTCAATAAATAGCGTTTGTCGCCGAGCGGAACTTGCGCGCCGTCGGAAATTAAATCGTAAGGCATCCGGCAGGCTTGGGCGCATTCGCCGCGATTCGCGCTGCGGCCACCGAGCGATTCGCTCGTCAAACATTGGCCGGAATACGCGACGCACAACGCGCCGTGGACGAAAACTTCCAGCGGCAATTCTAATTTGGCCAAGCCGAGCGCCGCATTCATCTTCTCGATTTCCGCGATGGAGCATTCGCGTGCGAGCACGGCGAGGTTGCAGCCGAGGTTGCGGGCGAATTCAATCCCCGCAGCACTGGAAATTGTCATCTGCGTCGAGGCGTGGATTGGAAAATCCGGCGAGAGCGAACGGATTAGTTTGCAAATGCCTACGTCCTGCACAATGGCGGCGTCCACGCCGGCGGCGATGATGGTGCGGAGATAATTTTCCGCGTCGGCGATTTCGTTCTGGAACACCAGCGTGTTGAAAGTGACGTAGCCCTTCACGCCGCGTCGGTGGAGAAATTCCATGAGCTTCGGCAAGTCGGCTTCGGTAAAATTATTGGCGCGCATCCGGGCGTTGAACTTGTCGAGGCCGAAGTAAATTGCATCCGCGCCATTTTCCACAGCAGCTTTGACACAATCCCAGTCGCCAGCAGGCGCGAGCAGTTCCGGCAGTTGCGGACGGATGGCGGATGGCGGATTTGATTCAGTTGCGAGTGCGACGGTCATTACAAATTGAATTTAACCACGAAGACGCGAAGACACAAAGGAACTTCACACGCGGCGGCAAAAATTCAATTTTCAACTGTGTTAATCTGTGATTATCTGTGTTTGAAATGATTCATCCGAGCGCCGTCATCCATCCGAACGCCAAGCTAGGCGCCAACGTCTCCGTCGGTCCGTGTGCCGTAATCGAGGCGGGCGTGGTGGTGGGCGACGATTGCATCATCGGGCCGCAGGTGTGTTTGATGGGCGCGACGACCATTGGCAAAGACAATCGTTTTCACGCGGGCTGCGTCATCGGCGACGCGCCGGTGGATGTGAAATACAAGGGGGAACCCACGCGACTGCGCATCGGCGACCACAACATTTTTCGCGAACACGTCACGGTGAATTGCTCGAACACGCTGGCGGAAGACACCGTCATCGGCTCACATAATTTTCTGACACCGCACGCGCACGTCGGCCACAACTGTATCGTCGGCAATCATGTCATCCTCGGCGGCGGGTGTTTCCTAGCGGGACACGTCGTGGTGCAAGACCGCGCGTTCATTTCTGGCTGTTGCCTCGTCCATCAGTTCTGCCGCGTCGGCACGTTGGCGATGATGCAGGGTGGCGCGGCCATCAGCAAAGATTTGCCGCCGTTCACCGTCGTTCACCGCGTCAACGAACTTTGCGGATTGAATGTAGTCGGATTGCGCCGCGCGGGATTTTCCCCGGCGGAACGGATGGAGATCAAACGGCTTTACCGCGAGCTGTTCCGCAGCGGGAAAAATTTGCGCGCGGCTGTGGCCGAGGCGCAAACGACGTTCACCGGTTCGGGCGCGAAGGCAATGTTGGATTTTGTCGCCAGCGCCAAGCGCGGCGTGTGCGCCGACAGCGGCGCGGGCGGATCCGGCCAGGACGAATAATGATATCATTGCCCCAATACAAAGTGCTCGGCGGCGACGGTCAGGAATACGGGCCGGTCTACGTCGAACAAATCTGCACTTGGATTGAGGAAGGACGGCTTGAAAAAAAATCACCCGTGAAGCCGCCGGAGGCGAAGGACTGGGTGTTTCTCGGTGATTTGCCGGAGTTTACCGAAGCGTTCAAGTGGTTTGAGACACCGGAACACATTCGCCAACGGGAAGCTCGCTGGCGGGTGGCAATTGTATTACTGGCCTTGACGGGCATGGTTTTGCTCGTGCTAATCCGACTCATCCACCACCATCATCATCATTGAGCCATGTATAAAATAATCGGCAACGACGGCAAAACCTACGGCCCCATCAGCGTAGAAAAAATTCGCGAATGGATTGCACAAGGCCGTGCCGACGCGCGCACCGCCGCCATCGCGGAAGGCACGACCGACTGGACGTTTCTCGGCCTGCTGCCGGAATTTGCGCGCGAACTCGCGGGCACGCCGCCGGTCATGACACCACCCAAAATCAGCGGGTTGCCAACAAGGGGCACGAATAATTTTGCCACGGCGGGCTTTGTCTGCGGATTGATTTCGCTGATGTGCTGCTGCGGCTGTCCGTTCAACGTGCTCGGCCTAATTTTTTCCACCGTCGCGCTCGTGCAGATCAACGGACAGGTGCAAAAGCAGGAAGGCTGGGGACTCGCGCTGACGGGTTTGATTTGCTCGGCAGTGAGTCTGCTCGCGACGTTCGGGCTGGGAATTTTGCAATTGGTCTTACATCCCGCCAACTTGAGCTGGCACTTTGGCGCGATTTGAATGAGCTCCGTTCCGCCCAAGATTAACGCCTCCAGCTCGCGCATGCTGGGATTTATGTTGGCGGGAACTGGGCTGGGCATCGCGGCGCTAGTTTTTTTCTTAAACCCGGCGACGCACAAAATCTATCCCGTCTGCCAGTTCCACCGGCTCACCGGCCTGAACTGCCCCGGCTGCGGTATGACGCGAGCGTTTTACGCGCTGCTGCACGGCGACCTTTTGACCGCGCTGCACGACAATGCGCTGTTCGTTTTCGCCTTGGGAATGCTGGCGATTCGCGGCGGCTGGTTTGGCTGGAATGAATTTTGCGGACGCGCGAACGGTGAATTTTTCCCGGCAAAATTTCTCTGGCCGCTGCTCGTCGTCGCGCTGATGTTCACCGTGCTGCGGAATCTCCCGTCCTACACGTTTCTTTCGCCTTGAGATTTGGCTTTTGCGGACTCGCGGCGTCGTGTTCAATCAATGGCTTATGAGTCTGACCCATCCCTTGACGACGACGGCGTTTGAGCTGCCCGGTTATCGCATTGCCAAATCGTTCGGCGTGGTGCGCGGCATCATGGTGCGTTCGCGCTCGGTGGTCGGCAATTTCGGCGCGAGCATCCAATCCATTTTCGGCGGCAATATTTCCATCTACACGAACCTCTGCGAACGCACGCGCGAGGACACCTTCAATCTCATGCTCACGCACGCTGGACAGCTCGGTGCGAATGCCGTGATCGGCGTGCGCTACGACGCCACGGAAATCGCGCCGGGTATCACGGAAGTGTTGTGCTACGGCACGGCGGTGTTTGTGGAGAAGGCGTGAGCGCGTGAAACCGTTGAGCCCAGACAGTTTTCTGGCGAGGATGCTCGGCCGGTTGGCCGCAGCCATCATCCGTCAACCGCGCTGGTTTTTCTGGCCGCAGGTGATTTTATTTTTCCTGTGCATCGCGGTCACGGTGAAATATCTCCAGTTCGACACGGACCGGAACAACCTCGTGGGCGGCAACCAGCGGTATCACCATAATTTTCTTCAGTTCCAAAAGGAATTTCCGCAGCAGGATGATCTCGTGGTCGTGGTCGAAAGCGAGAACGTCGAGAAAAACCGGCAGTTCGTCGAGCGGCTCGGCGCGCGGCTGGAGGCGGAGACGAATCTGTTCAAGGATGTTTTTTACAAGGGCGATTTGCCAATGATGGGCAGCAAGGCGCTGCTGTTCGTGCCGGAAAAAGATTTGGTCGAATTGGGCAGCACGCTGAAAAGTGATTTGCCATTCATTCAAAAATTTTCGCAGACGACGAATCTGGTTTCGTTTTTCGACCTCGTCAACACGCAGTTCCGCACCGCCAAACGCGAACAAAACGCCGAGAACGACGCGCTGGTCAAATCGTTGCCTGCGCTGGAACGCATTTTGCAACAGGCGCAGGACAGCCTGGGCCGCGCCGGCACGCCGCCTTCGCCAGGGGTAACGGCATTGTTCGACGCAAGCGATGAGGCGGCGGCGGGAACTTACATCACCTTCAATCACGGGAAAATTTTCCTCGTGACCGCGCACGCACCGACGGACGATTTGAACGGCGACGCCGTGGAACGCATCCGTGAACTGGTGGCGCAGACAAGAGCCGAAGTGACGGGCGTGAACGCGGGACTCACGGGCGAACCGGTGCTGGAACACGACGAAATGGCGCAGTCGCAGAGTGACACCATGGTGGCGAGCATTGTTTCATTCATTTTGTGCGCGATCATTTTTATTTACGGTTACAACGAGACCGGCCGGCCGATCAAAGCCTCGATTTGTTTGCTTGTCGGACTGGCTTACACCTTTGCGTTCGCGACGCTGACGGTCGGGCATCTGAACATTTTGACGATCACTTTTTTGCCGATGTTGATTGGGCTGGCGATCGATTACGGTGTGCATCTCATCACGCGCTACGAAGAGGAATTGCGCCACGGCAAAACGGAGGCGGAAGCGCTGACGAAAGCGATGATGTTCACCGGCCAGGGAATTTTCACCGGCGCACTGACGACGGCGGGCGCGTTCGCGGCGATGTGGTTCACGGATTTCAAGGGCATTAAGGAAATGGGCATCATTTGCGGGGGCGGCCTGATGATTTGCCTCGTGCCGATGCTGACACTGCTGCCGGTGCTGCTACTGCGCGGCAAACAAAATATCATCGACCACGACATCCACGAAGACGACCGGCGGGCGCGCATCGAAAGTTTCTGGCTTGAACGACCGGTGTGGGTGGCCTTGGTCATCGCAATTATCAGCACGGCGGCGGTGTTCGGGACGCGGAAAGTTTTCTTCGATTACAATTTGCTGAACATGCAGAGCGCCGGCCTGCCCGCCGTGGTGTATGAACAAAAGCTGATTGATTCGGCGGAAAAATCCGTGCTGTTCGGCGCCATCGTGGCGGACAATCTCGACGAAGCCGTGCGGCTGGAAAAACAGATTCGCGCCCTGACCAATGTGGTTTCGGATGTCGAGTCGATTGCGGGCTTTTTGTATCAGGATCAGAACGCGAAGCTGGCTTTGATTTCCAACATCAAATCCACGGTGGCGGCGCTGAAGTTCAACGCACCGGACATGCGGCCGGCGGATGTTTATTCGTTGAGCCGGACGCTGTATTCGTTTTCCGGCTACCTGGGCGCAACCTTGGAGGAAGTGCGCCGGAGCGATCCGGAATTGGCGCGGCAACTGGTCAGCCTACAAAAAACCGTTTTAAATTTGCGCCGCGCAATGCTCGATGGCGACACAGGCGGGCTGGAGGAACACGCCGGAAAAATTGGCGCGTATCAGCAGGCACTGTTTGATGATTTGCGCCGGACGTTCCAGACCTTGCAACAGCAGGATGACCGCGCGCCGTTGCGGATTGAGGATTTGCCACCGGCGTTGCGCGACCGGTTTGTGGGCGTGAACGGAAAATTCCTTTTACAGGTCTACCCGAAAAAAGATGTCTGGCAGCACGAAAACCAGCGCGAGTTTGTCGAAACTTTGCGGCGCGAATTAGATCCGAAAGATGGCAACCGACCAATTATCACCGGCACGCCGGTGCAGTTACTCGAATACACGACGAAGCTCAAGGACAGTTACATCACGGCGGCGTGGTATTCGTTGGCGGCGATTGCGGTTATGGTGTTTTTCCATTTCCGCAGTCTGGCGGCGGTAGTTCTGTCCCTAATTCCCGTTGGTCTCGGCACGTTGTGGTTGGTGGGCTTGATGGGCTGGCGCGGCGTGCCATTCAATCCCGCAAATATCATGACGCTGCCGCTCGTCATCGGCATTGGCGTAACCAACGGCATTCACATCCTGAACCGCTATGCGGAGGAGCGCACGCCGGGAATTCTGGCGCGCAGCACGGGCAAGGCGGTGCTGGTGTCGGGGTTGACGGCCATCGCGGGATTCGGCAGCCTGATGCTCGCCAAGCATCGCGGCATCAACAGCCTCGGTTTCATCATGGCCATCGGCATCGCGATGTGTATGATTGCGGCGCTGACATTTTTGCCAGCACTATTAAATCTGATTGGCCAGCGTCGTCCGCTGATTGAAAATAAAAAACCCAGTGCTGGCAACGCATCGCCAACACCGGGTCAGGAGGAACCGAGGTGAAAACCTCAATTGGAACAAAAATACGCGACCAACGCCAAAAGTCAATCTCATTGTTAAACCACCCATCCAAACGGTGAAAAAGAGCAAGCCACGACTTGAAATAACGATAACGGAAAATCGGACTAAATTCGGTAAGTCCCTGATTTTCTGGTTCTATGCGTTTTTTTTGATCGGCTTCGGATTCTTTCAAAATTTGGCAAGTGCGGATGCAGGTGACAGCGCGGGATTTATTTTCGATCACTTTCAACTGACGCTGGAACAAGGCGAACGCACGGAATGCGCCGGGCCGTTTTATTATTCGCAGCAAACCGAGGACGAAAACACTGTGGCGTATCCGCCGTTTTATTCCTGCTATCAGAATCCTTTCGTAAAGTCTCACGAGGACGAGTATTTGTATCCGCTGCTGACCAGCCTACGCTACGAGAACGAATGGCGCTGGCAATTTTTCCAGCTAATCAGCTTTTCCGGCGGCAAGGAGCAATCCGGAACCACGAAAGACCGCTTCACGCTTTATCCGTTTTATTTCTACCAGCGCTCTACTGATGCGAATTTGAACTACACCGCGCTGGTTCCATTTTACGGCCACTTAAAAAATCGGCTGTTCCACGATGAGATTTTCTTCGTGATGTTTCCGTTCTACGCCGAGACGCGCAAGCGCAATGTCGTCACCGACAACTATCTTTTCCCGTTTGTGCATGTGCGACACGGCGACGGTTTGGACGGCTGGCAAGTCTGGCCGTTTATCGGCAGCGAACACAAAATTCCGACGCTCCACACCAACGGTTTCGGCGATGTTTCAACCATACCCGGTTACGATCGTAATTTTTATTTGTGGCCGCTGTGCATCATCCAGAACAACCGTATCGGCACGAACACGGCGGAACAAATTTCCGTCACCCGCCCCAAAAGCCTGGCCGGACCAAAGACCACCGCCGCGCCAGAAAGATTCCGCGCCAGCATTCCCCTCTTCGTCTACAGCCGTTCCCCGGAAATCGATTCAACTACCGTCGTCTGGCCATTCTTTACTTGGATAGACAACCGCGAAAAAAATTACCGCGAGTGGCAGATGCCGTGGCCGTTCGTTATTTTCGCACGCGGCGAAGGCAAGACCACCGACCGCGTGTTCCCGATTTTCAGCCAGTCGCACAACGCCACCAAGGAAAGCAATTCGTATCTCTGGCCGCTTTACACTTACAGTCGCACGCATTCCGATCCGCTGGATTTGCAGCGGCGGCGCGTTTTGTTTTATCTCTATTCCGACACCGTGGAGAAAAACACACAGACCGGCGCGCGGAAAGAGCGGCTCGACATGTGGCCGTTTTTCACCTGGCATCACAACTTCAACGGCAATGAAAGCCTGCAAATCCTTGCGCCGCTCGAACCCGCCGTGCCGGACAATCGCGGCATCAAGCGCAACTGGTCGCCGCTCTGGTCACTCTGGCGCGCGGAATCAAATCCGCAGGCCGGCGGGACGAGCCGCTCGTTTTTGTGGAACTTGTATCGCGCCGAGCAATGGCCGGCGCACAAAAAAGTCTCGCTCCTGTTCGGCCTTTTTCAGTATCAATGTGACGGGGAAAACCGACGGACGAAGCTGTTTTACCTCACCGCTTCCAAGAAGACCGCCACCATCCAATGAACCGCGCCTGATTTATGTTTGAGAACATCGGAGAAATCATCCTTTTGTTCTGGCGCACGCTGCTGGCCCTGCCGCACGCGTGGCGTCAGCGCGAGAAGGTGTTTGACCAGTTCTTTGAAATCGGCAACGCCAGCCTGCTGATGGTCTGCGTGTTGTCATTTTTTATCGGCGGCGTGATTGCGCTGAATTTCGGGCCGCCGCTCGTTGAACGCAGTTTCGTGAGCGCGGTCGGCGGCGTGGTCGGCCTCGGCATCGCCAAGGAACTCGCGCCGGTGATGATGGCGATTCTCATCGCCGGCCGCATCGGTTCGGCGATGGCGGCGGAACTTGGTTCAATGCGCGTCTATCAGGAAATTGACGCGCTGCGCACCATGAACATCAATCCGATTCACTACCTCGTGCTGCCGCGAATTCTCGCCTTGGCGGCGGCGCTGCCGATGCTGGTGGTGTTTTCGATTCTCGTCGGCTGGTTCGGCGGCGCGCTGGTGGCGGACATGAATCACAGCATGGAAATTCCGTTCCGTGTGTTCTTCGCCGACTTGCGAAACATTGTGGAACTCAAAGACGTGATCAACGGCGTGTTCAAAAGCTTTTGTTTCGCGATCATCATCGGAGCGGTGTCCTGCCATCAGGGTTTAATCACCATCGGCGGACCGCGCGGCATCGGTCGCTCGGTCACGAAGGCGGTGGTTAATTCCATCGTGCTCATCGTGATCTTTGACTACATCCTCACCCGCTGTTTGCTGAAATGAGTAATGCCTCCAACAACTCCGGCGTCGGCCTCCTCGTGCGTGGCCTCCGCAGAAATTTTGGCGCGCAGGAAGTGCTCAAGGGTGTGGACTTTGAGGTGCAGCCCGGTGAAATCTTCGTCATCATGGGGCCGAGCGGCAGCGGCAAAAGCGTTTTACTCAAGCACCTCATCGGGCTCGAGGAACCGGACGCCGGCGAAATCCTCATCAACGGCGAATCCATCACCACGCCGGAAATCGCGGCGAAATACCGCATGGCACTCGTGTTCCAGTCCGGCGCGCTGCTAAATTCTTTGACGGTTGGCGAAAATGTTGGCTTGTATCTAACCGAGCACCGGCTGAAATCCCCGGAAGAAATCAAAAAAATTGTCGCGGAAAAACTTGAGGATGTCGGCCTACAGGATGCCATCGATAAGATGCCCGGTGAACTTTCCGGCGGCATGAAAAAGCGCGCTGCCATTGCCCGCGCGCTCGTCATCGAGCCGCAGTTGATTCTTTACGATGAACCAACGAGCGAACTGGATCCGCTTTCATCCGTCGTCATCGGCGAAGAAATTCTGGCGCTGAACAAGCGCATCCATGTTACCTCACTGGTCGTCTCGCACGACCGCGATTTGGCGTTTGGCGTAGCGGATCGGATTGCCGTCATGGCCGAGGGAAAAATCCTCGTTATCGGCACACCCGATGAAGTGAAAAAATTTGACCATCCGCTCGTGCAGCAATTTTTGAACGCCGATTTCAAACGCGACCTATAACTTTTTGCCTATGAAAAATTCACTCGAAACCAAGCTCGGTATTTTTGTGGCCGTCACCATCATCGCCGCCGTGATAATCATCGAAACGCTCGGCAGCGCGGATCTGTTCAGCCGCGGCCGGCATGTCAGCGCGCTGTTTGACTCGGCGCAGGATTTGAAGGTGGGCGACCGCGTGAAGATGGCCGGTGTGGAAATCGGCCGGGTCGAGCGCATTGCGCTGGCCGACAGCAAAGTCAGCGTCACGATGAAATTAAAGACCGATGCGGCCGTGAAGACCGACAGCAAGGCCGTCATCAAATTCACTGGCCTGATGGGGCAAAATTATGTGGCGGTTTCCTTTGGCGCTTCCGGTTCGCCACGCGCGGAGGAAGGCGCAGTATTGGAAACGGGCGAGCAGCCGGACTTGAGCGCCATCATGGCCAAACTGGACAACGCCGCCGCCGGTATCCAGAACCTGACCAAGAGTTTCACCGGCGACAAGATTGACAACCTCATGGGGCCGCTCACCGATTTCATCAAGCAGAACAGCACGCCCATCACCGCGACGATTGCGAACGTCAAAAATCTTTCCAGCCAGATTGCCGCCGGTCAGGGCACGATTGGAAAATTGATCTACGACGATTCGCTTTATACTTCCGCGCTTTCCACCGTCAGCAACTTGCAGGACACGGCCATTTCCGCAAAATCGGTGATGAGCAACGTGAGCGCCGGTCAGGGCACGATTGGAAAATTGCTGACCGATGATGCGCTCTATGTCAACACGACCGCCGCGATGACGAACGCGAATGAAATTTTGCTTAAGGTAAACAGCGGTCAGGGAACCATCGGTAAACTGGTGAACGACCAGGAATTTTACAAGAACGCCAAGCTCTCGCTGCAAAAGTTGGACAAGGCCGCCGACGGCTTGGAAGACACCGGCCCGTTGAGCGTCATCGGCATCATGGCGAACCAACTTGGTTTGTAAAAGCTGGTTCACCCCTAACTTTCAACCGGTAGAACAACATCGGCTATGCAAAGGAATTCATGAAGATTCGCGATATCGCGAGGCAATATGTCGTGTCGCGGTCAGAGTGCATTCCGTTGGTGGCCAGCGAGAATTC
>CAIXFY010000057.1 GCA_903918885.1 uncultured Verrucomicrobia subdivision 3 bacterium
GGAATTCTCCGTGCGTTACGTCATTCTCGGCCACAGCGAACGTCGCCAGTTCCAAAAAGAAACCGACGCGCTCATCGCCAAGAAAGCCGCCGCGGCTCACGCCGCATCGCTCAAGCCAATCGTTTGTATCGGCGAGACGTTGGCCGAACGCGAAGGCAATCTGACGGAAAAAGTTTTGGAAACACAGACGCGCGGCAGCCTCGCCGGACTCACCAAAGAACAAATGGTTGAAACGGTTTTGGCTTACGAACCCGTCTGGGCCATCGGCACTGGCAAAACTGCCTCGACGCAACAAGCGCAAGACGCGCACAAATTTATCCGTGGCGTTTTGGTCGCGATGTTCGATGCCGAAGTCGCGCGCAAAGTGCGCATTCAATACGGCGGCAGCGTGAAGCCGGCGAATGCCAAGGAGCTCATGAGCCAGCCCGACGTGGACGGCGCGCTCGTCGGCGGGGCTTCACTTGAAGCGAGAAGTTTTGCTGACATCATCAAAAATTCCATCTAACCTTAATTTGATATGACATTTCTTATTGGCGTTTTGACATTTTTTCTCGTGGTCAACTGTCTGCTGTTGATTTTGTTGGTGCTTGTCCAGCTTCCCAAAAAGGACGCCGGCGCAGGCATTGCGTTTGGTGCGGGGACGGCGGACGCGCTCTTCGGCGCGGGCTCCGGCAATGCACTGACCAAGATTACAAAATATGCGACTGGTGTGTTTCTCGGGCTGGCGTTGCTACTTGGTTATTTGCAGGACAAGGCGCATCACAGCACGTCGGGAAGCGACTTTGAAAAGAAGGTCCAGCAGCAGCAAATGCAGACGCCGATTGCTCCGGCGGCAACCACTCAGCCAGCGGCTACGCCTACTCCGCAACCAGCAGCGAATAATTTCCTCACCACTCCGGCGGTGAGCAATGCTCCGGCCGCGAAGTAAATCAACCCTTTCGCCAAACGCCGACGGCTTTACGCTGTCGGCGTTAATATTTTGCGGCGGAAGAACGCCAGTCCCCGCGCCGGTAATCGGCCATCCGCCATTTCAAAAAAGGCGAGCAATGCTTCGGCGTTGCCTTGTTCCGCAACGGCCAATGCGATTTAAAATCCTTCTCCAGCCCTTGCAGTTCGCGGAGGCCGCGCCGTGCTAACTTCGCGGCTTCAGATTTTTTCCCGGCAACGACGGCTTGCTGCCAAAGCGTGAATTGGCACGACTGCGCCGCCATGCGCGCGGCTAGGTCAAGTTCCCTTGCAAGGATTTTCCCGGCGCCCGATTTGGGTTTTGACTGCGACAAAACTTTCCGCCGTTTTTCAATTTCCGCCAGCGTCGCGTGGATTTTCCGCGCCGGAATTTGGTTGAACCATTTCAGTCCGTTTCGACAAAATAGTTCTTGCTCCTCCGGTTTTGGCGCGGCAATGACCGTGCCGAGCGGCGTTTCGTTCACGGCTCGCACGCCGAGCTTTTGGTGTGCGAAACCCAGATTGAATCCTGCTTGCGCAATTTTGCCGGTAGCATCCTCAAATACATCACGGCTCAAAACGTTGGCGACAATTTTTTCGTCCAGTGATTTTGCGTTCCACGCCAGCGCGGCTCCGGCGGCGAATAATGGCCAGCTCACGGCCAATGGTTGCGGGTGGCCGCCATCGCCCCAATCGGTGTTGAGAAAACCGATTGCGCCAAACCTCTTTCCCGCCTTTGCTGCCGACCGGAGATTGGCGAGCGCGTTGTCGTGTTTGCCGATGAGCGTCTGCCAGGTGGAAGTGCCGGGGCAAACGTAAAAGGGAATTTTGGCTTTGGCAAATTGCGCCGTCTCTTTCGCAAATGGGTGATTGGCTTCGTAACCCCAGTTCAGTGCGATGATGCCTTTTGGTAGTTCGCGGATAAGAGCGGGATATTTCAAAATGATGTCGCCCCAGAACATCATCTTCTTATTGCGCGCCGAAACGTCGCGATGCAACTTCTTGATGAAGTCGAGATAGACACGGCCTTTGCCTTTGGCCTCACACAATTTCTTGCTCTGGCCTTTGCCCAAGTCCCACGTCTCGTCGCCACCGATGTTGAAGAACTCGCTGGAGAAGTTCGGCAACAACTCGTCGTAAAGCCCGCGCAGAAAGGGCAGGGTGCGAGGGTGATTCGGCGCAAGCGTCGTCGGGCGGCGGAGAAAATCTTTTGTTTCAGATAAAAATGGTTCGGAAATTTCGCCAAGCTTTTTCAGGCGCGGATCGGCGAGGAAATAACGCAGGTGGCCGAAGGAATTCTGATTCGGCACCAAGTCAATACCGAGTTCGCGGCAGCGCGTAGCGAGCTTGCGGATTTCGTCGCTGGTGAGCGCGCCCCAGTTTCGCCAGATGGATTTGTATTTTTTGTGGGCGAAGGTGTGCTCGGTGTAAAGTTGCAGTTCGTTGATTTTAAAATCGGAAAGTTTTTCGGCGAGGTCGAGCAGGGTTTCCAGCTTTGGCACGCGGCCGCGCGAAATGTCGAGCATCACGCCGCGCCTCGCAAAGTCCGGCCAGTCGCGGATTTTCAAGCACGGAAGTTTACGTCCGTATTCCTTGAGTAATTGCCGCAACGTCGCCGTGGCTGCACGTAGGCCGCCGGCTTCGCGGAAGGAAATTTCAATGCCGCCTTTGGAAATTGTGAGCGCGTAGCCTTCGGGATGATTCGGCGCGGAGTTGGTGCGGACGACTTTGATGGCGGCCAGCGGTTTCTGCTTCGGCAAAAGAAAAATCCCCGGTCGCCTTATTAGCGAACGGGGATTGGGAAGCAGATTCATCTGCAAATTACTTTGCCGCAATCATCCCGCTTTGGCGGGCGAAATTGAACAGCCCGCCGGCATCCACCACGGGGCGCACATCACCGAGTGGTTTGAATTTATAGACCTTGCCGGTTTCCTTGACCGTGACGGTCGCGGCATCGAGGTCCACGGTCACGATGTCGCCGGTTTTCAGGATGTCGCAAAGGCGGTCGGCACATTCGCACGGATACAGTTCGCCGGTGGCGACGCAGTTGCGGAAAAAGATGCGGGCGAAACTTTCCGCAAGGACGAGTTCGCAGTTGGCCGAGCCCATGGCGATGGGCGCGTGTTCGCGGGAGCTGCCGCAGCCGAAATTTTTGCCGGCGACGACGATGGGATAGTCGCTATCGAGCTGGCTTTCCTTGACGTAGCGGGTGGTGTAGAGCGAATCCGGCAGACCGGCGAGGGCGTGGCTACCGAGCTTCTCGTATTCCTCGGCGATGGTGGGCACGAGATTGAGAAATTGGGCGGAGATGATCTGGTCGGTATCTATGTTGTCGCGCACGACGTAGACCGGACCGGTGAAAACAGATTTCGTCATGCGGAGAATCTGCCGTTTGCGGGCGGATTTTTCAATCAGATTTCACAAGCGGCGCGGAACGCTGTTCGCGTTTGCGGAGCGCGATGACGGCAGCGGCACAAGCAGTCCACGTCGGTAAATCGTCCACGAGCGGCACGAGTTCCGCCACAAACGTCGGCAGCAGCAGGATGTGAAAGCCAAGCAGCCACATGGTCAGCAGCATCGCCGCCACGTCGATGGATTGGTCAATAAACGCCCAGCCGAGCGGGCCGAGGATGAGTTGCAGGCTATCAGCACCCACGGTGACGGCGAGCGCAGCGAACATCCGCGAGCGCGTAAGCGGCGGGACGTGGAAGAGAGAATGGAGTTTTTCTCGAAAATTCATTCGGCAGGATTAAAACCAATCGGCTTGCCGCGATAAAGCTTGTTTCTTAAAGTGACGCGTGCTCGACATCAAATTGATCCGCGAAAAAACCGATTTTGTCCGCCAGCGCCTCGCCACACGCGGGGCCGGGGACGAGGCAAAGATTGACGAACTGCTCAAGCTGGACGAAGCGCGCCGCAAAGCTTTGGCAGAAGTGGAAACACTAAAATCACTTCGTAACAAGGTTTCCAAGGAAATCGGTGCGTTGATGGGACAGAAGAAACTCACCGAAGCCGAAGCGAAAAAAAACGAGACGAAAGATTTGGGTGACAAGATTGCCGCGCTGGAAAAACAGGTTGCGGAAAGCGAAACGGCGCGCGGCGCGCTGATGCTGCAGTTGCCAAATCTCCCGCACGAATCGGTTGTCGTTGGCAAAACAGCGGAAGAGAATCCCGAAGTGCGCGTTCACGGCGCGAAGGTGATTTATGATTTCAAGCCGAAGTCGCATGTGGAATTGTGTGGGTCGCTGAAGCTCGTGGATTTTGAACGGGCGGCGAAATTATCCGGCAGCGGATTTTTGCTTTACACCAACTGGGGCGCGCGGTTGGAACGGGCGCTGATTTCGTTCCTGCTCGATCTGCACATCACGCAGCACGACTACACCGAGGTGTCACCACCGTTCATGGTGGGCGAACAATGCATGGTGGGGGTGGGCCAATTCCCAAAATTTAAAGACCAGTATTACGGCGTTGCGGAAGGTGGTCGCGCGGAGGAGTTGGGGAAACTTTATTTGATTCCGACGGCAGAGACGCCGGTGGCGAACATTCATCGCGAAGAAATTCTGGCAGAGAAGCAATTGCCGATTCGATACTGCGCTTACACTCCGTGTTTTCGTGGTGAAGCGGGCGCGGCGGGCGTCGGCACGCGCGGGATGATTCGCGTGCATCAGTTCGACAAGGTGGAACTGATTAAAATCGTGAAGCCGGAGCAGGGCTACGATGAATTGGAAAAGATGGTGGCGAATGCCGAAAAAGTTTTGCAACTGCTCGGCCTGCATTACCGCGTGATTCTGCTCTGCACTGGCGATATGGGTTTTGGCAGCGCCAAGACTTACGACATCGAAGTGTGGGCGCCGGGGCAGGGGAGCTATCTGGAAGTATCGAGCTGCTCGAACTGCGAGGATTTCCAATCGCGCCGGATGAACATGCGTTTCAAGACGGAGGCGGGTGAGAATAAATTTCCGCACATCCTCAACGGCAGCGGCACGGCGTTGGCACGGCTGTTCGTGGCGCTCATCGAGACGCATCAGCAGGCGGATGGCAGCGTCAAAATCCCCGAGCCGCTTCAGCCGTATTTGAAGACTGACCGCATTTCGGCTTAATACAAAATGAATATCCTTCTCGCCAGCAGCGAGGTTTTCCCATTCTCAAAGACGGGCGGCTTGGCGGACATGGTCGGTGCGCTCGCGCGGGCGCTGGCCAACGAAGGCCACGAGGCGCGAGTGGTTACGCCGTTGTATCGTGGCATTCAAAAAAAATTCCCGGAGATGCGGCGGGTTGACTGGCATTTCGATTTACCTTTGGGGCTGGGTTGGGCGCAGGCGGATTTGTGGGAATTGGATTTGGAACGAGGGCTGAAAATTTACTTTATTGATCATCCGGGATTTTATGATCGCGCTGGAATTTATCACGAGGGTAACATCAGCTACGCAGATAATGCGGAGCGTTTTATTTTTTTCTCAAAATGCGTGGTGCATTTGTCCCGTTATCTGCCATGGCGTCCGAACGTGGTGCATGTGCATGACTGGCAGGTGGGATTGGTTCCTGCACTCGTGTCACAGCAAAAGCAGGAAGGGTGGGGGAATCCGCCGCCGATTGTGCTAACCATCCACAATCTGGCATATCAAGGAATATTTCCAGCGGAGGCATTTGCGCTCACTAATCTGCCGAAATATTATTTCCATTCAGATGGCGCGGAATTTTTTAGTCTTTTGAACTGCCTGAAGGCGGGTATCGCTTATGCGGATTCAATTACAACTGTCAGCCCGCGTTACGCGCGTGAAATTACCACCGAAGAATTTGGCTGCGGGCTTGATGGACTTTTGCGGCGACGCCAGCGGGTGTTGACTGGAATCCTCAACGGTGTGGATTACACCGAATGGAACACGACGAAAAACCCGCATTTGTTCAAGCCGTATTCAGTTGGTCGAATGGCGGGAAAGAAATTCAACAAAGCTGAGCTGCAAAAAATCCTAGGCTTGCCAGTCGCGGCAGAAATTCCGCTCTTCGGCACGATTTCTCGACTTGCAGAGCAAAAGGGCGTGGACATTCAGCTCGGCGCGCTGGCAGAAATGTTAAACACCAAGATGCAATTTGTCCTGCTTGGCAGCGGCTCACCAGAGTATGAGCGTGGCTATCGCGACCTCGTACGGCATTTTCCGAATAAGGTGTCTGTTTATTTTGGCTACGACGAGACCCTGTCCCACAGGATTGAAGCTGGTTGTGATTTTTTCCTCATGCCGTCCCGCTTTGAACCATGCGGACTTAACCAGATGTATAGCTTGCGATATGGAACAATTCCCATAGTCCGCGCCACCGGTGGACTGGATGACAGCGTCATAGATTGGACGGAAAACCCCAAGCGGTCTACCGGAATCAAATTTGCCGAATACAATCCACGCGCACTGGCTAAAGCCATTCGAAAAGCATTGGTATTATACAGCCAACCCAAATTGCTTGCCGATTGCCGGCAAAGAGCTATGACGAGTGATTTTTCTTGGAAGCAAACCATCGGGCACTACTTAAATGCTTTCAATAGCATAACTACCCACAAGCAGGAACAATATTAATAAATATAACAAACATTGTGCGTCTATAATATTAATAGCGAGGGTTTATGGGGGAATTGAAGATAGTGATTATTAACTATGTGGTATAAAGTGTGCTATTCTTACTTA
>CAIXFY010000058.1 GCA_903918885.1 uncultured Verrucomicrobia subdivision 3 bacterium
GACGCCGGAACAGGCGAACCGGTGCGTCAACAACACCGTCTTCAATCACAGCGCCTATAACCCGATCAAAAGCGCAATCCTCATGCCCTCGATTAAAAATAACTGGAACATCCACAGCACCGTCGCCAACAATTTGGCGGACTCGATCTACGGCTGGTGGTTCGGCCAGCCGGTCGGCCCGATGGCGCGGTTCAGCAACAACGACACTAACTTCATTGCCACGCGAGATCTGGTCAGTCCGGCGTGGTTTGATTTTCGTCCCGCGTGCGGCGCGACCGCCATCATCGGACACGGCGTCGCGATTGAAGGCCTCACTGGCAAGACCCCCGACATCGGTGCTTACGACCGCGGCGATGCCGTCTATTGGATTCCCGGCCAGCGAGTGGAGAAAGCAAGCTGCCCGATCGTGCCCGACCTGGCGAAAAATGTGCCGGCGGAGCGGGACGTGCTGATGTGGAAACCCGCCTACCGGGCGGTGGCGCATACGGTTTATTTTTCCACCTCAAAAGACGAGGTGCAGAATGCTTCGAAGCAAGCTATGCAAAAGACTTTCCACGGCGATGAAAACGTATTCCCGCTGCCAAAATTGACCAGCGATCAAACCTATTACTGGCGGGTGGACGCAACGCAGTCGGATCAGTCCGTGGTCAAGGGCGACATTTGGACTTTCGCGACAAAATGAAAATTTTAGCAACGATTATTCTTTAATCTAAACCTAGAGCAACAAGCCCATATCAAGAATAAGGAAATCCGAAAACTCGCAGCAAATTTGCGGCAAGTTGGCCGGCTTACAACAAAAACCGTTTGCAACCGTGCAAGTTGCGAGGGGCGAAGTGGTTGCTGGGGCTGGATTTGAACAAACGAACTTCAGGTTATGCGCTTGAAGCTTCTGCTCTGAAAAGCACCAAGAGAATAAGGTCGCTAACAGAACTTTTATCGAGGCTCAAACTGACTGTCCTTTGGAACAGTATGGTCTTGAAACGCCTTGTTTTTCCTGCACTTTTCCTGCACAATTGCATAAGCAATTGGAAATGAATGGAGCGGGCGAAGGGAATCGAACCCTCGTGAGCAGTTTGGAAAACTGCCGTTCTACCATTGAACTACACCCGCAACGCCACCCATACTAAATCGCCCGCGCTTGCCTTGTCAATCCGCCGCCGCTAAACTCGACGCGATGAATTCGCTGCTTCTCATCGGCGGGCGCGTGGTTGACCCCGCCAATAAATTTGACTCAATTGCCGACGTTTTAATTCTCAACGGCAAAATTTCCGCCATCGGCAAAAAACTTTCTGCACCCGCGGGCGTGGAAACTATTGACGCAACAGGAAAAATTGTTTCGCCCGGACTCATTGATTTACACGTCCATTTCCGCGAACCGGGCCAGACCGCAAAAGAAAATATCGCCACCGGCACGGCGGCGGCAGCGCGCGGCGGATTTACTTCTGTCGTCTGTATGCCGAACACGTCGCCCGCAATTGATTCCGCCGGCACCGTTGCGCTCATTCGCGAACGCGCCGAACGCGAAGGACTCGTGAATGTTTTTGTCAGCGGTGCGATTACCAAAGGCATCGCCGGCGAAGAACTCGCGCCCATCGGCGGCTTGAAAAAAGCCGGTGTGGTCGCCATCACGGACGATGGCCATTGCGTGCAGAACAACGACCTCATGCGCCGCGCCTGCGAATACGCCAAGATGTTCGACCTGCCGCTCTTTGATCACTGTCAGGATTATTCGCTCGTGACCGACGGCGTGATGCACGAAGGTTATTGGAATCTCGCGCTCGGTTTGCGCGGCTGGCCGGCGGCGGGCGAAGAGATGATTGTCGCGCGCAACATTTTGCTCGCGGAACTTACCGGCGCGAAAATCCACTGCCAACACTTGAGCGCAGCAGCGAGCGTGCGGCTAATTCGCGAAGCCAAAAAACGTGGCGTCTCCATTTCCGGCGAAGCATGTCCGCACCACTTTACTTTGACCGACGCGGCAGTGGCGGGTAGCGAGAAATTCTGGGGGGACGACGGCAAATCACTTGGCTCATCACTCGCCACTCGCCACTCGTCACTTCCCCAATGGCCGGCCTACGACACGAATTTCAAGATGAATCCTCCGCTCCGCTCGGCTGCTGACCGCGAGGCGATTCTCGAAGGACTGGCCGACGGCACGATTGAGATTCTGTGCAGCGACCACGCGCCGCATTGCGATTACGAAAAGGAAGTCGAGTTCGACTACGCGCCCTTCGGCATCACCGGCCTCGAAACGGAACTCGCACTCTCGCTCATGCAGCTCGTCCACACAAAACGGATTTCCCTCGCGGACATGATTGCGAAGTTCACCATCAATCCCGCGCGCTTGCTGAATCTTGCAAAAGGCACTTTGAGTGTCGGCACCGATGCGGATGTGACGGTGTTTGATGCGGATGCGGAATGGATTTATCAGCGCGAAGATTCTGCGAGCAAATCCAAGAACAATCCGTTCTTCGGGTGGAAGCTCAAGGGCAAAGCCGTCGCGACCATTGTCGCCGGCAAAGTAGTTTGGTCGGAAATTGCCGAAGTAGTGGCGACATAAAACACGCTACCCCCAACGCAAAAAGTCGTCCCAGAAATTGTCCAAAAAAACTGCGGCTAAAATTGCCACAACCAGTGCCGTGATGAGAATGCAAATCCAACTGTCTTGAAAAGTATAAAGGCCAACCAGACCACCGGCCACTAACCCGCAGAAAAAATGCAGCCACGTCTTAAACCAATCACGCTGCTGACCGTCGCTCATTTTATTTTTTAGTTTGCGCTTGGCTCGTCCGGCGCTGCGACAGGCATTTCTTCAACCGGCGATTTTGCCGATTCATCCAACTGCAACTGCTCCGGCGGCGTGGTGGCGAGACCCGCATCCGCCGTGATGGGAGCGGGCGGACGCTCAACGGGAATTCGGCGCAGTTCATCGGCGGCGGGCAAATCTTCCAGACCGCGCAGACCAAAATATTCCAGAAACAGCGGCGTGGTGCTGTAAAGCGCGGGACGGCCGACGACTTCCGCGCGGCCGCTTTGCACAACGAGGCCGCGTTCCAGAATCGTCTGCATCGTGCCGTCAATGTTCACGCCGCGCACCTGCTCAACTTCCGCGCGCGTGACTGGCTGGCGATACGCGATGATGGCGAGCGTTTCCAGCGCCGCCTGCGACAGCCGCGTCGGACGATTTTTGACGCCGACGAGCGCCTTGAGCCACGGCGAAAATTCCGGTTGAGTGACGAATTGCCACGCGCCCGCGACGCACGCGACCCGATAACTGCGCGCAGCGGTTTCGTGTTCGCGCGCGAGTTCTTCGAGCGCGACTGTGAGATCGTCGTCCTTGGTTTTCTTGAACGGCTTGGCGGCTTCGTCCGCGTCCTCCGCCGTGGCGGCGTTGACGAGCAAGTCGCGAAGTTCTTTCACGCTCATCGGTTTTTGAGCGGAGAACAAAAGTGATTCGAGAATAAATTTTAGTTCCATTTTAATTTCCGATTGACGATTGACGCGCTGCGAAATTTGCAGATAGCACAGCCGAAAGTTGTTCACGCCATTGCGAAAACATCCAGCGGCTCCGTGCGAATGGGGTGCTTGGATTCATGCACCAAACGACGAATGTGTTCCGTCGTCTCGCGCGAGAAAGTGCCTTCACCACAATGTTCGCAGACCTGCGCGGGGATGTGCTCCACCAGCACGCGACGGTTTTCAAACGTGAAAACTTCGCTGATAAATTCGGACTTGGCGGCGGTGTGGCCGCAGACATGGCACTTAAACATGGCTATCTCCTTTTCCGGTTTTCAATCCACTCTTTCGGGTCAGGCTCATAAATGGTGATGATCTTCGTCAAATCCGATTCGCCAAACGATACTTGAAAATGCAGCGGTCGTCCAGCCGTGGTGAAACCCAGCAGCAGTGCGCTCGGCGAATACTTGTCTTGAGGATAATCCTCAATGACCTCGGCCTGCGCGCCTGCGGTGCGAATTTCCTGCTCACTAATGTTGCGTTCAATGGCGCGGCGAAAAGCGTGACGGCTGAAATCAAATTCGCCCGCCACCAGCTGCCGTTGGATTTCCGATAACGTTTTCAACTTTCGCGAAGTTCTATTACGCCCATCGGTTTTTGAGCGGAAAACAGCAGCGGTCCGAGAATAAATTTCAGTTCCATGTGAAAAAATTAATTTGGTTTTTGTTCGTCAGTGCCAGCTTCTGCTTCATCACCGTCCTCATCTTCGTCGTCCTCATCTTCGTCGTCCTCATCTTCGTCGTCCTCATCTTCGTCGTCCTCATCTTCGTCGTCCTCGTCGTCCTCGTCGTCCTCGTCGTCCTCGTCGTCATCATCTTCATCGTCAAACTCATCTTCCGCCGCTTCCTCTTCGGTTTCGGAAGCCGTTGATTCAGTCAATGCTGACGTTGGTTTTACTTCGGTCTCAACTTCGGTTTCCGCTGCGGGCTCGCCCATTTCCATCTGCACGGCCGAAGTAATGGTGGAAGGAATGGCCTTGCCGATTTGAATTTCATCAAAGGGCTCCGGCTGGATGCACGCGAGCTGTTTCAGACGAATCAATTCCAGCAGCGCGAGAAAAGTGCAAACGACTTCCGCACGGTTGGCGGCAGTTTCAAACAGTTCGGAAAATTTCACGGAGCCGCGCTCGGTCAACATCTTGAGCACGAATTCAATTTTCTCGCTGACCGTCCATTTGTCCTCGTAAATCTCGCGCGTGCCGGCGGTTTTATCCTGAAAGCGTTTGAGGACGGAGTTGACGGCGTTCAGCAAGTCGAAGATGGAGACTTCGATCTTGGCGGGCACATCCGTATTTTCAAATTCAATTTTTCCGGGCAGACGCGGAAAGACATTTTCCTGACGTTCTTCCAGCGTTTGCAATTTCGCAGCGGCGTCCTTGAATTTTTTGTATTCAACGAGCTGGCGAATGAGTTCGAAGCGCGGATCCTCGCCTTCATCCTCGGCTTCGACGACGACCTGCTGATCCACCGGCAACAGTTCGCGGCTCTTGATATACATGAGCGTCGAGGCCATCACGAGAAATTCGCCGGCGACTTCGAGATCGAATTGCCGCATCAGGTCAACGTATTCGATGAACTGTGTGGCGAGCTTGGTGAGGTTGACTTCATAGATGTCCACCTCCTCCTTCTTGATGAGATAAAGAAGGAGGTCGAGCGGGCCTTCGAAGACCTCAAACTGGACTTGGTATTCCGCCATGAGCGAGGGCGAATCGTAAATTGAAGCGGACGGCTTGGCAATGTCGGAACCGACCGGGCAAAGCTAATTGCTCGACGCAGTTGGCGGGTTTTGGCAGCATCGGTATTATGAATACGGACGAGCGTGAAATTTTCAACTATCTCCAAACTTGGGGCGGTGAATTTATCAGCGTCAAAGAAGTCTGTCGGCGAGCCAGCACGAAAAAACGCTATCACGAAGACCCGAATTGGGCTCAGCCATTGTTGCAGATGATGGCCGAGCGCGGCCTTTTGGAGCGGAATCTTACCGGCCACTATCGCATCAAACCCGAACCCAAAAAGAAACACGACGGCCGCTGGGTTTCCCCGGAAATCAAGGAGATCCTCGATGAAAACGGCGTTCAGGTGGAAAGCCAGTCCACCGAATCCGACATGGATCACGGCGAGCAACTCTGATGTTCGCCGCCTTTCTTACCACTTTACTCTTCGCCACCTCAGCCATCTGCGGCTACCGCACCGCCAGACAAATCGGCGGCATCGAGGCGAACTTCTGGCGTATCGCGCTTGCGACAATTTTTTTGACGGTTTGGGCTTTCACCTTCGGCTCGGTCTTCGCCGGCGCACCCGAATGGTTCATGTTGAGCGGACTCTTCGGCATCGGTCTTGGCGACTCCGCGTATTTCCAAGCCCTGCCACGCCTCGGTAGTCGCCGCACGGTTTTGCTGGTGCAATGCCTTACCGCACCGTTCGCCGCGTTGATAGAATTTTTCTGGCTCGGCACAAAATTAAATCTGCCGGAAATCCTCTGTGTCGCCGTCATTCTTGCTGGTGTTGCCATCGCACTCGCGCCGGGCGACCACCTGAAAATTTCTCCGCGCGACTGGAAAATTGGCCTCACCGCCAGCGTCCTCGGCGCCTTCGGCGCGGCCCTCGGTGCGGTGATTATCCGCAAAGGCTACGCCGCCATTCACGATGCCGGACTGCACGTTGATGCTGGCACTACCGGCTATCAGCGCGTGCTGGGCGGCATTCTGGTTCCGACCATTTTCCTACTCGTTTTCAAATGGCGTTCCGCCCACGCCTACGGCGCGGCGTTTGCCAGCGACACCATCCACATTTCCCGCAGCAAATGGCGGCAGCTCTGGCCGTGGGTTTTGATCAACGCCCTCGCCGGCCAGACGCTCGGCGTGACCTGCATGCAATGGGCGCTTCAGACCACGCAGGCTGGCATCGTCACCGCCATCATTGCCACCACCCCGATTTTTCTGCTGCCCATGACGCGAATAATCGAAGGTGAAAAAATTGGTTTTCGCGCGCTCCTCGGCGCACTGATTGCCGTGGGCGGTGTCATCGCACTGACGTTTTGCCGATGAACTTTTCTCTATGTTCTCTGTGCCTCTGTGGCAAATTTTTGCAAAATGAAAGACGAACTCCAATCTGCCGTTGCCGCGCTCGGCCTCGAAAAATTCCGCCGCCATATTTTTCTTTGCGTGGACGCGGACGAACCCAAGTGTTGCCCGCGTGAACAAACTTTGGCCGCGTGGGATTTTTTGAAAAACCGGCTGAAAGAATTAAACCTCGTCGGCGCGCAACCGCTCGTCTATCGAACCAAGGTGAGCTGCCTCCGCGTCTGCACACGCGGGCCAATCGCCGTGGTCTATCCCGAAGGCACGTGGTATTACAGCTGCGACCCTGCGGTGCTAGAGCGAATCATTCAAGAACACCTCATAGGTGGGAAAATCGTAGAGGACTTTGCGTTTGCTAGAAATCCACTCGGCTAACCTTTAATCCTGTGAAACGACACAACCAATATCACAGCTGCACGCCAGCGGTTTTGGAACGCATCATCCAAGAACATTTGATTGGCGGCAAAATTGTGGAGGAATTTGTCTTCGCCACGAATCCACTGCGATAGTTTTCCCGCTCGACTTGAAGGCGGTGACGGGGCAATTTTTCCGCATGGCAAGGCTGCTGGTAAAATCAGAGGGCTTGGGTTTGAGCACTCTGGAATTACGCCTCGGTGTAAACCACGTTGGCCGCGCGGTGGATAATGATTTTGCCATTAATCATTCAACGATTTCCACCCATCACTGCGAATTGATCCTCTCAGCCGACGGCGTGGTGCTGCGCGATTGCAACTCCACCAACGGCTCATTTGTGAATGGCGAACCGGTCGAGGAAGTCTGGCTGGAAAATGGCCAATCCGTGCGGCTGGGTGACGTGGAACTGATGGTAGAAACCACTGAATCCACCATCGCTATCCCCAAGATTGAGCGGGAAAAACCTGCGGCGCCGCCGGTGGTGCTCCCCGACGGCGCGTTTCTCTGCCCGCGCCATCCTGAAAATCGCGCGACCTTTCGCTGCACTACCTGCCTTGCCATCATGTGCAGCAGCTGTGTCCGCATCATTCGCATCAAAGGCGGCAAACCTCATTTCCTTTGCGCTACATGCCACAACCATTGCGAACGCCTCGGCGGTGAAACCGTCAAAAAGAAAATGGGCTTCTTGGGATTTTTACAACAAACCGTCCGGTTGAAACTTGGTAGCCGGCCTAGGGAATAATCTTGGTATTCATGCGGCTAGAAATTTTCTCGCCATTTTTTCCAGCGCATCAATCCACGCCGGATGCTCGTTCATGCACGGGATGCGCGTGAATTCCTTGCCGTTCCCCGCCATGAATTGCTCGCAGCCGCGCATGCCAATTTCCTCGATGGTCTCCAGACAGTCGCTCACGAACGCGGGGCAGATGACAAGCACGCGCTTCTTGCCTTCGTTCGGCAGGCGCGCCAGTTCGTAATCGGTGTAGGGCTTTAGCCACGGGTCTTTTCCAAGCCGCGACTGAAATGAGACGGAATACTTTTCCTTCGGCACGCCGGCGAGTTTCACGAACTCCCGCGTGGTGGCGAAACATTGCGCGCGGTAGCAAGTCGCGTGCGCCGGGCTAGCGACTTCGCAGCAGTTTTCCACCTTCAAGCAATGGCAGCCGGTCGGATCCGACTTCGCCAGATGCCGCTCGGGAATGCCGTGGTAGCTGAACAACAGATGGTCGTAGTCCTTGAGATAATCCTTCGCGCTGGCCACGAGCGCCGCGATGTAATCCTGCTGATCGAAATACGGCGGCTGCACCGTGAGTTTCATCTGCGGCGCGAGTTTCGCGACGACTTCCTGCACGCGCACGACGGCAGTTTCGTAACTGGACATCGCGTAATGTGGAAACAGCGGGATGAGCAAAACTTCCGTCGCGCCCTTAGCCGCAAGTTTTTTCACGGCGGACTCGATGGACGGATTTTGATAGCGCATCGCCAGTTCGACCGGCACGGAAACGCGCGCCTGCAAAAGCTTTTGCACGTTGCGGCTGCTGGTGACGAGCGGTGAACCGTCCTTCGTCCAGATTTTTTCGTAAGCCTCGCCGGATTCGTGCGGGCGCTTGATGAGAATCATGCCCACGACAAACCGGCGGATGGGCCACGCGACATCAATCACACGCCCGTCCATCAGAAATTCGTTCAAATACCGCCGCACGTCCGGAACCGAGGGCGAATCCGGCGAACCGAGGTTAACGAGTAGAATGGCTTTGCTCATTTAGGAAAGTTTACCAACGCGCTCCGCAATGTTCACGCCCGAAACAATGGAATCGCCCAGTGAAACACCATCCCGATAATGCCCGGCGAAAAAGAGGTTGGGCGTGGTCGCCTCGATTTGATTCAACAAATCCCGATATTTACCGTAGCCGACGTTGTATTGCGGGATCGCGTGCGGCCAGGTTTTTGTGTGGGTGAAAACTGGTTGGCCTTTCACTCCCAGCAGCACTCGCAAATCAGCCAGCGTCGTTTGAACCAAATCTTTTTCGGGCAGCAATCCAAGTTCGGGATAACGCGCGCCACCAATGTAGCTCGTCAGCGTGATGTGTCCGGCGGGTGCGCGATTCGGGAACAGCGCGGAAGAAAAAATTGTGCCGAGAATTTTGAAGCCTTCAATCTTTGGAATCAACATGCCGAAACCACTTGAGGGATGTGTCACGTCCTCGCGCTTGAAACCCAAGACCACAGCGGAAACGGGCGGATAGCTGATTTCAGCGAGTGCGGACATATCCAAAGTTGTTTTTGCTTCTAGCTTCAACTGCGCGAGTTTGTAAGCCGTGCCGCAGTAAATCACTTTGTCAAATTCCGCATCGCCGTTTGCCGTGGTCACGCGCCAGCCGTCGCTCGTCTGCGCGAGCTTTGTGACAGGCGTGTTCAGTTTTAATGAGTCACCAAGCTGCGCGGCCAACGTGTCCGGCAAGACCTGCAAGCCTTCGTCGAAGGAAAATTTCGCCGCGCGATCCTTGGCGACTTCGCCGGATTTCTTGCGGTCACGCGCGCCGAAAATCTGGCCTTTGATCATCGAGCCGTAATTGTCTTCCAGCGCCTTGAGCTTGGGAAACGCGTGCGGCAGCGACAGCTTGTGCGGGTCGCCGGCGTAAATGCCCGCGACGAGCGCGTCAATCGCGTGATCGAGAAACTCCTGGTTGAACCGGCGCACGACAAATTGCCCGATGCTTTCTTCCATGCCGTCGCGGCGCGGCTTGATGAACGGCTCGCGCAGCACGGCGAGCTTGGCTTTGGCGGTGAACAGCGGCGTGGTGATAAATCCGAGCGGCTTGCCGGGCATCTCAATCGGTCGGCCGTAGCGCACGACGAAGCGCGCCTCGGCTTTCGGATCGGTGTCCAGCTTGCGCGCCTGCAACCCGGCATCCATGACCAACTGTTTGATCTTCGGCGACGTTTCGAGAATCGTATTCGGCCCGAACTCGGCGAGGAAACCGTTCTCGCGGATGGACTGAATGACACCGCCCGCGCGGCTGCCAGCCTCAAACACGGTCACGGCAAACCCCGCGCGTTTCAGGTAAAACGCCGCGGTCAAGCCCGTGATGCCGGCTCCGATGATGGCGACGGGTTTCATTTCAATTTCTTTCGGAGGGACGAGTTCCACGAGTCCCATTCATTAGTTTCTCCGGTTTTCAATTAGGGACTCGTGGAACTCGTCCCTCCGATTGATTTCAAATCGTCTTTGAGTGCCGCCGCTCATTCGCCGCGCCGAGCGTGTTGTCGAAGCACATCGCGATGTTGCGGATGAAGAGGCGGCCGGCGTCGGTCACTTCGAGGCCGCCGGACTTAAGCTTCACGAGGCCGTCGGCGGCGAACGGTGCCAAGGCGGTGAGTTCCTTGGCAAAATGCTGCTCGAAGTTGATGCCAAGCTTCGCGCTCATCGCGGCGAAGTCCAGCGAGAGATCGCACATCGTCCGCATGATGGTTTGGCGGCGGATTTTGTCCTCGTCGCTCACGATGTAAGCCTTGTGCAACGGCACTTTGCCGGCGTCCACGGCGGCTTGCCACTTCGGTAGCTCCTTCTCATTCTGCCAATAGACATCGGGCGTTTGTGACACGGCGCTCATGCCGAAGGCGTAGATGTCCGAACCGGCGCGCGTGCTGTAGCCTTGGAAATTGCGCTGCAATTTCTTCTCGCGCTGCGAAATCGTCAGCTCGTCGTTCGGCTTCGCAAAATGGTCCATGCCGATATAGACGTATTGGTCGTTGGCGGTGAGTCGCTCGATGACGAGCTTGAGCACTTCCAACTTGGATTCCGGCGTGGGCAGGATTTTTTCTTCGAGAATCTTTTGCGCCGGCTTGATCCACGGCACATGGGCGTAGCTGAACACGGCGAGGCGGTCGGGCTTCATTTCCAAAATAGCGTCGAGCGTTTCGTTGAAGGTCTGCGGCGTCTGATGCGGCAGACCGTAGATGAGATCGAGGTTGATGGAGTTGTAGCCGAGTTCGCGCATCCAATCCATCGCCTGCTGCGTCATTTCGCGCGGCTGGATGCGGTGAATGGCCTGCTGGACGACGGGATTGAAATCCTGCACGCCCATCGAAGCGCGGTTGAAGCCGATTTCTTTCAGCGCCACCAAGTGATCTCGCGTCAGGCGGCGCGGGTCGACTTCCACGCTGGCCTCGATGTCCGGCGCGAAGGTGAAATGCTTGTGGATGATTTCGCCGAGCCGGCGGATTTCATCCGGCCGCAAAAAAGTCGGCGAGCCGCCGCCGAAATGAAGCTGAACGGCCTTGCGATCTTTGTTCAACATCGGCGCCATGCGTGCAACTTCGCGGCCGAGCGCCTCGATGTAGGCCATGCCCTTGTCGTGGTTGAGCGTGATGACGGTGGTGCAGCCGCAAAACCAGCAGAGCGTTTCGCAGAACGGGATGTGAAAATAAACCGAAAGATCGCGCGGCGTGCGGTTGTTACTCTCAATCTGCGCGGCGAGCTGTTCCCACGTCACGGCGTCGGTGAACTTGGTGGCGGGCGGATAGCTGGTGTAACGCGGCCCGGCCACGTTGTATTTCTTCACCAAGTCCAAATCGACGTTCAGCGTTTTCATTTGAATGCCTTCACAGTGTCCACCAACGCTTGAATGTTTTCCAATTTTGCTCCCGGCGTCAAACCGTGGCCAAGATTGAAAATGTGCCCGGGCCGACCGCGCATGGTTTCGAGAATTTTATTCGTTTCAGCGGCGACCACTTCCGGCGTGGATTCGGCGATGTGCACCGGCGAAAGATTTCCCTGCATGGCAAGGTGCGCCGGAATGATTTTTCGCGCCTCGGCCAAATCCGTTTGCCAGTCAACGCCGAGAATGTTTGCGCCGCTGTTGATCAAATCCGGCCAATTGCCATGCGTGCCGAGCGAGAAATTGATGATGGGAAGCTGGCAGTTGGCAGCTCGAAGATTGGAAATAATTTCATCCGTCCAGCGTCCGGAAGCTTCCTGAAATTCCGTCGGCGCGAGATGCCCGCCGTGGCTGTCGAAGATTTGCACCGCGTCCACGCCGGTCGCGATTTGCATCTTGAGATACGCGGTGACAGCGGCGGTAAGTTTTTCCAGCAGACCGAAGAAAGTCTTCTTGTCCTCGCGGAAAAGCTGCAGCGCGCGGCCGTATTTCGGCACGCTCGCGCCTTCCATCATGAAGGTCGCCAGCGTCCACGGCGAACCGGTGAAGCCGAGCAGCGCCGTTTTATCACCGAGTTCCGCACGCAACATTTTCAGCGCCTGATCGACGTAGTTCAGACGCTCACAAACGTGTTCTACCGAGAGCTTGTCAATGTCCGCCTTGCTCGTGACGGCGAAATCCATCTGCACCCCGCCGGTTTCCTTGAAATGATATTTTTGCCCCATCGCCTCGGGAATCACGAGGATGTCGCTGAACAAAATCGCGGCATCAAACCCGAACCGGCGCACGGGCTGGAGCGTCACCTCGACGGCGAGTTCGGGATTCTGGCAAAGCTGGACGAACGTGTAAGTCTCCTTGAGCTTGCGGTATTCCGGCAGCGCACGACCGGCCTGGCGCATCAGCCACATTGGCGCGCGATCCACCGGCTGGCAGCGGGCGGCGCGGTTGAAACGTTCGCGGGAGGTCAGGTTAGTTGGCGTGACAGTCGTGTTCATCAAATTAGCTGCCCAGAGGATAGTCGAACCGGGGCGGAAGGCAGCTTCGCATTTTTTGGCAATGGCAGCGCATTTTTTGATTGGTCAACGAGGCAAGCCCGCATAGCAATGCGCCAGATTCGCACCGGTTCGGGAATGCCGGTGAATCGTTCCTCGTCCGCCATGGCAACCTGCCGGATCTCGTGAAGAAAATTTTGCGTCTCGACGCGTTGAAAAATTTCGTCGGCCACCACCAAATCATCGCCCTTCGATTTTTCAACCAGACGCGCAGCGAGGTTTACGGCGGAGCCAAAAAAATCCAGTTTGTCGTTTGCATTTACCGCCAGACATGAGCCGGCATGCAGCGCGCATTTGAGCCGAAGCTGGATTTTTTCTGAGTCCAGTTTTCCGAGTTGCTCATGCATCTGCCGCACGGCATGCAAGGCTTCGGCTAAATCACTGAAAACCGCCATCACGGCGTCGCCGATTGTTTTCACCACGCCGCCATGATTCGCTGAGACAACGTCCTGTAAAACTTTGAAATGGTCGCGCACGAGCGCATAAGCTGGCGCGTCGCCGATGGCAGAATACATCGCCGTTGAACCACGCAAATCCGTAAACAAAATAATCTGCGATCCCACCACAATGCGTTCCGTCGGCGAAATCACCTCGGCGGCAAATAAATCGCGAAACTCCTGCCAGTTGGTGACGCGCGCGGCGGTCAAAATCTCGGCATCACCCACGCCAGATTCCAGCGCAACTTGGATTGGAAACGAATTCGGATTGTGAATGAAACATGTTGAATCCGAATTTTTGAATTCAAATCGCTCCGGCGCACAGACAATTTCGACACCGTGCGTTGGCAACGACGCAACTTCCTTCACCTGCACTGAGCGCGCGCGCAATTCCCTTGTGGTCATGGGCAGATTGCATTCCCGCCGTTCGTTGGCTTCGAGATTTACTTGTGCGACAACGTGCGGACGCGCACCGGGGCCGACGAGGCAAAATGTTTGTTCATCGCAGGGGCGCACGGAAGGGTGCACGGAGAATTTCAGTTCGACGGACTTGTCAAATTCCGCGTCGAACTTGATGTTGCAGACTTCGCAATGCGCCGTGTTGGTGATGGCGGCCAGGGAATCTGTGCGCGGCAGGCGCGTGGAACGGCAATTGGGACAAAGCACTTCCCAGCGCAGATTCAACAAACCGGCGCGGGTCGCCTTCAGAAATAATTTCAAAACTTCCCAGCGATCCTGCTGCCACCTCCGGGCGACGGAAAATGGTCGGATGTGGGACAGTTCCACATCCGCCGACTCCACCAGCAAGGCGCGAAGATTTTCGATGAGCAGTTCAGGAACTTTTCCGGCGGATAATTTTTCCAAACCCGCAGCCAGCGCGCCCGGTTTCGCCTCGGCGCGCGGGAGTTCGGGCATCGCCTCGGTTTGCTGACCGGCAAGGTGTTCGCCCACGTGTTTGATGAGTCGCCGCATGTCGCGCAGGGCTTTCGGGCCAGCGATATTCCGTGCCAGAATCGCACCGAGCGCATGGCGCGGTTTAAAATGCCCAAAGATTTCGACGGCACAGCCGCCGTTGGTTTCGCGCAAACGGATACCCAGTAGAGCTTCCGCCAGCGGGCCGCCGTGATAAATCCGGCGCACCTGATAAAACTCCGGCTCCGTCCACTCGAAGGGCAATTCCCGCCACGTCAGCGGAATACCGAAAATTTTTGCGTGCGCAGTGATTTTGCTGCCACCTTCGGGCAGCGGCTCAAACTCATAATGAATAGACGGTAGCTTGACCGCGCGATTGACCCAGTCGGTTTTAGCAAGCACCGGCCAGACGGCTGCGCGCGGCTGCGGCAGCACAACGGTCGACTCGATTTTAACCAGCTTGCTCATGGGCGGAAACCCTAGCTCATGCCGGAGAATTTGAACAGGCCGCGCACGCACTTTTTTGCAACTTTATACGGTTGCCGGTTATTAATCTTAAGCGATGGAAAACAATCATTCAAATCCGGGCGAACCCTTATGGCGGAAAATCCTTTCCAACTCCGAACGCGCCGCCTTGAACGCACAGCCGGAACTGGAGATGGAAGCACGGTTGACCCTTGCCCTCACCCGCTTGCCCGCTGCCTCCGCCCCGTCTAATTTCACCGCGCGCGTGCTGGACGCGATTGAATTGGAAGAAAAGGCCGTTGCCCGCGCCCACCAAGGCTGGAACTGGAGTTTGCTTTTCCCGCGGCTGGCGGTGGCTACGGCGGTTTTGATATTTTTCGGCATCAGTGTTCAACACTACGAAACCAATGTGCAACATCGGGTGTTGGTAAAAAACCTCGCTACGCTCGCCAGCGCGCAGCCGCCCAGCGTGGACGCACTCGAGAACCTCGACGCCATCCAACGCATGAGTCAGACCGCTCATGCGGACGGCGAACTGCTCGCCGTGTTGCAATGAGCTACAAACGCCAGTTATTATTTTTGCTCGTCGCACTGACGGCGCTTTCGGTTCGGGCGCAAAACTCGCCATCCTCACCACTGCCGTTTCCACCCACGGCGATGAACCCCGTCCCACCGCTGCCGCAGATTCAATCTCCGGTCAGTTTTTTCCGGCAGTTGCTGGCTATGTCACCGGGGGAGCGAAATCTATCCCTTTCCAACCGCCCGCCGGAAATCCGCAATCGCATCCTCGCCAAAGTCCGTGAATACCAGTTGCTGCCACCGGACGAACGCGAGTTGCGCCTCCGCGCCACAGAATTACGCTGGTGGCTCACGCCGTTGCTGCGATTGACTGGAACCGACCGCGAAGCGCGGCTGGCGCACATGCCGGAGGATTTGCGCGGACTGGTTGAGTCGCGGCTGCGGCAATGGGACATTCTGCCGCCGCCGTTGCAACAGGAACTGCTGACGAATGACCAAACCCTGCATTACTTCGCCCGAGTCGAGCTAACGGACACAGCGACCGCCAATCCCGGGCAGCAAAAAATCTCCGAACAGTTCAACCAGTTCTTCGAGTTGACGCCCACGGAAAAACAGCAAGCCATCAATACACTTTCTCCCGCCGAACGAACGCAGATGGAAAGCACCCTGAAAACATTCGAGCAAATGCCCGCAATCCAACGGCGACAATGCCTGAATAACTACGCCCGGTTCGCTGGCATGAACGCCGCCGAACGCGCGGAGTTTTTGAAGAGCGCAGAGAGCTGGTCCAAACTTTCGCCAAAGGAACGTCAGACTTGGCGTGACCTCGTGGCGCAAATCCCTATTTTGCCGCCACTGCCAACACCAACGCCGCCACTGGTGCCGGATAACTTGATACCGCACGCCACGTTCAAGATTTCGCGCACGGCCGTCGCTACGAACTTGAACTAGTTTTTACGCGCGTTTCGTGATTTCCCAATACGCCGCTTCCGATTAACCTGCCGTCGTGCATCCGATTGCCATTTATCTCGGCTCCCTACCCATCCGCTGGTATGGCGTGATGATGGCGCTGGCGTTCCTCGCCGGCCTGTGGACCGCCACGCGCCGCGCGCGACTCGCCAATGTCCACGGAGAAATCATCGCCGACGTGACGATGTGGCTGATGGCCGGCAGCATCGTCGGTGCGCGATTCGCCTACGTTACGACTTACTGGAAACAGGAATTCGCCGACCAGCCGTTCCGCGAAGTTTTCATGATCCAGCACGGTGGACTCGTTTATTACGGCGGACTCATCGGTGCTAGTGTTGCAGGAATTATTTATCTAGCGTGGAAAAAACTTCCCGTCTGGAAAATCGCCGACATCCTCGCCCCGAGCATCGCGCTCGGCAGCGTCTTCGGGCGCGTTGGCTGTTTGCTGAATGGCTGTTGCTACGGTCGCGCTTGTGATTTGCCGTGGGCAATCCATTTTCCGCTCGACCATGAAACGCACGGCGCCGGCGTTCATCCAACGCAACTCTACGATGCGCTGCTGAATCTGGTTTTGTATCTCGCGCTCGCGTGGTTTTTCCGCCGCAAAAAATTCGACGGCCAGATTCTCGCGCTCTACTTGATCGGCTACGCCATCTGCCGCACCACTGTTGAGTTTTTCCGGGGCGACTATCCGGCCGATCATATCCACGCCGGGCTATTCACCTCCGCGCAACTTTTGAGCGTGCCGATTTTGCTGGCGGGCATTGCGCTGTGGTTTTGGCGCTCGGAAAAAGTCCCAGCGAAATGAACCGGCCTTTGTTCATCGCCGGCCCGACCGCCGTGGGCAAATCCGCCATCGCACTTACGCTCGCGGAAAAAATCAGTGGCGAAATCATCACCGTGGATTCCATGCAGGTATATCGCGGCCTCGACATCGGCACGGCCAAACCGACGGCGGACGAGCGTAAAAAAATTCCGCACCACCTGCTGGATGTTTGCGATTTGAGCGAAGCTTTTGACGCTGCGCAATTCATCCGCCTCGCGGAAAAGGCCGTCGCCGAAATCCAATTGCGAAACAAAACTCCGATTTTCTGCGGCGGAACCGGCCTTTATTTCAAAGCCTTTCTCGACGGCCTCGGCGAAGCGCCGCCGGCGGATGAAAAACTCCGCGCCGAGCTGGAAGCCGCGCCGTTCGCCGCGCTGCTGGCCGAGTTGCGCGAACGCGATCCGGCGACCTACGAGAAAATTGATAAACAAAATCCACGCCGCGTCATCCGCGCCATGGAAGTCATCCGGCTCACCGGGAAAAAGTTTTCCGAACAAAGGGCGGCGTGGCAGGTAGGGTCATCGCGCTGCGATGACCGGACGGCGCAGCGCGCCGTCCCTACCATTTTTTGCTTCACGCGGTCGGCGGAAGATTTGCACCGGCGCATCAATGCCCGCGTGGATGAGATGTTTGCGCGCGGGTTGGTGGAGGAGGCGCGCGGGCTTTTGCAGCGCGGTCTGGCGGAAAACAAATTTGCCATGCAAGCCATCGGCTACCGGCAGGTGGTGGAGCATCTGCGCGGTGAACGCGATTTGGCAGCGACGATTGAGCTGGTGAAGATTCGCACGCGGCAGTTCGCCAAGCGGCAACTGACCTGGTTCCGCCGTCACGGAAACTGTCAGTGGATTGAGTTGAAGCCGGACTGCGTGTCGGCAGAAATTTTAAGCGGATTTTTTATTGAGGCCGGCACTCCGACGTATTGAAATTTTTTGCCGCTTGCTTTTGAAACTGTCTAAATCTAATCATAAACCGTGAAGCTGTTTGCGTTCTTGTTCGTGTTGCTGCTGCCCGTGTTGCGGTTGCAGGCGGAACGCGTCAATCAGGAAGGGCGCGTTCTCGGCCCATTGCCCGTCGTAACAAGTCCCATTTTGTTCAACACCACTAATGCCGATACGGTCTTGGCGGCGATGCAAATATTTCCGGCGTCGAATCCGTGGAACGAGGACATCTCCCGTCGCCCGGTGCTGACAAATTCCGATGCGATGATTGCTCGCATACTTTCCGATCTGACGCCCAACCACCGTAAATTGATGGCGGAATATGAAATGAATTTCGTGTTGGTGCCGGATGGCCAGCCTCGAGTGCAGATTAAGTTTCTCAATTTTCCAGATGAATCGGACTTGGATGGCGGAACTTCGCCGTATGGCTCGTATCCCATTACCACAAACCTACCGGTCGAGATGTGGCCAGCGCAGACCGGGTCGCAAACGCTATCGCAATGGCAGACCAGTGGCGCCGACGGCGACCGGCACGCAATCATGGTAGCGCCCGGCTCTGGCTTCATCTGGGAAACTTGGGAGACGCGGCGAACCGGCACGAACTGGCAGGCGTCCAACGGCGCAAAATTCAATTTGAACTCTAACCAGCAGCGGCCAACCGGCTGGACCTCCGGCGACGCAGCGGGTTTGCCGATGTTTCCGGCGCTCGTGCGCTTTGACGAAGCCGAGCGCGGCATGGTGGAACACGCGTGCCGACTGGTCGTCAAGCGCACGCGTTTCAATCACTTCATCTATCCGGCGACGCATTTCGCCGCGCCGTCCGCCAATACCGACCCGAATCTTCCTGCCATGGGTCAGCGACTGCGGTTGAAATCGGCTTTTGTCATCCCGGCGAATTGGACGAAGGAAGAAAAAGCCGTGCTGCTCGGGTTAAAAAAATACGGCGCGCTGGTGGCGGACAACGGCAGTGTGTTTTCAATTTCCGTAACGCCGGATGATCGTTGGCCAGCCAAATGTTTCAACCATTTACGGAACGTTGGAATCACGAACTTCGAAGTGATCCAAACGACGGGGCCAAATTAAGGACCGCGTTCAGCCGCGAAATAGCGGACGCCACGCTCATCAGAATCCCGCTCATCGGCGCTTAAGCCTCACTCCTCCACCGGCACCACGAGACTATCCATGATGTAATCTTTCCGCTCCGGCGTGTTCTTGCCCATGTAGAAATCAAAAATCTGCCCCGACTCGGCTCGCGGCGCGTATTCCACTTTGCTCGTCCGCATGCCTTTGCCGATGAACTGCTGGAATTCTTTCGGGCTGATTTCGCCCAAACCTTTGAACCGCGTGATTTCCGGCTTGCCGCCGAGCTTCGCGGACGCCGCGTCGCGCTCGGCCTCGCTGTAGCAGTAAATCGTTTCCTGTTTGTTGCGCACGCGGAACAGCGGCGTTTCCAAAATCCAGATGCGGTCTTCATGCACGAGCTGCTCGAAGAACTTGAAGAAATACGTGATCATCAGGTTGCGGATGTGCAGGCCGTCCACGTCGGCGTCGGTCGCGAGAATCACCTTCTCGTAGCGCAAACTCTCCGTCGTGTCTTCCACGTTGAGCGACTGCATGAGATTATACATCTCGTCGTTCTTATACATCACGTCGCGCTTGAGATCCCAGACGTTGAGCGGCTTGCCCTTGAGCACGAACACCGCCTGATTATTTACGTCGCGGCAGCTCGTGATGGAACCGGCTGCGGACTGACCTTCGCAGATGAAGACCATTGTGCCCTTGCCCTTTTCCTTCTTCTTGTCGAAATGATTTTTGCAGTCCTTCAACTGCGGAATACGCAACGTGATCGCCTTGGAACGCTCGCGCGCCAACTTCTTCACGTTCTGCAATTCTTTCCGCAACTCCATCGTGTCTTTGACCTTCGCGATGATTGTCTCGGCAATCGTTTTGTTGCGCTGGAAGAAATGCAGCAATTCCTCGCGCACGTTATTTACCAACTCGGTGCGGATTTCCGTGTTGCCCAATTTATTCTTCGTCTGCGACTCGAACATCGGGTCTTTCAACCGGATGGCCACCGCGCCGACCATCGCCTCGCGCACGTCGTCGCCCTCATATTTGGTGTTGCCATATTCGTTGACCGCTTTCAGCAAACCCTCGCGGAACGCGCTCAAGTGTGTGCCGCCGTCGCTGGTGTATTGGCCATTGACGAAGGAATAAAACGTTTCGCCGTAGCGCGAATTGCTGTGCGTGAAGCAAAACTCCAGCGTCTTGCCCGCGTAATGCAGCGGCGGGTAAATCGGCTCACTGCCGTCGCTCGCCAAATCTTCCATCACCAAATCCATCAGGCCGTGGCGGGATTGAAACACCTTCGGCTCGGCCAGCTCCGGCGTTTTCAAAATCAACTTCAGCCCGGTGTTGAGATAGCTGTAATGCCGCAGCCGGCGCTCGATGTGTTCCAGTCGGAAGGCGCTGTCCTTGAAAATGTCTGGGTCCGGCTCGAATTCGATGAATGTTCCGTTCGGCTCTTTCGTCTTGCCGGTATCTTCTTTCTTTAATTTCCCAATCTTGAAACTCGCCTCGGCAAACTCACCGTCGCGATGGCTGCGCACAAAAAAGTTTTTCGACAACGCGTTGACGGCTTTGGTGCCGACGCCGTTGAGGCCGACGCTGAACTGGAACACTTCGTCGTTGTATTTCGCGCCGGTGTTGATCTTGGAAACGCAGTCCACGACCTTGCCGAGCGGAATGCCGCGCCCGTAATCGCGCACGGCCACGCGGTTGCCCTCGATGTTGATCGCGACCTCCTTGCCATTGCCCATGATGAATTCATCGATGGCGTTATCCACGACCTCCTTGAGCAGCACATAGCAGCCGTCGTCCGGGTGCGCGCCGGTGCCGATGCGCCCGATATACATGCCCGTGCGCAGCCGGATATGCTCCAGCGAGCTCAGCGTCTTGATCTTGCTTTCGTCGTAAACTGCCTTTGGTTTTTCAGCCATAGAAATTTGTGGGCGTGAAGATGCGGGAAACCGGAGAAAATTTCAACGTAAAGACGCGATGTGGTTTGGCCACGGATTGAAAATGGATGAATAATTCTGCTCGGATTGGAGCCCACCACCCGTCCGCCACGGCAGAATATTTAGGTTCAAAATCCCGGCTATTCGCAACCATCTCTCCCAGATGCGCCTCGATGTTGACCGAATGATGTCAGCAAATGACCTTGCCAGACTGAAACGGTTTTTTAATGCTGCGCCCGTCGTATGAAACCTTTACCCATCGTCCTCGCCCTAGTCAGTGCCGTGATGATTGTCGCCTTGTTGGTCATCAAGCACAGCGACAACGCACAGTTGGAAACAACGGCCACCGCGCTGACTGATTGCTCGAACCGGCTGGACTCGGCGCAGTCGCAAATCACCATTCGCGACGGAATGATTCTCACGCTGTCCAACCGCCTTGACGCGGCTCAGACGATGGCCGTGGCCAGCTCAAATCAACTGGCAGAGGCACAAGCCAGCGTGACGAGCGATGCAGAACAGCTTGCGGCATTGAAAAAACAGGTGGCAGACGGTCAGGCGGAATTCGTGGCGTTGAACCGGAGTCTTATGGATTTGACAAACCAAACGGCCACGCAGATTGCGGTTCTCACGAACCAGCTCGCGCAGACGAAGGAAAATCTGGCTGCGGTGAACAAAGATTTCGCACTATTGGAAAACCGTTTTCGCATTGATGTGGCTGAACGGACTTTGCTGGAACGAAGATTCAACCAGTTACCAGAAGTGCAGGCGCAATTGAACAAGCTGGAACTGCATCCGGGAAGTTGGAGCACGCCGGAGAGCATCTACGCCGGTCTGGACGTGGAAGTGAAATCCAACGGCACGTTCCATGTCATCGCGCAAAACTGATTCCGATCCGTTGAAATAAAAATGCGGCGTCCCCGCCTTCGCGGAAACGCCGGATTTGTTGGTTGAAATTACTGCTTCAAAATCGCCTCGTAGCCGTTGGCTTCGAGTTCAAGCGCAAGTTCCTTGCCGCCGGATTTCACGATGCGTCCGTCCGCCATGACGTGGACGACATCGGGAATGATGTGATTCAGCAACCGCTGATAATGCGTGATGACGAGCTGGCAGGAATCGGGGCGGCGCAGTTTGTTCACGCCGCTGGAAACGATTTTTAGCGCGTCAATGTCCAGCCCGGAATCCGTCTCGTCGAGAATCGCGAGCTTGGGTTCCAGCACGGCCATCTGGAAAATTTCCGCACGCTTTTTTTCGCCGCCGGAAAAACCTTCGTTGACCGAGCGTTTGAGCAAATCTTCGTTGAGGTCGAGCAGTTTGATTTTGTCCTTCACGAGCGCGAGAAATTCAATCGCGTCGAGTTCCGACTGGCCCTTGTGCTTACGGATTTCGTTCAGCGCGGCCTTGAGAAAATAGGTGCTGTTCACGCCGGGAATCTCGACGGGATACTGAAACGCGAGAAAGACGCCTTCGCGGGCGCGCTCTTCGGGATCGAGTTCCAGCAAATCTTTGCCGAGGTAATTAACGGTGCCTTCGGTGACTTCGTAGCCCTCCCGGCCGGCGAGAATCGCGGCGAGCGTGCTCTTGCCGGAGCCGTTTAAGCCCATCAACGCGTGGACTTCGCCTGCGTTGATCGTCAGGCTGAAGCCTTTGAGGATTTGTTTATTCTCCACGCCCGCGTGGAGGTTTTTGATTTCAAGAATAGGTTGCTTGCTCATGTTCTAAAATTTTCAACCAACGCTGCCTTCCAAACTCACGCCGAGAAGTTTTTGCGCTTCGACGGCAAATTCCATCGGCAGTTCCTTGAACACTTCCTTGCAGAAGCCGTTCACGATCATGTTCACGGCGTCCTGCGTGGCGAGGCCGCGCGAGTTGCAGTAAAAAATCTGGTCTTCACCGATCTTGGAAGTCGAGGCTTCGTGCTCCACGCTCGCGGTGGTGTTCTTGACTTCGATATACGGAAAGGTGTGCGCACCGCACTTGGCACCAATGAGCATCGAATCGCACTGCGAAAAGTTGCGCGCGTTGGCCGCGCTCTTGCGGATTTCCACGAGGCCGCGATAGCTGTTCTGACCGCGACCGGCGGAAATCCCCTTGGAAATAATGGTGCTTTTCGTGTTCTTACCGATGTGGATCATCTTCGTGCCGGTGTCCGCCTGCTGCATGTTGTTCACGACGGCGACGGAATAAAATTCTCCCTTCGAGCCATCGCCGAGCAAAATGCAGCTCGGATATTTCCAAGTGATCGCCGAGCCGGTTTCGACCTGCGTCCAGGTGATGCGCGAATTTTTGCCTTTGCACAGACCGCGCTTGGTCACGAAATTGTAGATGCCGCCCACGCCGTTTTCGTCGCCGGGATACCAGTTCTGCACCGTGCTGTATTTGATCTGCGCGTCATTGAGCGTGACGAGTTCCACCACGGCGGCGTGCAATTGATTTTCATCCCGCATCGGCGCGGTGCAACCTTCGAGGTAGCTGACGCTCGCGCCTTCGTCGGCGATGATGAGCGTGCGTTCGAACTGGCCGGACTTGGCGGCGTTGATGCGGAAATAAGTCGAAAGCTCCATCGGGCATTTCACGCCCTTCGGGATGTAGCAGAACGAACCGTCGGTGAACACGGCGGAATTGAGCGCGGCGTAATAGTTGTCCGTGTAAGGCACGACCGAGCCGAGATATTTTTTGACAAGTTCGGGATGCTCATGAACGGCTTCGCTGAACGAGCAGAAGATGATTCCCTTCTTCGCCAGCTCTTCGCGATATGTCGTGCCGACGCTGACGGAATCAAAAATCGCATCCACCGCCACGCCGGCGAGCCGGCTGCGTTCGCGCAACGGGATGCCGAGCTTCTCGTAAGTCTCCAGCAGCTTCGGATCAACTTCATCAAGACTCTTCGGCGCGTTGGCGTTCGGTTTGGGCTGTGAAAAATAACTGATGTCCTGAAAATCAATTTTTGGATACTTGACGAACTGCCACGTCGGTTCCGGCATTTTCAGCCAGTATTGATAGGCCTTGATGCGCCATTCGGTCAGCCACGCCGGCTCATTTTTCTTCGCGGAGATATGGCGGATGGTTTCCTCGCTCAAGCCGGGCGGCGTGGACTCGGATTCGACATCGGTGACGAAGCCGTATTTGTATTCCTGTTTGACCAGGCTCTCAATCGTATCGGTGGCGGTGCTCATCGTATCAAATCAAAATAGTTATTTCTTCGCGCAATTAGCGCAGATGCCGTGGATCGTCACATCGTAATTATCGGCGCGAAAACCTTGCGGAACCGCCACGCACGACAATTCGGCCGGCAAACCCACATCGTAAATCGTCCCGCAATCGCTGCAATGAAAATGGCCGTGTTCGTGCATGTTCGGACAGAAACGCGTCGCGCCGCGTTCGAGTTGCACCTGCCGCGCGAGACCGCTTTTCACTAGCACATCAAGGCAATTGTAAACGGTAGCGTGGGAAATTTCCGGCATCGCCTTTTTGGCGCGGATGAAAACCTCCTCGGCGGTCGGATGATCGCGCTTGTGCAACAGCACGTCATAAACCTGCTGCCGCTGTGGCGTCAGGCGCAGACCGGTCGCGCCCAACTGTTCGGTCAGGTGCTGTTCGTCTTCGTGGTGGCTGCGCGCTTTCATTTGCGGCGACAAACTTACACCTTTGAAGCCCACGGTCAAGATTTAGAATAATTCTAAAGTGGATTGCCCCCGGCGGGATGCGGAAAGGCTGGCCGCGCGTTCAGCCCTCTCGCATCCCGCCGAAGGTTTTCCGTTGAAGCCGGAGGGATGGGGCAGGATTGAAGCGCTTCAACCCTTGCCCATCCCGCCGTTGTGGCCGTTATTCGAGCACCCTCACGACCGGCTCGCTGGCAGGCGTGCTGGCTGGTGGATTGGCCGTGCCGGTGGTCGTCCCGCCATTGGTGCCGGTGCTGGAGGGAGGCACAACCTTGCGACCATGCCCGCCGCCTAACTCCGAGCGGGGCACATAGCCCATCGCCTTATAAAGCGGACTATCCGCGCCATGCTTCGCCACGTCGCCCTTGACGCCATCCACGACCAACAAGGTCGCTTCATTGAGAGCGTCATGGGCGGCGTCACGAGCCATCATTGCCGCCGTGTAAGTGGCGTCCATTCCATCCAAGACCGACGCCTTGGCGTCCGCGTCCGCCACCAATTGACCGTATTGGGTCACCGTATAACCACCCAAGGTGTCATCCTTGGCGAGGCTGTTCCATGCGGCCGCCACCTTATCGGCTTTGGCCTTGATTTGCTTAATGTTCTTATTCATTTATTTAACGATACCTTTATCTTTTTTGTTTAGTTTTATCACCAATTTGACAGAATCTTTCACAAGAAAGCCTGTTTCGGCGATAGTCACATAGTATCAGTTCTTAATAGAAAGTCAATGAAATTCCACTCTGGAATTTGACCGGTTTTGAGGAAATTTTGCTGTAACAAATATTCATGGGCAAATGCCCCTCATCCCGGCCTTCTCCCCCGTGGGGGAGAAGGTGGCCGTAGGCCGGTTGAGGGGGAAACAACGTGTAGGTTGCCATCTTTAGCATAATCCCGCCTCTAAAAATTCCCTTCCTGAAGCGATGGAACGACTTTTTTTGCCAATGGAACGTCATCCATCAATCATGGAACGCCAATTTATGTCAATGGACAGCGTTCCATTGATGATGGATTGACTTTTTTTGGCGATGGACAGCGTTCCATCGGTCATGGACGACGTTCCATCGCTCGAAAAACACGGGAAAATGGCCAAAATTGGCAGTTTTATGGAAAATCCCGACGGGATTTCATCATTCAGCCCAGCGTTGGTGGTCCGAGCCGGACGGGCGAGGAACACCTACGCCGGGTGGTGAACCCAAAATGAATTTTACCCCAACGGGGTTGCATCCGTTTTGACCAAGGCCGATGCAACCCGTTCCGGGTAGAAAAATTTGTGGGCCGACTAGGAGGGACATCTGCCCTGTAGCGTCGGTCTGTGACCGACGGACGACGCTCACAGATCGCCGCTACAATTTACCGCCCCGCCGGGGCTGAATCTGATTTTGTGGCTGGGTGCTACAAATATGCCGCGCCGCTGGAATGGGTAGGTGACGACGTGAGGAGTCTCCAATTGAAAATCCGCAATCCGCCATCGCCAATCTGAAATTGAAATGAGCCTCGTCACCTCGGCTCCTACAAAATTGATCTTTTCCCGTTCGCGAGGTTCGCGGTGAAGGGCAACCGCGAAAAATGCCAACCACGCGAACAAAAATCGCCCGCCCAAAGCCCGCTAGGGCTGGCATATTTGTAGAACCAGCCAGCCAAAAATGATTCCAGCTCCGTGCAGGAGCGACATCAGCCCGGCGGCAACGGCGGCGGACTGGTTTGAAACAACCCCTTCAACTCCACCTGCGATTCCGCCGCCTGCCAGCTTGCCATGCCGTCGCGCCAGACCAGCGTTGAACGGTTCACCTTGCCCTCGGCCACCAATTTCTTGATCGCCTCAAGCTCCGTCTCGCCGATGTCCTGACTGCCAACCGCGACATGAAACTTCACCGCCACCGGCAATGGCGGCGTTGCCCCCGGCGGCAGCTTGGTTTGCAGGAGACCCGATTGCTGCGTCATTTGCTGGCCGATGCCCGCGCCCACCGCCAGACCCACACCCGCCTGCATCAAGCCCGCCCCGCCGCCCTCGTTGGCAGCAGCGGTTTTCAAAACCTCCATGCTGCGGTCGAACTGGTAAATGTCCCGGCCCAGCACCTTCAATTCCGCCGCCTTTTCCTTGATGACCTTGAGCTTTTGATAGCTCTCATCCTCGTCCGGGATGTTGATGGAATGGAAAAAGAAATTCACCAGCTCCAGCCCGAAGCGGGCGAGTTCCGACTGAATGGCCTCCGCGCAATGCTTGGCCAGCGCGTCCAGATGCACCGAGGCTTCCAGCACGGAAATCTTTTCCGTGATGAACGCCTTGCCCAGATTCACGTTCACCGCCTGCAACACCACGCCCTTGAAATACTCCATGATCTGCTCTGCCGTGAACACCTTGACCGTGCCCGTAATGCCTTCCAGAAACCGGCGCGGCTCCGCGATGCGAAAGCCGAACTGCCCGAACGCCCGCACCGGCACCACTAAACCATATTTCGGGTCTTCCAGCTGGATCGGACGAATCGTGCCCCACCTGTTATCCAATTTACTGATAAGATTGACGAACCACACTTCCGCTTGAAACGGCGTGTCCCCGCCGAACGGCAGACTGATGAGCGTGGTCAGCAGTGGAATGTTAAGCGTGGTGAGCGTGATGGCCCCGGACTGAATCTCATCGCAAATTTTACCGCGATAAACAAACAGCGCCGCCTGCGCTGGTTTGACGATCAGCTGCGTGCCGAGCCGGAGATTTTCCGACGGGAACTTCCAGACAAACTCCCGGTCGTTCCCCTCAAATTTTACGATGTCAATCAGTGCCATATAAAAAATTTAAAACATAGATTATGTTTAATTTGCAAAGCGTTTTGAAGTCTATCAATTACAGCAAAACCCAGATTGTTAATCCGATCCTGATGGGCATTACTCATCATCATCGTCTTCTGCTGATTGATCTTCACTTTCGGAAGCGGGTATTTGTAATCCCTTTAGAATCTCTTGCCGCTTCATCTTTGACTTCTTAATCAGATTATTTTTACGCATGAAAGCCGAGATGAAAAGGCCAAGTGAAAGAGAAGCTCCCAACCCAAAAGCATAGGTCCCATACTCGGTGAAATAAGCCAAAGCTGACCAGACGGCAAGCCACGCAAAAAGTGTAATCTTTGGCACGAAAAAAAACTTTTTAACTTGGTCTATTTTGTTTTTGTCTTCCGGCCTTTTACCTTCAATGGTTGAGGAATGAGCCCCATCCATAATCACATAATATTTTTTGTCCCTATAAGTGTAATAAACAATCCAGAATGGGGTGTAGACTCTCAATGTTTCATTTAAATCGCACCGCACAGTGCAATTTAGATCTTTATAAGTATCGCCGGGAGGTTCCACACTTGACTCTGCGCGTCTTTCAGCTTGAGAATTACCATCTGCCCGCCAAACGTCATCTTTTTTTGAAGTGTATTCAAGTAAGCCGAATCCTAGCGTATATTGACTATCGAATTCTTTAAAGTCGCTTGTCTCAAAATCTGCGTTTTCAGCATAATTTACCACCTCCGCTTTAATCCCCGGACCCGCTCCGCCAAAGCAAAGAACTTCAAATGTGCCTTTAATCTGACCATTGGATGGACGCCAGTCTGTAACTTCCCTTGTTTTTGTTTCAAATTTTTCCTGATGCTTATTCCAGTGTTGGTATTCTTCCTTTCTGCTATAACCACTAGATGCAGACCAAGTCCCATCATACGCTCCGCTAAAAAAATACATTGGCAAAAATAAGCCGTTTGGCTGATCAAAAACACTCGATAATAAAATATCATCGGGCGTATAGTCGCCCTCGCTAAGCCAAGCTAAAACAGCTTGGTGAAATGATTTCTTATCAACTTTGAACGGCACGATTCGGTCCGCCCATACGCTCTGCCCACCTTCGGCTTTCCCAATGCTGAACTGTCCACCGCAGAAGTTGCAAACCGTTGCTTGCGTCGCAACGTCGAATATCAGTTGAGCGCCACAATTTGAGCAAGTAGCTTTATTTAGTTTTTGTTCAGATTTCATATGCTGTTTAAAACTTTGAATAGGTTATTGGCTAACCAAAGATAATGATTGGGGATATTGGTATAATCTCTCTAAAAACGACTATTTTTCCTTAAAGACAAATATGTAAGCAAAATTGGCGTGAACAATAAAACGCCGCAAGCTGCAAGAACGAGCTTGTCTAAAAAGCTCGCGCGTGCGTTTTTTTGAGCTTCCTGCTTGGCGGAAGATTCTTCAGCATCGGCTCGCTGTTTGGCTTCAGCTTGCGCCTGAGCTGCTAGTTCAGCTTGCTTTTTTTTGTATTCAGCTTGCCGTTTGGCATCAGCATCGTCCTGTTCTGCCTGCGCTTTTGCCCGAGCATTAGCTTCTACTAGCGCCCGAGCAGCTTTTTCTGCCTTTTCCTTTTCTTGCTGCTTCCAGAATGCCGCATCTGCTTTAGCGGCATCAGCGGCGAAGGCGGCGGCTACCTGTTGGGCATCAGCGGCTAATTTAGCCTGAGCGGCTGCATCAGCGGCTAATGCATCAGCGGCTAATTTAGCTTGTTGATGCCCTTGATCTGAAGCCTTGCGATACCACTTCAGGGCCATCATTTCATCTTTGACTATTCCTAGACCGTTGGCGTAGAAGTGTCCCAGTAGAAATTGACCCTCTGCGTTTCCTTGCTCAGCCGCGCTACGAACCCACTTCACAGCTTCCACTTCATCTTTGACTATTCCTAGACCGTCGGCGTAGCACGCTCCCAGTAGAAATTGACTCATTGCGTTTCCTTGCTCAGCCGCGCTACGAAACCACTTCACAGCTTCCACTTCATCTTTATCTACTCCAAGACCATTGATGTAGCATACGCCAAGAGCGTTTTGTCCATCGGCGTTTCCCTGCTCCGCCGACTTACGAAACCACTTCACGGCTTCCTCTTTATCTTGTTCTACTCCAAGACCTTTGCCGTAGCATTTGCCTAGATTATATTGGGCTTCAGGGTCTCCATTCTCAGCCTTGGATTTGTATTTCAAAAACTGCACTTCGAGAGCGGTAGCTTGCTGATTATTAGGTTGCACCTTAACTTCAGAACCAGCATTAGCTTCTGGTTGAGTTTGCGCCACAACGCCAGACTTTTCTGTTGAAGCATTTGCATTATCGCCACCAACCTCATTTTTGTTGGTCACACTACCATTTAAATTTATATTTATATCAACATGAGGGGCTACTTTTTTTAGCAAATCACCAAATTGGGCTTGGGCTTTAAAAGCAACACAACAAACAATAATTACGAGGGGGACTATTTGATTGAATTTTTTCATATTTAACAAATCATCGATTCATATTTCCAAAATTTTTTCATTTCCAGTTCCACAAACCACGAATCCTGGATGCAATCTCATTTGCAGGCAGAGCGCGTGAATTGGAAATTAGATGAGCCCGAATGCCTGTGGGCAATCCTGGCGGCAAAGCCGGATTGCCCAAAACAAAAAGCGGTTTAATGTTCCAGTTGGCACGTTTAAAGGCGTCCAAATAATCAGCGCCAGCAGGATAAATTTTAAAAGCTCTTTTCGAAGGATTAATCCGCAGGGAAATGAAAAAATTGGAAATGACCAACCGATTAATTGTTTTTACGAATACCTGCGGTGTGATTCCGGCCTCTTGAAGCGACATCGTCCTGATATAAAAAAAATCTACGGCTCCTGCTCCATTCGTTATCTCCCAAGAATCAGATTGTTGCCGAACACCGGTAAGGGCGCGCATAGTTGAAGATTTCCGTGTATTGGAATCGCCAAGTATCACATAAACATTGGGCATGATTTTCGTGGGTGTTTCTTGGTGTGTTTTACTTTGGTATCCCACGGCAGTTTTTGCCGTCCTTAAAAGCTTTTGCCAAACCCGGCTCCGCTGCAAGGAAAATTATTTGGCAGATGGCAGATGGCAGATGGGAGTTGGGGCAGCGGCAGAGGCTCTAATTTATTTCCGCTTTCAATTTGAGCCTCGTCACCTCGTCGCCTACAAAATTTGGGACGCGCGGCGCTCGTCCCTCCGAAATCAGGCCAACCGGCGAAATTATTTCTGAAAAACGTGGACGCGCGCCGGCGGCAGATTCCACCAGACGATTTTGGAGGCGACGAGGCGGAAGTCATCCGCGCCGCGGCTGCGGCCCTTTACAAGGTGGTAGCTGTATTGCACCCAGCGGCCGCGGGGTTCCAGCACGGCGCGGATTTTTTGCGCCAGCGCATCCGCCTGTGCCTTGGAAAAATTCAGCAACGGCAGGCTGGAAATGACCGCGCCGACGGAAACAACGGACACCGGCAGCTCCGCCAGCAAAGTGTCCATCTGCCACGCATCGCCGGAAACGATATGGGCGCGCGGATATTTTTTCTGGAGCAGTCTGGCCAGCGTGGGATTATGTTCGATGGCGATGAGCCGGTCTTCACGCAGGCCGCGCTTGAGAAGCGCATCGGTGACCGCGCCGGTGCCGGGGCCGAGTTCGAGGACAAAGCTTTCCGGATCGCGCGGCAGCCAGCGCGCCATGGCCGAGGTCAGCATGGGCGAACTGGGCGCGACCGAGCCGGTGCGCTGCGGATTGGCCAGCCATTCACGCAGAAATAGTGTTGAGTCGCCGAGTGCCGCGATGAGTTTTTTAGCCATGCCTTTACCTGTTATAAACTACAGCTTAGTGCATCCGTTCATTCCCGCGCCATATAAAACTTCGCCTCACGGCGGGCTCTTGAAATGTTTTTGGAACTCCGCCAAGTCGGCGGCGCGGCGGGCGGACCAGTCGCGCCAGTCCCGCTCGTGCGCGACGCCGGTCAAATTAGTGAGGGCGGCGGGCCAGTTGGTGGCCAGCAGCCGCAGGATTTTTGCCGCCGCCTCTTTTTGCCGCCATTGCAAATGAGCTTCGGCGAGATTCAATAAATTTTCCGGATATTCCGGCGCGAGCTGAGCCGCGCGTTCCAGCCATTCAAGTGCCTTGCGTTTGCTGCCGACGCTCAACGGCCAGCCGGGCGCCTGAAAATAAAGTTCGCCTAGGTTTCGCGCCGGCCCGGCGTGATCAAAACGCACATCCAGTTCCGTCGCCACCTTGAATTCACGTTCCACCTCGTGCACCAACTTATAGGCGGCGAGCGACGGCGCCTCGGCCTGCGCCAGCTCGCCGAGGTGCATCGCCAAATAATAATGCGCGGCGGCGGCTTTCGGCTCGCGTGCCAGCCAGTCGCGACAGACGGCAATGCCGCGCTGGGAAATTTCCGCGCGCTGCGTCTCGTTGGTCGCCAAGTCGGCCAAATCGAAACTAGTGCGTGCCAGTTCCACGGCGGCGGCGGGGAAGTTGGTGGGGTTGGGAAAATCTTTTTCCGCGCGGTGAAACGCTACAGCAGCCCGAAGGTAAAAAACCCGGTTGGTTTCGCTGGCGGTGGCCAGACGGCCCGCCACGAGCAGAAAAATCAAACCGATGGCACGGCGGCTGGGCAGTTTTGGCGACATAATGCGGTCAATTAGAGATTGCCATCGTGACGGAGTAATTTATACTCCGCAAGTGAGATTAAACTGGAATTTTCCGTGTCTGACCCTGCTGGCGGCATTGTCGCTGGCGGGAACCGGATGCAGCGGCATCAACGCCAGCCAGACCGTCTCGCCGGCCAGTTTTTTTCTGCCGGGAATCATGAAAAATGACGCGCCAACGAATGCGCCGACCTTGACTCCGGAAATCTCCACAGAAATCGCCATTGCCCGCTAACCTACTATGCGTTTCCCACTCGCGCTGACGGTCAAAATCGCCAGCCACATCGTCAAACACAAAGTCCGCAAGACCCCGAAATTCGCGATGGTCTTGCAGCTCGAACCGCTGCACACCTGCAACCTCACCTGCACCGGTTGCGGCCGCATCCGCGAGTATTCCACGAACCTCAAGGACATGGTGCCGTTGGAAAAATGCCTCGCGGTGGCGATGGAATGCGACGCCCCGATGGTTTCCATCTGCGGCGGCGAACCGCTTATTTATCCGAAGATCGAGGAGCTCATCGCCGGTTTGCTGGAACAGGGCCGCGTGCTCTACATCTGCACGAACGGCGTGTTCATGCGCAAAAAAATGCGCGATTACCTCGCCGCGATTTACACGGCGGAAACCGAGCCGACGCTGAAAAAACTCGTTGAAGAAAAATTAATTTCTGAAAAAGAAGCCGACGCCATCCGCAACGCCAACGACGCAGCGCGCAAAAAAGTCGTCATCCGCCCGACCAAATGGATGTATTGGAACGTCCACGTGGACGGCCTCGAGTTCACGCACGATTTGATTGTCGAACGTGAGGGCGTATTCAAGGAATGCGTCGAGGCCATCAAGATGGCGAAGATTTGCGGCTATCAAGTTGCAACTAACACGACGGTCTATAAAGAAACCGACGTGAAGGAGCTCGAAGATATGTTCAAGTATTTGAGCTCGCTCGAAGTGGACGGCCACACGATTTCGCCCGGTTACGAATACGATGCCGCCAAGAAAGACATGGTTTCGCGCCTCGGCAAACAGCCGGAGGATTTTTTCCTGACGCGCAAAATGACGCGGCAGAAATTCGCCAAGATCGAGGAATGGGGCAAGATGTTCACCATCTTCGGCACGCCGGTGTATCAGGAATTTCTCGCGGGCAAACGTGAATTGACCTGCACCGCCTGGGCGATTCCGACTTACAACGTCAAGGGTTGGAAAGCGCCGTGCTACCTGATGACCGACGGCCATTACGACGGCTACACGGAAATGCTCACGAAAGTGACTTGGGACAAATACGGCGTCGTGAACGGCGTCGCGCGTGATCCGCGGTGCGAAAACTGCATGGTGCATTGCGGCTACGATCCCAGCGGCGCGCTCGGCACGAATTATCAGCGCGGCGACAACTGGAAAAATTTCGCCTACAACTTCGGCTCGAAACCCAAGCCGTATCCGGCCTCGCCCGAACTCGTCAAAACCGCGTTCAACGGCGTGACGATTGGCAAAGGTCATTTGGCGGAAGCGAAGGCCGTGCTGAATTCTCCTCGCGCCGCGATGAATGGCGCGCAGGCCGCGTTCTCGCGCAAGGAAGAAGCCGAGCACAATCACGAGGCGCATGTCGGCACGCACTGCGGCACGACGGATACCAGTGAGCGCGATGATTTGCTCGCGAAAATCAAAGACGCACAAAAAACCGAATAATTTTTGCAGACAAAATATTTATGAGCAGAACTCTTTATCTTTCACCTCCAAGTTTCGACGGTTTTGACGGCGGCGCCGGCGCGCGTTATCAGGCGCGGCGCGAAGTCACCAGCTATTGGTATCCGACTTGGCTGGCGCAACCCGCTGCGCTTACGCCCAATTCCAAGCTGATGGATTGCGCGCCGCACGGCATTGACCTCGCCAAGTGTCTCGCCGAGGCGAAGAACTTTGACCACGTCATCATCAATACTTCGACGCCGTCGCTGAAAAATGATTGCAAGGTCGCCGAGGCCATCAAGGCGCAGAAGCCCGACACGAAAATCGGTTTCATCGGCGCGCACACGATGGTTTTGCCGACGGAAACGCTCAAGGCGTCGCCGGCGATTGACTGGGTGGGCCGCAAGGAATTCGATTACACCTGCAAGGAAGTCGCCGAAGACCGCGACCTCTCGACCATCGCCGGTTTGTCCTACAAAAACAAGGACGGCAAGATTATCCACAATCCCGAGCGCGAGATGATTGCGGACATGGATCAGCTTCCGTGGGTCGCCGACGTTTACAAGCGCGATTTGGAGATTGAAAAGTATTTCATCGGCTACCTTCAGCATCCTTACGTTTCGATGTATACCGGACGCGGTTGCCCGGCGCAGTGCAGCTTTTGTCTCTGGCCGCAGACGATTGGTGGCCACAAGTATCGCGTGCGTTCGCCGCAAAACGTCGCGGACGAGATGGCCTACATGAAGAAAATTTTTCCGCAGGTGCGTGAGTTTTTCTTCGACGACGACACGTTCACCGCGAACCTCCCGCGCGCGCGCGAAATCGCGAAGAAGCTCGGCCCGCTCGGCGTGGACTGGAGCTGCAACAGCCGCGCGAATCTGGATTACGACACGATAAAATCTTTCAAGGACAACGGCCTGCGCCTGTTCCTCGTCGGCTACGAAAGTGGCAACGACGAAACGCTCACGCGCATCAAAAAGGGCGTGACCACCGACGAAATGCGCAAGTTTACCAAAGATTGTCACAAAGCCAACGTGGTGATTCACGGCACGTTCATTCTCGGTTTGCCGGTGGAAACGAAAGAAACAATTGAGCAGACGATCAATTTCGCGAAGGAACTCGACGTCTTCTCGCTGCAAGTCTCACTCGCCGCGCCGTATCCCGGCACGGAGCTTTACGAACAAGCCAAGCTCAACGGCTGGTTCAGCAAAAAGGACAAGGGAGACATCTTGCACGCCGACGGCTTGCAGCAAAGCACTCTTGAATATCCGGAAGCCTCGAAGGAAGAAATTTTTGAGGCCGTGGATCGTTTCTATCGCAGCTATTATCTGCGTCCGAAACCGATTCTGCGCATCATCAAGACGATGCTCGAGGATAAGGACGTGATGGTGCGCCGCTGCCGCGAAGGCTACGAATTTTTCAAGAGCCTACAGCAGCGCAAGAGCGACATGGCGGCGGCCAAAGCGGCGGCGGCCTAATCAAAATAAAATCTTCACGGCGCGCGGCAACGGCGCGCCTTTTTTTATTCGCCCAAGGAGCGACGCAGCGATTTCTTTTCGGAGTGGCGCGCTTTGTTGTCCAACATTTTGGCCTTCGCGCGGCGCGAGCGCTTGCGTTTCTGGCGGCGGATTTTTTCAATCTCCGCGCGTTGCGCGGCGATGAAGCCGTTTTTTCTCTCCTCGATCTTGTCCAGCAACAACCGGCGCGCGATGAAGCGGTTCATTCCCTGCTGCCGCGTCTCCTGACATTTGACCGACACGCCGGTCGGCCGGTGCAACAGCATGACGCAGGTGGAAACCTTGTTGACGTTCTGCCCACCGTGACCGCCGGAGCGGACGAAACTTTCCTCGATGTCCGCCTCGCGCACGCCGAGGGCGGCCATGCGTTGCGCGAGTTGGTCGGATTTTTCGAGGCTGACAGGAAATGCGCCCATAAAAATTTCACACAACGGTCAGCGGGCCATCAAAAACAGTCAGACTGATGACTTCAGTTTTGGCAACGTGCGGGCCGTGGCGCAAACCTTTTGGCGCGAAGAACAGCGCGCCCGTTTGGTAAGCGACGCCGGATTCTTCCCATTCGCCGGACAAAACATAAGCCCACTCATTGGCAAGCGGATGCGTGTGCGCGGGAATCGTGGAGCCGGCTTTGAACTTGCGCAGCACGGTGATGCCGCCGGTAGCTTCGTGCTTATGCAAAACCTTGAGCTCGACGCCTTCGTAAGGGCCAGGCTGCCACGGTTTATCTTCGGCCAGCGCAATGTGAGGAAACATATTTTGCTTAAGCTTAACGCCAGCGACGGGAGGCGGCACGGAAATTTGTTTTCAACTTTTCAGCAGTTCGCCAAAGTCCAGTGGCCGCGTAAACATCGCGAGTTCGCCGGACGGTGTGCGCGGCCATTCGGCTTCCGGCCGGTCGCGGTAAAGCTCCACGCCGTTGCCATCGGGGTCGCGCAAATACAGCGCCTCGCTCACGCCGTGATCTGCCGCGCCATCGAGTTCGATACCGGCGGCAAACAGTCGGCGCAAGGCATCGGCGAGTTCGGCGCGATTCGGATAGAGAATGGCAACATGGTAAAGCCCGGTGGTGCCGGACGCCGGCGGCAAACCGCCGCGGCTCTCCCAAGTATTCAAGCCAAGGTGGTGATGATAGCCGCCGGCAGAAATGAACGCGGCCTGCGCGCCGAAGCGTTGCTGCAATTCAAAACCCAGCACACCGCAGTAAAATTTCAGCGCGCGGTCGAGGTCGGCGACCTTGAGATGGACATGACCAATGCGGACTTGAGGATTAATCGGACTGGAAACGGAAGTTTGTTCCATGCTTCTCTTTAGACGCAGGCACGGAAATCCGCAAGCGATGTTGCGAAGAAAAAACTGCGAAGGAAAATTACTTCAGCCGCCAAGTGATGCGCGCCTTGTTCAAGTCGTAGGGCGACATCTCCATTTTTACGCGATCACCGATCGTGAGCCGCACCCAGCGTTTGCGCATCTTGCCGCAGATGGTGGCGAGCACCACATGCTTATTTTCGAGTTCAACGCGAAACATCGTGCCGGGCAGCACCGTGGTGACGCGGCCTTCGACTTCGATGTGTTCTTCTTTGGTGGGGGCAGCCATGGGAAAACGGATTTGAAAATTAAAAAGAAAAGGCGGGATTCGGTTCACCCGAACCCCGCCGTGAAATTCTGACTAGGTCAGATTAGTAGCGATTACGACCGCCGCCGCCGCCGCCGAATTCACGGCGACCACCGCCGCCGCCGGGGGGACGCTCTTCGCGGGGTTTGGCGACGTTGACCGTGAGGGCGCGACCGTCCATGTCTTTGCCGTTCATGCCTTCGATGGCCTTCTGGGCCTCTTCAGCGGACGACATCGTCACGAAACCAAAGCCACGGGGGCGATTGGTCATGCGATCCATCATCAGGTTGGTTTCCGTGACCGTGCCGAACTGCGCGAACGCGTCGTTGAGGTCGTTTTCAGTGGTATTGAAGGAAAGATTTCCTACGAATAGTTTATTGCTCATTGATGTTTTACTGTCCGACTAACCGAAACTTTCCACAGACTGTTCCCGAACGTCGGGTCTAAAATCATCACTGAAACAAGTTCACTTGAAGATTCACCATGCCTTTGAAAGAGACTAGCTATCTAACAGACAAACTCATCATCGCAGGTTTCGCCTTCATGGCAAACTATATCGACAACTATCTTTGGAGGATAAATCCCGCAAACGATGGCCGACGAACCGAAGAACGGCTATTTACAATCGTCGCGCCAGCCAGCATGATGCCGTCACGCCTGCGGGGAAACTTCTATACCGCAGTTCTGTAAACCCTGAAAAAACACAGTTATGGCTAAAGCAAAAGCGAAAGTTAAAGCGAAGGTCAAGAGCGCGGCGAAAAAGAAACCCGCCGTCAAGTCCAAGAAGAAGTAGTCTTCATCTGTCTCTCCCGACTTGAACCTCGGGAGAGACAGACTTCCAAAATTCCGTGGCGCTCAAACTTCAACAAGGTCAGGTCTGGCAGTGCGGCGCGCAATACGTCCGCATCGTCGAACTCAAACGCCTCGAAGTCGGTTACAAGTCCGCCACCAATCTCAAATTCACCGGCGGCACGCACCAGCACACCAGCAAAAAAGATTTCTGCCGCCTGCTCAAAGGCGCCGTCCTCATCTCGCCAAAACCGGTGGAATCTCTGCCGCCAGAATCCGCGTAGAAGTCAAATCACCGACTCCCGTCGAAGGCCAACCCATACGGCGAAAGAAATTTTCCACTTTTGATTTTTAGGCGGACTGATGTAAGGTCGCTTTAGATGAATTCAGATTTTTTCAAAGACTTCTTTGCCTTTGTGTCTGAAATATGGCAGCACCAACCCCTGATCATCGTTCTACTCGTTGGCGGGCTGATTCTTTCCGTCTTACTCTTCATCGACACTCATCGACATCGCAAAAAAGATAAAGACCGGCATAAACCACTGCATTGAGTTGCCGTTACCGTCCCCAACGCCGCCGACCGGAATGTTCCTGCCGCGAATCGCCACCGTGCGACTGCGGACGCGGCTGCCCCGGACGCGATGATTGCCCCGAACGCTGCGGGCGACCTTGCTGGCGCGGCTGTGAAAAATGTCTTCCCTCCTCCGCCGGATTATAAGGCGGCACAGCGGCGGCATAATTAAATCCCTCCGCCTTCTTTCGCACGATGCCACGCCCGATAAAACGTTCCAGCGCGCGCAGTTCGCCGTGGTCTTCATTCGTCACGAAACTAATTGCGTCACCGATTTGATTCGCGCGACCGGTGCGGCCGATGCGGTGAATATAATCTTCGACGTGCATCGGGAAATCATAATTCACCACGTGCGAAATGCCGTCCACGTCAATACCCCGCGCCGCAATGTCCGTCGCCACCAGCACACGCACCGCACCGGATTTAAAATCCTTTAGCGCCTTCAGCCGCTGGTTCTGCGAACGGTTGGAATGCAGCGTGGCGCAGCGAATTCCTTTTTGCTCAAGCTGCCGTGCGACGCGATCCGCCGCGTGTTTCATGCGCGAGAAAACCAAAACCATTTCCATTTTCGGATCTTGCAATAAATGTTGCAGCAGTGCGGGCTTCAAGTGCTTTGGCACTTCATAGACGAACTGCGTGACGGTCTCCGCCGGATTCGCGCGGCGGCCAATTTGAACAATTTTCGGCGCGCGCTGGAATTCGTGCGTGAGCTGCTCAATCTCTTTCGAGAGTGTGGCGGAAAACATCAGCGTCTGTCGCACTTTCGGCAAGGCTTGGACGATTTTGCGGATGGAAGGTAGGAAGCCCATGTCCAGCATGCGGTCCGCTTCGTCGAGGACAAGAAATTTTAACTGCGAAAAATCCGCCGCGCGCTGCCCCATCAAATCCAGCAGCCGTCCCGGACACGCGACTACGACATCCGTGCCCGAACGCAACGCGCGGATTTGAGGTTGTTCGCCGACACCGCCGAAAACCGTTGCGACCGTGAGCGGCAGATGCTTGGCGTAGGCCTTGATGTTTTCATCAATCTGCACGACGAGTTCGCGTGTTGGTGCGATGACAAGAACTTTGGTGCAACGCCGCGGATTTGGCGGCAGCGCCGCGAGTCGCGTCAGAATCGGCAACGTGAACGCCGCCGTCTTTCCCGTGCCCGTCTGCGCGATGCCGATGAGGTCATGGCCGGCGACAATCGGCGGGATGGCGGCACTCTGAATCGGCGTCGGCTCGGTGTAGCCGGCTTCCGAAACGGCGCGCAAAATCTTGGCGTCAAGGCCAAGCACTTGGAATGACATAGCCGAGCATGGTAACAGACATTGAAGCAATAGCACGCAATTAACTGGGTGGCGCGACGGTAGAAAATTCTCTAACTTCGCCGAGTTGAAATCCGCTTTGCCAGACCATTACGCCACGCTCGGCCTCGACCGCCGGTGCACGCTCGCGCAAATCCGCGCCGCCTACCGCGTGCTGGCCAAACAGTTTCATCCCGACTTAAATCCGCATTCGCCCGCCGCCGTCGCACGCACGCAGGAACTGAATGCCGCCTACGAAACTTTAAGCGATCCTGATTTGCGCGCCGCCTACGACCGCGAACTCGACGTGCCGAAACAATCCTCCGCTCCCGCGCGCGCGGCAAAAATCCAGCGCAATGTTTCGCAAGATGTAAATTTGTCGCTGGAAGATTTTTTGCGCGGCACCAAACGCGAAGTTCGCATCCACGATCCCGCCAACCCTAACGGCGCAGAAGTTTACGAACTAATCGTGCCGCCGGAAACCGCGCCGGGCACGCGTTTCAAGATTCCGCGCGACGAATCTTTTGGCGGCTTCGTGCAATTGCGCGTGAAGGCGCAACCGAACTTCCGTTTCAAAACGCGCGGTTCCGATTTGCGCTGCGATTTGAAAATCAAAGCAGAGCGGGCTGCGCAAGGCGGCACGGAAATGGTGCGCGGGCTGACCGGCTCGATGGTGCGCGTGCCGATTCCCCGCGGTGTCGGCCGGAATGAAATCGTCCGCATCGCGAACGAAGGTTTGCCAAAAGCGCGCGGTGGCCGCGGCGATTTGCTGGTGCGAATTACGTATCGCGTCGAAGTCCGCATCAGCCGCAGCGGGAAATAAATTCGCCTCGGTCATTTACAATCAGCCGGCCGCAGCGCACGATGCCCTGCCTTCCGGAGAAAATTCCATGCCGCAGGCCAGTCAATCCGCAGAACCAAAATAAAGTTATGGGCGACAAATCCCCGAAAGCCACACAGAAAAAATCCGGCCAGAAAAACGCGAAAGCCACCAGCGCCAACCAAAAGAAAAGCGCTGCCGCCGCCGCGAAATCCGCCGCCGGCAAGAAAAAGTAACGCCTGCCGTTTGCTGTCGCTCCTGAATATAATTCAGGAGCGACAGATTTTTCCCTCAAAACTTCACGCGGCGATTGCGACGCTGCCGCCACTTCCCTAAAATCGCCGCATGGAAAAGAATCGGCTCGAAGCGTTCAGCGACGGCGTCATCGCGATTATCATCACCATCATGGTGCTGGAGCTGCACGTGCCCGAGCATGCCGACGGGCTGGCTGATTTGAAGCCGCTGATTCCCGTGCTGCTGAGCTATCTGTTGAGCTTCATCTACGTCGGGATTTACTGGAACAACCATCATCACATGTTCCAGTCCACGGAAAAAGTCACCGGCGGCATCTTGTGGGCGAACTTGCACCTGCTCTTCTGGCTCTCGCTGTTTCCGTTCACCACCGCGTGGGTCGGCGCGAATCACCTCGCGCCCGCGCCGACGGCGGTTTACGCCTTCGTCCTGATGATGGCCGGCGTGGCCTATTACATTTTGGAACATTCCATTATCCGGCAGCAGGGCAAAGATTCGTTACTCGCGCGCGCCATTGGCAATCGTTGGAAAGAAAATATTTCGCCGCTTTGCTATCTCGCGGCCATTCCGCTCGCGTTTGTGAGTCCGTATATTTCGCACGCGCTCTTCATCTTCGTCGCCATTCTCTGGCTGGTGCCGGATAGTCGAATCGAACGCACGTTGAACGAACGCAAAAAAGAATAAGCCTCCTAGCGCCCGGTTATTTTGCGGTTCCGCCCGGATGTTCCTTGAAGAATTTTACAATCAGCGCTGGTGCCGACGTCGGCACTACATGGGCGCCCGGATGAATGAAAGTCACCACCGCCGCGCCGTTTTTTGACGGATACAACGTGCAGTCTTTGGCCCAAGGTTCACCGGTTGCGTCGCAGTTATTGATTTTCCGCAGCGACTCCATCATCAGCTTCTGCCAAGAAAATTTCACCAGCGAATCTTTCTCACCGGCGATGTGCAGGACGGGCTTCGGCGGCAACTGCATCGCGTATTTCGCCACGGCCGCACAGGGCGCGACGGCGGCAAACACCTCGTCACGCGTCAGCCAGAGCAAGTAGGTAAAACCGCCGCCATTGGAATGGCCCGTCGCGTAGATGCGTTTCGCATCCACGTTATAATCCTGTTTCAACCGCGCCAGCACGGCGTCAAAAAATTTTAAGTCGCGGTCGGCGTTATTGCCTGTCGCTGCCTGCCAACCGGGCAGTTTTCCCTGCGGATCGGTCAACTGCCCGACGGTTGGTAGTCCCTGCATATAAACTACGATGGCTTCCGGCCATTCGCGCTCGATGTGAAAGCTGCGTTCCGCCTGACGGGCGTTACCGCCATGACCGTGAAAAACGAAGACGACCGGGGTGTGATTCGTTTTCGCCGCCGCCGGCACATACACCAGCGCCGTGCGCGCCACGCCGTCCACGGTAAAATTCAGCGTCTGCAAATTTTCTGCCGTGCGCGCCAGCGGTGCTGCCAACAGCAGCGTCATCAAGGTGCCGAGAAATTTATTCATGCCATTTCAGACGTGCCGCCGACAAAAAATGTTACGACGCTTGAGTCGGTCATTGAAAGCAGGTTAAGCTCTCGGTTTATGAGCAAACCTGCCTGCCCGATGTGCGAGATGACCGAAGTTTTGGAATTCCCCGACAAATGGGAATGTGTCACCTGCGGTCATGAATGGCCGCGCGAAGCTGCGCCCGAAGTGGCCGACGGTCCGCGCGTCGTAAAAGATGCCCACGGCAATGTCCTTGCCGATGGCGATTGCGTCATCCTCATCAAAGATTTGAAACTTGGCGGCACATCAGTGCTCAAAGGTGGTTCGAAATCCAAACCCATCCGTTTGGTGGACGGCGACCATGAAATCTCCTGCAAGGTGGACGGTATCGCTGTCGGTTTGAAGGCGTGTTTCGTCAAAAAGGCGTAAACCGGGATTGAATTAAACGGCGTTTAACATTGCTATGCCGTTGTCGCGCACTGAAGCTGGAGCATGAGCAAAAGCCTCCAACAGCACAGCCACCACGAAATCAATAAGCAACTCTGCCTCGCGATGAAAAATAATGGCCTCGACACCATCGAAGTCCTGATTACGCGCCGCGCGGGAAAATTTCGCTTCGCCTTTACCGGTTCTGCCGCACAAGTCGTGAAGGCAGAAGCGATTCTCGCGGCTTGGGGCTGAAATTTTTCACCGGCACTCCATTCGTAACGGATCGACACGGATTCCACGAATTTTCACGGATTGAATCCGTGTTAATCAGTGCAATCTGTGCCTGTGTTCAAACCCTCAGCGAACCCCGGAAACCGCGCCCGCTGTAGTAAGACTCCGCGCCGTTGTGACCGATGAAGACACGGTTGTAACGGCGATCCCCATAAATCGCGCCGCCGAGTTCGCGGATCTCCGGGGGCGTGCGCAGCCAGCTTGACGACTTCGTGTCGAACTCGCCCAGCTTTTGCAGTGCGAAATATTCCTCCTCCGTCAACACCTCCACGCCCAGGTCCGCCGCCGCATCCAGGACGCAGTTTTTGGGTTTGTGTTCCTTGCGCGAATCCAACGCCGCGCGGTCGTAGCAAAAACTGACGCGGCCCTTGGGACTTTGCGCGGAACAATCCATGAAGA
>CAIXFY010000059.1 GCA_903918885.1 uncultured Verrucomicrobia subdivision 3 bacterium
AATTGGAAAATGAATCAATCCGGAGAATTGTTCGACATGCATCAGGCGCCGTTTGCCGAGCCGCTCGTGGCCGCCAATCCGGAAAACCTTGAGGCCTCCGCCGCCCGCCAGCGCCTGCAAACCGTGCTCAACCAACTCAATCCCGCCGCCGGCAAAACGGATCCGCGTCCGGAGAATAAAAAAATCAAAGGCAAAAAACAGTCGGTTCAAGAAATTGAGAATGCCAGCCAGAATGCCAATCCGCCGAACGAATAGTGCCGATTGCGCTCGGATTCGGGGAGGCATCGCCTGTCCACAAGGACGGGTGAGGGGTTTGCCTTCGCGCAGGATGCGGCGGGGCTGGTGCTGGTTTGTTTAAGGCAACCAATGCCACGACTTATTTAATCCGCTCCAAGAGGTTGGGAAAAGGTTTGGCAAATGCGGTGTCCTATCTTTTAACCTCACGGTGCCGGCGGATGTTTTAAAACAAGAATATCCCAACTTCTCAGAATCATTTCCCAAGTTTGGGAAGGGGTTTTTCAATCTTGGCCGGACTCTACCGGAGTCTGAAAATGTCTCCACAACCCTGAAAAACCATTGTCCAAGGTTAGGAAATCATTTCCCAAACTAAAAAAATGATTGCCCAAGGTTAATAAAGCATTTCCTGATATTGGGAAATGGTTTCCCAAGGTTGAAAAATGGCCGCGCAACTCATTTTACGCGGGTTTTGGAATGCGGCGGTGGCGGGCGACTACCTGCTTTACGCACGCAAGCAGAGGGAAATCACGCCGTTCCTCGGCGGCGTGGCGATGGTGGCAGCGTCATTCAACTGATGTCTTGCGTTTCAAAAATCAATTTGAGCAATTTGCGGAGAATTTGACGTTCTTTTTGGCTGCAATTATTCCAAATACCAATCAGGACTATGCAATTTAATGTTCCGATTGTTGTTTTAAACAAAAAACCGGAAACGAATTTCTTCGCTTCACAATGCTTATTTGCGCAAGAATATAGAATTGAGTTAAACAACTGAAAAGCCCATGAATGTAATATTGTCTGGTATAATCGGCGTTATGGTGAGCTTGCTCATCACTCTGATACGGGAGCGACAAGACAAGCGAAGCAAGCGTGAACGATTTGAACGTGCCATCGTCAAGGAGCTTGAGCGCGCCATAAAAAAGGTGGATGGAAAAATTAGGTGGATGGAAAAACCGGCAACGCGGGAACTTATTCCTAATGCCGACCCAAAACATATCGTCACCATTGGTAAGCGTGATTTTTATCTTGGCGAACGGGAGACATTCCACGTTGCGTTGCCGTTTTGGACCAATAGTTACTGTGAGATTGTCGCTTCAATTTCTTCTTCGGCATTTGACAAGTTTTCTGACATTGTGGAACTGCTTCAAGAATTTGAGACAAAATTCGCGGATATGAAGCTGTCGTTTGACTGCGTGATTGGCGATCCAAAAAAAATGGCGGCAGTGTTGTATGAAGAACTGAAGGAAATTCATGCCAAAATTCGAGTTAAGAGTGAGGCTCTTGGCATCAAGCTCGTCTACAAGACTTGGCTTCAAGAAAGCCGAGAAGAACAAACTGCCGCGCAGAAATCCATGCTCTGAAAATTGCCGTTTATTGGCCGAATTTATTTAGTAAACAAAAAACCGGAAACGAATTTCTTCGCTTCCGGTTTTTGAATTTTTGGACGGTGGCCGTCCGCAAGGACTTTACTTCACCTTCTTCAGCGCGGTCAAACCGGCATACACGGCGTTCTTGCCAAGTTGCTGTTCGATGCGGAGCAATTGGTTGTATTTCGCCAGACGGTCGGAACGGCTCAAGGAACCGGTCTTGATCTGGCCGCAGTTCGTCGCCACGGCGATGTCGGCGATGGTCGCGTCCTCGGTTTCGCCGGAGCGATGCGAGAGGACGGCGGTGTAGCCGTGGAATTGCGCGAGCTGCACGGCGTCGAGCGTCTCGGTGAGCGAACCGATCTGGTTCACTTTGACGAGAATCGAATTCGCCGTGCCGGTATCAATGCCTTTTTGGAGGAACTTGACGTTCGTGACGAACAGATCGTCGCCGACGAGCTGGACCTTGTCGCCGATCTTATCGGTGAGTTGCTTCCAATGTTTCCAGTCGCCCTCGGCGCAACCGTCTTCGATGGAGACGATCGGATATTTCGCGACGAGCTTGGCGTAGAAATTCACGAGCTCTTCGCCGGTGATGGTCTTACCGGTGGATTTCTTGAAGGTGTAAGTGCCGTCGTGGTTGTAGAACTCGGAAGCGGCCACGTCGAGCGCGAGATAAATCTGCTTGCCGGCCTTGTAGCCCGCGTTCTTGGTCGCTTCGAGAATGGATTCGATGGCGTCTTCCACGCTGTTGAGCTTCGGCGCGAAACCGCCTTCGTCACCGACGGCGGTGGAGAGGCCGCGTTTCTTCAACACGCTCTTGAGGGCGTGGAAAATTTCCGTGATCGCCTGCAAGCCTTCGCTGAAGGTGTTGAAGCCGTGCGGCTGGATCATGAATTCCTGGAAATCAATCGGCGCATCGGAGTGCGCGCCGCCGTTGATGACGTTGGCCATCGGCACGGGGAGAACTTTGGCGTTCGTGCCGCCGATGTAGCGGTAGAGCGGCATGCCCTTGGACTGCGCGGCGGCTTTGGCGGCGGCGAGCGAAACGGCGAGAATGGCGTTCGCGCCGAGCTTGGCTTTCGTTTCCGTGCCGTCGAGCTTGAGCATGGCGGCGTCAATGCCCACTTGGTCGCAGATGCAATGGCCGATGAGCGCTTTCTTGATCGCGCCGTTCACATTGGCGACGGCTTTGGTCACGCCTTTGCCGAGATAAACTTTTTTGTCGCCGTCGCGAAGTTCGATGGCTTCGTGTTCGCCGGTGCTCGCGCCGGACGGGACGGCTGCGCGACCAATCGTGCCGCAGCACAATTTCACGTCAGCTTCAACGGTGGGGTTACCGCGCGAGTCGAGGACTTGGCGCGCCTGGATATCAACGATTTTGCTCATAGTTTGATTTTTAAATTTAGAATAAAAACGAGCCGCCATGATAAATTGCCGGAGCAATGAGTCAAGACAGGCATTGTGATTGGCGTAGTTTTAACCTGAAGTGAAGATGAGAATTAAATTGCCACCGACCGCTGGCCGACATGCTTGTCAATCAATCCACCCTGCCAAACTGGCCAGAGCAAACAGACACGCCGCGCCGGTGACGGGAAAAATCAAGATGCCACCCAAGTTCAGCGGACTGGCAATCATTAAAAACCCGACCGCCAGGGCAAAGGTAAAGACATAGCGAAAGGTGATTCCACTCCTGAAACCCAAGATAATGGAACCACAGAAACCAAACCGCCAAAACCAGTCGTTGACCGTATCCCAAACAGTCACCGCATCCTGAAGATGGCCAAACATACAGAAGTGATGTGTCCGGCAGAACACGAAAAACGGCACACAAACCAAAAATAGAATGAAGCCAACGGCAGTGGCCCGGTCGGGACTGAAAAATTCCAAAAGCCGCTTCATGTGAGGCACGCTACCTCCCCATTGATGCTCCGTCGAGATTGATTTGATTCACTGCGACAAGCGCGTTTGGAAAATTCATTCGCTTGCCGCCGGAAATTTTCGCATCATCGCCGCGTTGGATTCGATGAGGATTTTATGAGTATTGCGTATCTTTGGGTCGCCCTCGGCGGCGCGCTGGGCAGCGTGGCAAGGTTTGCGCTCAACGGCGTCGTGGCCGGCAAGTTCGGCGCGGCGTTTCCGTGGGGCACGCTCGCCGTGAACGTCTCCGGCTCGCTGCTCATCGGAATTTTCGCCGGACTGGCGCTGCCCGAAGGTCGGGTCGACCCGCAGTCGCGTTCGTTCGTCACGCAGTTCCTTATGATCGGCGTCTGCGGCGGCTACACGACGTTCTCCTCGTTCAGCCTGCAAACGCTGAACCTGCTGCGCGAGCGCGAATGGCTTTACGCCGGCGGAAATGTTCTGCTGTCCGTGCTGTTGTGTATGATTGCCGTCTGGCTAGGGTTTATGCTCGGCTCCGTGTTTAACTCGGCAAAATGAAATCAACCACGAATAACCGCGCTTAGCGGCGGCAATTCCCGCTTGCGTTTCCAAACAATAAAACTAAAGTCGCCCCATGCCCGAACCGTTGCTGACCATTGAGCATCTGCGCGTGGATTTTCCTGCCGTGGTCGCGGTCAACGGTTTATCGCTCACACTGGATCCGGGCGATGTCTGCGGCCTCATCGGCCCGAACGGCGCGGGCAAGACCACGACGATGCGCGCCATCTCCGGCCTGCAGGAATTCACGCGCGGCTCGGTGCGCGTGGCTGGCCACGAACTCGCGAGCGAGCCGGATGAATTGAAACGCCGTCTCGGTTTCATGCCGGATTTCTGCCCGACCTACGACCAGCTCACGACGACGGAATTTCTCGAACACTACGCCCGCGCCTTCGACGTGCCCAACCGCGCCCAGCGCATTGACGACTGCCTCGAACTAACCTGGCTCACGGACAAAAGCGATTCATTGTGCGAAGAACTTTCACGCGGCATGAAGCAACGCCTCGTCCTCGCCAAGACGCTGCTGCCCGACCCGCAGGTTTTGCTGCTCGACGAACCCGCCAGCGGCCTCGACCCGTTGGGACGCATCGAACTGCGGAAAATTCTTTTGCAACTGCGCGACGCGGGCAAAGCTGTTTTAATTTCGTCGCACATCCTCACCGAGCTTTCCGGCTTCTGCAACAAGGCCGCCATCATGGAGCGCGGCAAGTTGGTGCAGTTCGGCAGCATCGCCGACCTCAGCCAGCAAATGTCGACGCGGCGCATGTCCGTCAAATGGCGCGGCGAAGCGGACAGGGCAATGGAAATTTTGAAAAGCGCGCCGGTCAAGATTCTGGAAACCGCCGGCGCGGGCGCGATTTTTGAGTTCGCCGGCGAAACGGAAGCGCTCGATGAACTGCTTAAAACCCTCGTCAATCAAGGCGTCCGCATCGCCGAATGGCGTGGCGTCGGCGATGATTTGGAACAAATCTTTTTGCAATCTGGTGCGAAGGAGTTGATGTGATGAAACTTTCCGAGAACCCCATTTTCATCACCCGCAAACGGCTCGTCCATCGCAACGGCATGCTGGCGGCCGTCCTGATTGCCGCGCTCATCGGCTTCTGTTTGTTGCTGGGACTTTTGGAAAGCCTGCGCGAATTGAACGACCACCTTTTCAATAGCTTCAAGACGCCGCAGGCGGCGGGAAAGGCTTTTTACGGTTGGATTGTCGGCGTGGAAATTCTAGTGATCGTCATTGGCGGCTTCAGCGCCATCTCCCGCGCCCTGACGGAAGACCGGAAGGCCGGACTGTGGGACAGCAACCGCCTGACGCCGTTGAAACCCGCGCAAATCCTCGTCGGCTACTGGTTTGGTTCGGCGCTGCGGGAATTTTACATGGCGCTGGCGCTCGCCGGTTTCGGCTTGATTATCGTTCTTCTAGGACGGTTGCCTATCACGCTTTGGATCGGCACGCAAACGCTTGTCGCCAGCACGGCTCTCTTTTTCGGGCTGCTCGGACTGCTCTGCGGCATGGCGTTTCAACGCTCGCTGGGACTGCTGATTTTTCTAGGATTGTTTTTTCTGTGGCCCTTTACGTTCATGGCTCCCAGCCGGATGCTGTTTGATTTTCTCCTGCCCATCTACGGCATTGGAAACCTTTTCAGCGAACATCCGCCGGGAAAACACGATTACGGAACCGATTGGAACAGCCCGCCGGAAATTTTCGGCCTGCCTGTTCCGCCGGTGTTGTTGAGCCTGGTTTTACAACTCGTCATCGGTCT
>CAIXFY010000060.1 GCA_903918885.1 uncultured Verrucomicrobia subdivision 3 bacterium
AACTCTGCCGCTTAACTCCGCGATTGAGTCCGGCGTCATTTCGCGTAGTATTTGCGGCTCTATGTCCAGCAGCCGCCGACAATATCCGTTTCACCTGATCGAACCCAAGTGGCAACAGACTTGGGAACAGCAGCAAGCTTTTCGCGCCTTCAATCCCGGCGAGGTGCTTCCGCACGGGCACCCTTTCTCCAAGCGCCACGGACTTGAAGGTAAAACTGCCAGTGCCGAAAATCTCCCCAGCAAATTTTACATCCTCGACATGTTTCCGTATCCGAGCGGCGCGGGCTTGCACGTCGGGCATCCCGAGGGCTACACGGCCACGGATATTCTAGCGCGCTATCGTCGCGCCGTCGGTTTTAACGTGCTGCATCCGATGGGCTGGGATTCGTTCGGCCTGCCCGCCGAGCAATACGCCGTCAAAACCGGCCAGCATCCGCGCGTCACGACCGAGGCGAACATCGCCAACTTCACGCGCCAGATCAAAAGCCTCGGCTTCAGCTACGACTGGTCGCGCGAACTCGCCACGACGGACGTGGAATATTTCAAATGGACGCAGTGGATTTTCCTGAAGCTTTACAATTCGTGGTTCAATTCTGAAACGAACAAGGCCGAGCCGATTGAAACTCTTGAATACCCAGACTGGCTTGAGAAAGTAGAAGAATATCCTGAAATTGATCGGGTAAAAGGAGAGCCGTTTCATTTCATTCGTCCTCAGACAATTGAAGAAAAGAAAAGAATTCATCGCGACAAACATCGGCTTGCCTATGTTAGCGAAGCGCCGGTGAACTGGTGTCCAGAACTCGGAACAGTTTTAGCCAATGAAGAAGTGATTGATGGCAAAAGTGAAGTCGGCGGTTTTCCCGTCATTCGCAAGCCAATGCGTCAATGGATGCTTCGGATTACGGCTTACGCTGAAAAGTTACTGCAAGACCTCGACACAATTGATTGGAGCGACTCGCTGAAACAAATGCAGGTGAATTGGATTGGGCGCAGCGAGGGGGCAGAAGTTAAATTCAAAATTTCTGATACGGGTGGAGTTTATTTTACAGTTTTTACGACTCGGCCTGACACTCTTTTCGGCGCGACTTACTGCGTTCTTTCGCCGGAGCATTCATTGGTTGCGCACATTACAACGCCAGAACAAGAGAAAGCAGTCGCAGATTACAAAGCCTACGCGGCCGGAAAATCGGATTTGGAACGCACCGAACTCGCCAAGGAAAAAACCGGCGTGTTCACCGGTGCTTACGCCATCAACCCCGTCAACGGGGAGAAAATTCAAATCTGGATTGCCGATTACGTCCTCGCCAGTTACGGCACAGGCGCAATCATGGCTGTGCCCGCGCATGACACACGCGACTTTGAATTCGCCAAAAAATTTAACCTGCCGATTGTCCAGGTCGTCGGGAGCGCGCCCGCCTCGGGCGCAGTTGCCAGCGCCCTCGCTGGCAACACGGGACGCGCGAATGCTTCAAGCCACGCCACACCACCCATCGCGGCGGACGGGGCGTCCGCCGCTGCGCCCGAGGCGGGCGCGCTCCCCTTTGTTGAGGAAGGAATAGCCATCAATTCCAGCTTCATCAGCGGCCTTCCAACCGCCGAAGCCAAAAAGAAAATCACCGCCTGGCTCGAAGACAAAAAACTCGGCAAGCGCACCATCAATTACAAATTGCGCGACTGGCTGTTCAGCCGTCAGCGTTACTGGGGCGAGCCGTTTCCGATCATTTGGAAAAAAGATGCCGCTGGAAATCTCTACCACGAAGCGTTGCCGGAAAGTGCGTTGCCCGTGCTGCCGCCTACGCTCGAAGATTACAAACCCACTGCTGGCGGCGAGCCGCCGTTGGCCCGCGCGAAGGAATGGCTAAACGAAATCCCTGATGCAACGCGCGAGACGAACACGATGCCGCAATGGGCCGGTTCCTGCTGGTATTATCTCCGTTACACCGACGCGAAGAATGCGCAGTCGTTCGTCGGCAAGGACGCGGACAATTATTGGATGGCGTCGAATGGCAAGGCGGCGGGCGTTGACCTCTACGTCGGCGGCACGGAACACGCCGTGTTGCATCTGCTTTACGCGCGTTTCTGGCACAAGGTTTTGTTCGATCTCGGCCACGTCGCGACGCCAGAACCGTTTTACAAGCTCGTCAATCAGGGCCTGATTCTCGGCGAGGACGGCCAGAAGATGTCGAAGTCGCGCGGCAACGTGGTGAATCCTGACGACGTGCTCGTGGAATATGGCGCGGATGCGTTCCGGCTTTACGAGATGTTCATGGGCCCGTTGCAGGACACGAAGCCGTGGAATACCAAAGGCGTCGAGGGCGTGTATCGTTTCCTCGGCCGCGTGTGGCGCTTGTTCGTGGATGAAAAATCTGAGACCGCTTTTGAACAAGCCGAGACAACCACAGAGGCACAGAGACACGGAGAATTGCTGGATTTGATCATGCTCGATGGCGGCATCACGGATATCGCCGCGTCGCCTGCACAACTCAAGACGCTTCACGCGTGCATCAGGAAAGTAACGGAAGATTTGGACGGCATGCGCTTCAACACCGCCATCTCGGCCATGATGGTTTTCACCAATGAAGCGATGACGTGGCAGACGAAGCCGTTGTCGGTGATGAAACCGTTTTTGCAATTGCTTGCGCCGTTCGCGCCGCACATCGCGGAGGAACTCTGGTCGCGCCTGCATGGCACGTTCGGTCAAACCGCGCCGTCGCTGGCTTACGCGCCGTGGCCGAAGTATGACGCGGCCTTGCTTGTCGAGAGCGAGATTGAATTGCCAGTGCAGGTGAACGGCAAGTTCCGTGACACCATCAAGGTGGCCATGGATGCCGATAATGCGACCATTGAAGCGGCGGCAAAAGCTTCCGAGAAAGTGCAGCAATTCATCGCCGGCAAAGCCATCAAAAAAGTCATCATCGTGCCCAAGCGGATGGTGAACTTGATTGTGGCGTAGCGGCTTTCGGCAGAAAGCCGCCATCTCCAGAAAGTTTGCGGCGGTCTGCCGACGCGCCGCTACGATTTTTCCGCGCCTGCCAGAATGGTTTGGAAGTGAGGCGGCTGTTCTTCGGCGGCGACGATGCTGATCTCGATCTTCTTAAAACCGGCTTCCTCGAGCCAGCGATGCAAATCACTTTCGGCGAAACCCAGCCAGCGGTCGCCATAAAGTTCGTGGGCTTTCTCGAAGTTGTGTTTGAGCAAATCGAGAATCAAAATCTGGCCGTGCGGCTTCAACAACTTTGCCGCGGTGGTTAGGGCCGCTGCCGGATCTTCGGCGTGGTGTAACGCCTGGCTCAAGATAACGAGGTCCACGCTGCCCGCATCAATCGGCGGATTTTGCAGATTGCCGAGGCGAAACTCCAAATTTTTTAAGCTGTTCTTCTTCGCCTTGGCGGCACCGAACGCGACGATCTTTTCCGAGTTGTCCACGGCGATGACTTTCTTTGCGCGGCGTGCGAGCAGTTCGCTCAACAGGCCTTCGCCCGCGCCCAGGTCGGCGACGGTGATCGGTGGAAGAATTCTCAACAGCAGATGTCCGAACGCCTGCCACGAGCGGCCTGGACCATAAACGCGGTCGAAGCGGCCGGCGACCTGGTTGAAATAAACCTGCGCTTGCTCTTTGCGGCGGGCAAGGACGCGCTTGAGATTGATCTGGTCGTGAGAATGTTCGACCAGTTCATGCGCGCCGCGGATCGCAAGTTGAATGAATTCCCCCGCCACGGCATCGGCGTTCGGGTTCAGCTTGTAGAACGTCCGTTTGCCGTCGCGGCGCGAGCTGACCATCTCGCAATCCGCGAGCAAGCCGAGGTGCGTCGAGATGCGCGATTGGCCGAGGCGCGTCACTTCCTGAAGTTCGTTGACCGAAAGTTCCTCGCGTTCGAGGAGCGCGACGAGGCGCAGGCGCGTCGGGTCGGACAAGGCACGGAGCGATTTTAAGGTGGAGGACATGGTTTTGTTCCCGCGCCAAAATTATTTCAGGAAACCGTTTGACGCATCTGAAATCTGTTATATCATCTTATCCAGATACGTCAATATGTTGTTGGCGTTAAACCATAAAATTAAATGAGCAACCGTTACATCTTCTCTTCTGAATCCGTGGGCGAAGGCCATCCGGACAAAGTCGCCGATACCATTTCCGATGCCGTGCTGGACGCCTGCCTCGCGCAGGACAAGTTCAGTCGCGTTGCCTGCGAAACCTATGTGAAGTCGAATATCGCCATCATTGGCGGCGAGATCACCACCAAGGCCAAGCTTGATTTCGTGAAGATCGCCCGCGATGCGATTCGCGAAATCGGCTACGTCAACGACGACGACGTGTTTCATGCGGACAAAGTTTTCGTCAACGTCATCGTGACGCAGCAGTCCCCCGACATCGCGCAGGGCGTGGATGCCAAGAAGGCCAAAGGCAAGAAGACCGCGAAGCAAGGCGCGGGCGACCAGGGTTTGATGTTCGGTTACGCGTGCAATGAAACCCGCGAACTCATGCCGGCCCCGATCATGTTCGCTCATCGTCTCGGTCGCGAACTCACGCGCATCCGCAAGGCGGGTGGCGCGGCGTGGTTGCGGCCGGATGCGAAGTCACAGGTCTCCGTCGTCTATGAAAACGACAAGCCCGTGGCCATCTCCAACGTCGTCATCTCCACGCAACACAGTGCGGACGTGGAACACGCCGAGATCGAAAAATTCTGCATCGAGAACGTCATCAAGAAAGTTCTCCCGAAGAATTTGCTCACGCCCAAGACCGAATTTCTCATCAACCCCACTGGCCGTTTCGTTGTCGGCGGACCGCAGGGCGACACCGGTTTGACTGGCCGCAAGATTATCGTCGATACCTACGGCGGCATGGGCCGTCACGGTGGCGGCGCGTTCTCCGGCAAGGATCCGACGAAGGTGGACCGCAGCGCCGCCTACATGGGCCGCTGGGTCGCGAAGAACATCGTGGCTGCGGGTCTCGCGTCGCGTTGCGAACTTCAGTTCGCCTACGCCATCGGCCATCCTGACCCGGTCAGCGTGCACGTCGAAACCTTCGGCACGAACACCGTTTCCAACGACAAGATTGTGCGCGCGGTGAACCGCGTGTTCAGCTTCCAGCCGTCGGACATCATTGACCAGCTCAACCTGCGCCGGCCGATTTACAGCAAGACGACCAACTACGGCCATTTCGGCAAGAGCGACAAAGCCCTGACGTGGGAAGCGACCGACAAAGTCGCCGCCCTCAAGAAAGCAATTTAACTACTAACGAAACATAATTATGGCAACTATCAAACTGTCTCCTTCACGCCGCACCGTCGTCAAACTAAACGGCAACGGTCACGCCCAGGCCGCCTTCGCGGCCGTCAGCGAAACCTTCGCGAAATACGCCGCCCTCACTCCGAAGGGCAAAGACTACATCGTCCGCGATTTCTCGCTCGCCGAATGGGGCCGCAAGGAACTCGCCGTGGCCGAACACGAAATGCCCGGCCTGATGTCCGTGCGCCAGAAATACGCGAAGTCCAAACCGCTCAAGGGCGTCCGCATCACCGGCTCGTTGCACATGACGATCCAGACCGCCGTGCTCATCGAAACGCTCGTCGCCCTCGGCGCGAACGTGCGCTGGGCTTCGTGCAACATCTTCTCCACCCAGGACCACGCCGCCGCCGCCATCGCGGCGACCGGCACGCCGGTGTTCGCGTGGAAGGGTGAAACGCTCGAAGAATATTGGGAGCTGACCCTCAAGGCGATTTTGTTCCCCGGCGACAAAGGCCCGGAACTCGTCGTGGACGACGGCGGCGACGTCACCCTGCTCATCCACAAAGGCTACGAACTCGAAAAAGGTTCGAAGTGGGCCTACGAATCCAAGGGCGACAGCCACGAAGTTTCCGTTGTGAAAGCGCTCCTGCGCCGGCTCGCGAAAGAGAAGCCCGGCCTCTGGACGCGCATCGTCAAGGATTGGCGCGGCGTTTCTGAAGAGACCACGACCGGCGTGCATCGCCTTTACCAGATGAAGGACGCGGGCAAGTTGCTCGTGCCCGCCATCAACGTGAACGACTCTGTCACCAAATCGAAATTCGACAATCTCTACGGCTGCCGCGAATCGCTGGCCGACGGCATCAAGCGCGCCACCGACGTTATGCTCGCCGGCAAGGTCGCCGTCGTCTGCGGTTACGGCGATGTCGGCAAAGGCTGCGCTCATTCGTTGCGCGCCTATGGTTCCCGCGTGGTCGTCACCGAGATTGACCCCATCAACGCGCTCCAAGCCGCGATGGAAGGTTTCGAAGTCAACACCATCGAGAGCACGCTCGGCGTCGGCGACATCTACGTCACCACCACCGGCAACTGCGACATCATCACCGTGCAGCACCTGCTCGCGATGAAAGACCAGGCCATCGTCTGCAACATCGGCCATTTCGACAATGAGATCCAAGTGGACGCGTTCAAGAAAGTCAAAGGCGTGCGCGTGGAAAACATCAAGCCGCAATACGACCGCTATTATCTGCCCGGCAACAAGAGCATCTACATGCTCGCCGAAGGCCGCCTCGTGAACCTCGGTTGCGCCACCGGCCATCCGAGCTTCGTGATGAGCAACTCGTTCACGAACCAGACGCTCGCGCAAATTGATCTCTGGGCGAATAAGGACAAATACGAGAAGGCCGTCTACCGCCTCTCGAAGAAGCTCGACGAAGAAGTCGCGCGTTTGCACCTGGAAAAGATCGGCGTCGTGCTGACCAAGCTGACCAAGGCGCAGGCTGATTATCTCAACGTGCCGGTCGAAGGCCCTTACAAGCCGGAACATTATCGCTACTAAGCGAAATCAAATCTGAAACACGAAAGGCGAACAGGAAACTGTTCGCCTTTTTATTTTTCGCACGTGCAAAATTGTTCCACTTCGCCTGACTTGTGCTAGAGTCAATTTGCCATGAGTGATCAATTGGACCCGCCGCTGGATGCGATGGTGTTTAACGAAATGCAGTTGCTGCTGGCGGAGAAGCGCACGGCACTGGCCACTTTGCGCACCGGCATCGCCATTTTTGCGTTCCCGTTGTCCGTCTTGAGCGTGCTCATCGCCACGTCCAAAGCTTACGAGATGAATCAGGTCATGCACTGGCTGGTGCCGTTGGTCGGCATTAACCTCGGCCTCATCACGCTGGCGGTCTATCTGACCATCCGCGCGCTGCGCAAAATGTGGCACTATGACCTTTTGATTACGGAGTATAAGCGCAATCATGTCCGGCTAGCCAAATTGCTGGCGTGAATCACTTCACCGCCGTGAATTTGTAGAGCATCACGCCGTGGACGGGAATCGTGAGCGGCAAAGAATCTTTCGCGGTGTCCACGGTGACGACATCTTTCTGCCGCCACAAGTCACGCACGGTCTGTTTGCCGACCAATCCGAGGCTGGCAAATTTATTAAATTTTAATTCCACCGACGTGGCATCAAGATTAAAAACCCCAACCGCGCGTCCGCCGTCGGCCAGTTCTTTTTCATACACGCGCACGTCGCCGTCCTTGAGAACGCAGGTCGCCTGCCTGCCAAGTTCGTCCTGATCGAGCGCCAGCACCTCGTCGTTGCTCAATAGGCTCAACGTGAAGTCGTCAGCCTTGCTCAAGTCGCAGCCAAGCAGTAACGGCGCGGATAGCAAGCACCACAAACTCATGTGGGTGTATTCCTCGTCTGGTGTCAGGCCTGGCTGATCCTGTTTTTTGACCCCAATCTCTAACATATCGGGATCGTTCCAGTGACCCGGTGAAGCAAATCTTTGCCACTTGTCCTGTCCAAAACCCTTGCTGCTCATGGACTGCCAACTCGCTCTGATGTCGCCGCCCGTGCGCCAACTATTTGCAAGCGGCGTAACGGACGGCGCGTTCGTCGGATTCAAATTGTTAGACAAGCTGAAAATGATGTCGCGGCCGCTGTGGCGCAGCGCATCGGCCATTTCCTTGGTCTCCGGCGCTTCAATCGGATTCCAGTCGTATTTCAAATAATCCACGCCCCACGAGGCCCACTGGTTCGCGTCGTTAGTGTAGAAATGATACGGCGCGATGGCCCACGGCGGGGTTCTTTTGATCACGTTGACTTTTTTATCACTGGTCGGCTTGCTCCATTTGCCTTCGGGATTTTGCGAGCTGCTGCCAGGAAATCTGCCGTAGGAGGTTTCAAATGGCGTTGAATAAATGCCGAATTTCAAACCCAGCGCGTGAATCTGATCGCAAAGCGCCTTGATGTCGGGGAATTTTTTGTTGCCTTGCAGCCCGTGAAATTGTCCGCCGCGTTCGCCTTGCCATGCGTCATCAATGTTGACATAGCTCCAACCGTGGTCAATCAGTCCGGACTCCGCCATCGCCTTCGCGTTTTGCAACACGATGTCCTGCGTGATGCTGCTGCCGTAATGATTCCAACTGTTCCAGCCCATCGCCGGCGTGAGCGCAATCTGTTCGCCGCAGACGATGTGAAATTTTTTCTCCGCGGTGCCGAGGGCATTTTTTGCGCCCAGCGTGACGGCAAATTCTCCTTTGGTTTTAAGAGACCCCGTGATGTGTCCAGTCTTGGCGTCCAGTTTCAAACCGCGCGGCAGATTTTTGGCGGAAAACTCCATCGGCCGTTCGCCCGTTGCCGGAATCGTAAATAAAAACGGCGAGCCGGGGCGCACGCCGAAAACACTCGCGCCATTGATGCGTGGCGTGGCGGGTGCGGCGGGCGTCAAAATATAAGGCGCGACAACAGTGTTGGTGGCGGGCGCATTCGTATCGGCGGCGCGAAGATCATTTAAGGCGAGGCCAAGCGCGAAGGACACCAGCAGGCGTGATTTCATCCGCTGATTTTGCGCCCGGAAATTTGCAACGCAAGCCGGTTTTGATAATCTCCGTGCATTACGACGCTACTGATCGCCACGCGCAACGCCCACAAGGTCGGGGAAATTCAGGTCATCCTCGGCGCGAACTTCCGCTGCCTCACGCTGAAAGATTTTCCCGATGTGCCCGCGGTCGTTGAGGACGCGGACACCTTCGCCGGCAACGCGACGAAGAAAGCCGTGGAACTTGCGCGCTGGCTTTCCAGCTCACCACTCATCACTCATCACACGTCACTTTTTGTTTTGGCCGACGATTCCGGGCTGGAAGTGGACGCGCTGAACGGTGCGCCCGGCGTGCATTCCGCGCGGTTCGCCGCGTTAGACAAAATGGAAAATTCCAAAGACGCGGACAACAACGCCAAGCTGCTGCGCCTGCTGAAAGAAGTGCCGTTGGAAAAGCGCACCGGCCGGTTTCGCTGCGTCATCGCGCTGGCGGAAATCAATCCGCAATCCGCAATCCGCAATCCGCAATTGTTTGACGGCGCGTGCGAAGGGCGGATTCAATTCGCCGCGAGCGGGCAGGGTGGTTTTGGCTACGATCCGCTGTTCGTGCCGGACGGGTTTACTCAGTCATTTGCCGAACTCGGCGAGGATGTAAAAAACCAGTTAAGCCATCGCGCGAAGGCGCTGGCGAAGCTGGAAAAGTTTTTTTACCACCAAGACACCAAGGCGCAAAGTTAAGAAAATAAATCCTTGGTGTCTTTGCGCCTTGGTGGTTAAAGAAGTTATTTCAACAAGCTTCCAATCTGCATTTTCTTCCGCAGCTTACCGTTGTCGGCGCACATCCGCATTTTGCCGCCCGGCGCGGGTAATGAGTAAAATTCGCCGCCGGCATTTTCCAATAACAACATGCCGGCTGCCACATCCCAGAGATTGATGGTGCGCTCGACGTAAGCATCGAGCCGTCCGCTGGCGACGTAAACGAGTTCCAGCGCGGCGGAACCCATAATGCGGATTTTTTTGGCGCGGCGTGCGAGGCGGAGCAGGTGCGGCATGCTCTTGTCGAGATTATCCTGGCTCTTGGAAAATCCCATGGCGATAACGGCGTCTTCGATGCGCGAACGATTGCTGACGCGGACAATTTTCCCGTTCAACCGCGTCGGCTGGCCTTTAGTGGTCGTCCAGATTTCATCGGTGAACGGATCGTAAATCACGCCGACGACGGACTCATGCGAAGCTAGACTTTGGACTTTGGACTTTGGGCTTTGGACCTGCAAGGCAATGGAAACGCAAGCGTGCGGCATGCCGTAAAAATAATTCACCGTGCCGTCAATCGGGTCAATCACCCAGCGATACTCGGCATTCACGTCGCCGGTGCTGCCTTCCTCGCCGAGCACGGGAATCTGAGGGAACGCGGCGGCAAGAATTTTCTCGATGAGGGCCTGACATTGCACGTCGAGTTCCAGCTTGATGTCGTGGGCTTCGGCGGAGTTCACGTGCTTCGGCTTGTGCCAGTTGGCGTGCATGACTTGGCCAGCGGCGCGTGCGGCTTTGATGGCGGTGGTGAGTGCGGATTTCAATGAAACGGATTTCATAAAGTCAGGGGATGATTTCGCGGCGATCCCCCAAAAGCTTTTGTTGCGCTTGGCGTTTTTGATCCAGCAGGTTTTGTTCGGTCGCCTCAATCACCTGGAGCAGGTCGGCGGCTTCAAGCAGGCGCGGCGCGGTGACGTAGCTGGCGTCGGCGGCGTAAAGTTTCGGCACGTCGGCCAGTAACTCGGCGTGGACGATGATTTTTGCCTCGGGATTCAGCTCGCGCAACTGGCGGAGCATTTTCAAATTGTCCGCGCCTTTCAGCACCATGTTCGGCAGCGAGCAGATGATAAATTCCGCGTGTCCTGCGCCAGCGTGATGCAGAACGTCGCGCGCGGTGATGTCGCCATAAACCGCGTGGACTTTGCGCGCCTTCAGTTTTTCGTGAACGACGGGATTGAAATCAATGACCACGATTTCAGGAATCAAATCCGGGCGGTTGCGTTCGATTTCGGCGAGCAGTGAACTGGCCGTCCACGAGAAGCCAAGCAAGCAGATGCGTTTGGATTTTTCGCCGCCGGAATTTTCTTTAGCGTCCTGATCGAGATCTTTCAACTCCAGCTTGCGCAGCCACGGCGTGACGGCGCGCAGCAGCCCTTCGCTTTTCAAAATGCCATACGTCGAACCGACGGCGAGGAACGCGAAAGAAAATGCCGCAATGCCAACGGTGTTGGGCGTGACATCACCGCTTTTCAAACCGAGCGCCAACAGCACCAAGGATAATTCGCTTAACTGCGAGAGGTTGATGGCTGGCAGCAGGCTCACGCGGAAACCTTGGCGCATCAGGTAGAGCGGCGGAAACACCGTTGCGAACCGGCTCGCCACCAAAAACAAGCAGACAAACAGCGTCCACAAAATATAGCTCCAGGTGGGCAGGGGAATCTCCATGCCGAGGCCGACAAAAAACAGCGTCACAAAAAAATCGCGAATGCTCGTGACGCGCGCGACGACGTCGAGCGTGTAAGGAAAAGTGGAAATCATCATACCGGCGATGAGCGCGCCCATCGCGGTGGAAAGCCCCAGCCAGCCAGCAAATCCAGCGAGCGCCAGGCACCACGCTAGCGCACCGACGAGCACGAGTTCCGGCAGACGTGCAATCTGTTTGAAAATTTTCGGCAAGGCAAACCGGCTCGTCAGAAACGCGACGGATAAAAGCAAAATGACTTTGCCCAACGCTAGCACGAGCGGCGTGATGGCGGGGTTTTTCAGATTCGGCTGAATGGCCAGAAACAAAATCACAAACACATCTTGCAACACCAGCACGCCGAGCGTGATGCGACCGGCGAGCGTTTCCAATTCGCGTTTGTCGTAGAGAATTTTGACGATGATGACTGTGCTGCTCATCGCGGCGGCGATGGCGAGATAGACGGCCTCCAATTTATTCTGCGCCGGTCCGATGAAGTTGAAAACCAGCCAGCCCAGCACCGTGCAACCGATGATTTGCGCGAGCGCCGTGAATGTGATGACGTGGCCCGCGCTCAACATTCGCTTGAGGTCGATCTCCAAGCCGATCATGAATAGCAGCAGCGACAGACCGATTTCAGAAATGGTCTGGATGGAATCGGGATTGGTGACCCATTGAAATCCGTGCGGGCCGACCGCGAATCCGGCGACGAGATATGCGAGCAACAGTGGCTGGCGCGCTACTTGGGAAATCACGGCAACCACCCAGGCTGCAATGATGCAGATGGCGATATCGGTGACAAGTCCATGCTCCATGACCACGGAAAATTAACCGCGAAACCCGCGAAACACACGAAAGATTTTTATTCTTTCGTGAGCGGCTCGCGTAGGACGCAGACTTAGCGTTCCGAGAAAATCAACCTAGCACTTCGAGCGATGACTGCGTGTGCGCCAGCTTCGTGCGCCATTCTACCAGACGCTGCTCGTGTTCCGCCAAAACGGCGGGCGGAACTTTCGTGGTGAAGTTTGGGTTCGCCAGCTTCTGTTCGACCTTGCTGATCTCGGACTGGATTTTCTCGGCCTCCTTCGTGAGCCGGACTTTTTCCGCGCCGATGTCAATCAAGCCTTCCAGCGGCAGGAAAATTTCTCCCAGCGCATTCGCCGCGCTCGGCGTGCCCTTGGCGGGCGTCCAGTTTTGCGCGACGACTCCCACGGCCTCGGCGTTGAGCAGGATTTTCAAAACTTCCACCTCGGCCGTGGCCAGCTCGCCGGCGGGCTTGAGGATGAATTTTAATTTCTTCGCCGGATCGAGCTTGAGTTCGCGGCGCAGATTGCGACCGAGGCCAACCAGTTCATATTTGGCGGCGGCGATTTTGTCCGCCACGTCGTCCAGGCCAAAATATTCCTTTTCCTCCGCATTGAACGGCTTGGGCCACGCGGCGAACATGATGGTTTTGCCGCCGAGATTTTCCGGCAGTTCTTTGCTGTAACCCATGCCATGCCAGAGTTCCTCCGTGATGAACGGCAGGAACGGATGGAACAGGCGAATGGTGTTGCCGAGGACAAAATCAATCACGGCGAGCTTGTTCGCCATGAGCGCATCGTCGCTGCCAAAGAATGCGGCTTTGCTCGCCTCCACATACCAGTCGCAATACTCGCTCCAGAAGAATCGGTAAAGCGTCTGCACGGCGGTGGCGAAGTTGTAAGTGTTCAACGCCTCGCTGACTTCGCGGATGGCTAGGTCGAGTCGCACCAAAATCCATTTGTCGTCGGATGTCAGCAAAGCCGGATTAATTTCTCCTTCCGTTTGCCCGTCGGCGCTGCCGACCATTTGGCGGAAACGGCAGGCGTTCCAGAGCTTGTTGCAGAAATTGCGGCCCAGCTCCACGTCTTTCTCGTCGAACAACACGTCCTGACCGAGCGGCGCACTGCGCATGGTGCCGAAGCGGAGGGCGTCCGCGCCGTATTGGGCGATGAGCACGAGCGGATCGGGCGAATTGCCGAGCGTCTTGGACATCTTGCGGCCCTGCTTGTCGCGGATGATGCCGGTGAAATAAACATTTTGGAACGGCATCGCATCCGGGAGCGCGAATTGTTTCTCGCCCATGAATTCGTAGCCGGCCATGATCATGCGCGCGACCCAGAAGAAAATAATGTCCGGCCCGGTGACCAGGTCGGTGGTCGGATAAAATTTCTTCAACGTCTCGGTCTGCTCCGGCCAGCCCATCGTGGCGAACGGCCACAGCCACGAGCTGAACCAAGTGTCGAGCACGTCGGGGTCTTGGGTAAAGCCATTCTGCTCAAGCAGTGAAATTATTTTTTCCTCAGTCGGATCAACAGCGACATCAAGCCGAACGAAATAATTTTCCTGTGGATCGTGCTTCAACACATTCGTTCCGCCTTCATTTCTCGCATGAGGCGTATAAAGATTCATGTGAATCAACGAACCATTTTGCTTAAAAGCGTTAAGTTGGTTCTGCAATGAAGTGAAACCTGAGTCACCCTCATTTGCCTTTTTCGACCACACCGGAATCCGATGTCCCCACCAAAGCTGGCGGCTGATGCACCAATCCTGAATGTTCGTCAGCCAGTGGTCGTAAACCTTCGCCCACCGCTGCGGATGAAACCGCATCTTTGGGAGCGCGCCCGCCTCGGGCGCCGCGACGGACGCCCCGTCCGTCGCAGTGAGGCGTGCGGATTTTCCGTGAGCGTCAAAACTTGTCACGCGTCCTGAGTCGCCAGCGAGGGCGCTGGCTCCTGCGCCCGGGGCGGGCGCGCTCCCCATTCCTTCCTGCTCCACACACGCCTTGGATTGCTCCACGGCGGGATATTTCAAAAACCATTGCTCGCTCAAACGCGGTTCAATCGGCACGTCCGCGCGCTGGCTGAAACCGACGTTGTTCTCGTAAGGCTTGGCTTCAATCATCACGCCCTGTTCCGTGAGAATTTCCACCGCAACTTTGCGCGCCTTGAAGCGATCCAACCCAGCCAGTGGCCCACCCGCCAGGGTGTTCATCGTGCCGTCGGCGTTAATGACTTCGATGAGCGGCAGCTTGTGGCGCGTGCCGATGTCGAAGTCCGCCTTGTCGTGCGCGGGCGTGACCTTGAGCACGCCGGTGCCGAATTCAAAATCCACATGCTCGTCGCCGATGATCGGGATGAGCTTCTGCTCGCGCGGCAATTCGGCGGGCAGCGGACGCACGATGTGCTTGCCGATGAGATGCGCGTAACGCGGATCCTTCGGATTCACGGCCACTGCGGTATCGCCGGGAATCGTCTCGGGCCGCGTCGTGGCGATGGTTAGCCAGATGCGACCTTGTGAATCAATTTCGGGTCCGCCTTTGCGTTCGTCCGCCCCCTCACCCTGACCCTCTCCCCCGATGGGGGAGAGGGGACCGGAGGCGGTGGATGCTTTGGATGCACCAGCAGATTTGGAAACGTTGCTCGCAGCGTTGGCGGCGGAAGAATCCGTTGCACTCGGCGCCGAAGATTTTTCTCCCTCGCCCCCCTTGGGGGAGAGGGCCGGGGTGAGGGGGCGTCCGCTAACACCTTTCACCGGCGAGCCATCCGCCTCGACCGCTTCCACGCGGAAGTGATACATGAAACCCTTCTGCGGTTTCATTTCCACTTCCTCGTCGGACAACGCGGTCTGCGAGACCGGGCACCAGTTCACCATGCGTTTGCCGCGATAGATGAGGCCTTTCTTGTAAAGCTCGACGAACACCTTCTGCACGCAGCGCGAATATTCCGGGTCCATCGTGAAGCGTTCGCGCGTCCAATCGCACGAGCAACCGAGCTTCTTGAGCTGGTTGATGATGATGTCGCCGTGCTTTTCCTTCCATGCCCAGACGCGCTTGAGAAATTCCTCGCGGCCGAGATCGTGCCGGGATTTTTTCTCCTCCTTCTTGAGCTGCTTTTCCACCATCACCTGCGTGGCGATGCCGGCGTGGTCGGTGCCGGGCAGCCAAAGAACTTCCTTGCCGTCCATGCGCGCCTTGCGCGAAAGAATGTCCTGAATCGTATTATTCAGGACGTGGCCCATGTGCAACATGCCGGTGACGTTCGGCGGCGGGATGACGATGGAATACGCAGGCTTGGCGGACTTCGGGTCGGCGGTGAAGCAACCCTGCTTCAGCCAGAAGTCATACCATTTGTCTTCGACAGACTGCGGTTCGTAGGCTTTGGGAATCTCGTTCATGGTTTAGTTAGCCACAGAGACACAGAGCGCACAGAGAAAAGAATATCAGGTTTCCCCTCTGTGCTCTCTGTGCCTCTGTGGCAAAAGTTATTTTTTGAGCAGCGCGAACTCCATCGAGTCCACCAGCGCTTCGAGGCTGGCTTCGATGATGTTTTCGCTCACGCCGACGGTGCCCCATTCGCGCTTGCCGTCGGTGGATTCAATGAGCACACGCGTCTTCGCCGCTGTGCCGGCCACGCCGTCGAGGATGCGCACCTTGTAATCGGTAAGCGTGATGCGTTTGAGCTGCGGGAAAAACTTCGCGAGCGCCAGGCGTAGCGCGGCATCGAGCGCGTTCACCGGGCCGTCGCCTTCCGCCACGGTCTGGGCGCGTTTTTTGCCGACGCGAACTTTTACGGTGGCCTCGCACACTGAACCTTTTTCGTCGCGGCGCATGGAGACGTGATAAGTGTCCACCGTGAACGGCAGTTCGCGTTTCTTCAGCGCCTTGCTGATGAGCAGCGCCATGGAGCCTTCGGCGGCTTCGTATTCGTAGCCTTTGTTTTCGAGCTCCTTGACGCGGTTGAGAATCGGCTTCAACTCCGGCGTGTCGTTCGTGAGTTTGAAACCCAGTTCCTGCGCCTTGATGACGATGTTGCTGCGGCCGGCGAGATCGCTGATGAGAATGTTCCGTTCGTTGCCGACGAGCGACGGGTCCACGTGCTCGTAGCTGGACGCGAGTTTCTGGACGGCGTTGACATGCGCGCCGCCTTTGTGGGCAAATGCGGACGAACCCACCCACGGCAAGCGCGGGTTGTGACGCAAGTTCGCAACTTCGTCCACGAACATGGAAAGTTCCTTCAACTTCGCGAGCGACTTCGCGGGCACGGAAGTTTTCTTAAGCTTCAATGCGACGCAGGGGATGACGCTGGTCAAATTACAATTGCCCGTGCGTTCGCCGTAGCCGTTGATGGTGCCTTGCACGTGCACCGCGCCAGCGTCCAATGACGCCAACGCATTCGCGACGCCGAGGCCGATGTCGTCATGCGTGTGGATGCCGATCTTGCAATTCAGTTTGGATTTGGCGGTCTTCGTGATGGCCGCAATCTCGCTCGGCAGACAACCGCCGTTCGTATCGCACAGCACGACAAAATCCGCGCCGGCCTTTTCCGCCGCGCGCCACGTGTCGAGCGCGTATTCAGGATCGAGCTTGTAGCCGTCGAAGCCGTGCTCGGCGTCGTAGATGACGAACTTGCCGTGGTCTTTGAGAAATTTCACGGTGTCGCCGATCATCGCGAGATTTTCCTCAGGCGTGCAACGCAGGACTTCCTTCACGTGCAGCATGGAGGTTTTGCCGTAGATCGTGACGACGGGCGTTTCCGCTTCGATTAGCAGACGCACTTGATCGTCCTGTTCGACGGGGACGCCTTTCTTGCGCGTTGAACCAAAGGCCGCGAGCCTGGCGTTTTTAAATTTCTTCTTCTTCGCTTGCGCAAAGAACTCGATGTCCTTGGGATTGGAGCCCGGCCAGCCGCCTTCAATGTAATGAACGCCAAAAGAATCGAGCTTCTCGGCAATTCGCAGTTTGTCCGCGACCGAGAAATTGATGCCTTCGCCCTGACTGCCGTCGCGCAGGGTCGTGTCGTAGATTTCGACTTGGGGTTTCATAAATTTTCCGCAAAACGCGGATGCACACTATCTCTTAAACGGGCGGAAGTGGCAAACCGGAAAACGGAGAGAGTAATTAATTTTGGCTTGTTTGCCTCTAGATTGAGCGTCAGCCTTTTGCGTGATGCTGAAAAAAAACACAACATTTGTTGCAGCTGTTCTGACTTGCATATTTTTTCTCACGAGCTGCTCTGGCTTCCGACCTGATTTGGCAAAGACGCGTGGCATTTACACGACGTTGGACTTCGACCAATCAACGCTGGAGCTGCCGAATCAAAGCTATATTTACCACCACTACTGTCCGGTTTAAAAACCGAGTAAACATTGATGATTTTCGGTGTCTGGCGGTTGTGTAGCAGGTGGCAGTTGAGCAAGCGCCTGTAAAATGGGCGTTTTCTCAAAGAGCGTGAGGCTTAAAATCTGTAGAATGG
>CAIXFY010000061.1 GCA_903918885.1 uncultured Verrucomicrobia subdivision 3 bacterium
ACGTTTTTTTCACCACGGTCCGCCTCCCGCAGGATGCGAATCTTGTCTTCCGTCGTATACCGTTTGCCTTTCATCGTCTGGTCCTTTCTTGTGGCCCAGACTAACACATCAACTGGCCTGAAAAAGCCGAGTCACATCAGATTTCGAAGTAGTTTTTCGGGCTTCAGCCCGCCACGCCTCCGGCGATGTATTGTTCCATCTGTTCGATGGCGGCGTTCTGCGTGGAGATGATCCAATTGACCAAATCACCAATGGAGACGATGCCGGTGAGTTTTGTGCCCGCCACCACGGGCAGATGACGCACGCGATTTTCGGTCATCAGGCGCATGCAATCTTCCACGGTGTCTTCCGGCGTCACGGTCATGAGGTTGGCGGTGAGAATTTCGCCGACGCGCGTTTCCTTTGAGGATTTTCCCTGCAACGCCACCTTGCGCGTGTAATCGCGTTCGGTGAAAATGCCGACGAGGCGTCCGTCGGCGGATTGCACCGGCAGCGCGCCGATGTTGTGGGTGGCCATCAGGCCGATGGCGTTGAACACGGTGGTGTCCGGTGCGACGCACCAGAGGGCATCGGTTTTTTGCGACAGCACGGAGCTGATGGGGTAGGGAATTTTCATAGGCTTAATGCTCTTATCCGTCCGTTCGCGTTGGAATTCAAGCCTTATTTGCCGCATCACCAAAATGAATTTGCTCGCCCACCCATCGTTTCCCTGCGAAGATGGCATACTGTTTACAAACTAAAATTATGGAAAATGTCTCTACTGTCTTTCTCAAACCGGGCGAAGCCGATCGCATTATCGCGGGTCATCCGTGGGTTTACGGCAACGAAATTCTCCGCCTCACCGTTCCCGCCGCCGATGGTGACCTCGTGCAGGTCAAGGACCACCGCCAGCGTTTGCTCGGCACGGGCTTTTACAATTCCAAATCCAAGATCGGCGTCCGCTTGCTCGCGCCCGACCGCATCACGCCGAACGAGGCGTTCTTTGAGGAACGCATCCGCGTCGCGCTCGCCGTGCGCCAGCGCCATCTGCCCGGCGCGACCAGCTTCCGTGTCGTCAACGCCGAGAGCGATTTTTTGAGCGGCCTCATCGTGGACAAATACGAGGACGTGCTCGTCGTGCAAATTTCCGCGCTCGGCATGGACTTGCGGAAGAAACATATCGTCGCCGCGCTGGAAAAAATCTTTTCGCCGCGCGCCATCATGGAACGCAGCGATGTGGCCTCGCGCAAATTTGAAGGGCTCCAAGAATCCAACGGCCTCCTGTCTGGCGAATCCGACGGGAAAATTTCCGTGAACCTGAACGGCCTGAAGTTTGAGACCGATTTGATTGGCGGACACAAGACCGGCATGTATCTCGACCAGCAGGCGAATTATCAGGCCGTCTCGCAGTTCGCCAGGGGCGGGCAAGTGCTGGACTGTTTCAGCTTCCTCGGCGGCTTCGGTTTGCACGCCGCGCGTGCGGGCGCGGCGCATGTCCACTTGCTCGACCAGAGCGCGGATGCGATTGCCGCCTCCCAGCGCAACGCCGCGACCAATGGCCTCGCGGACAAATGTTCCTTTGACACCGTCAATGTCTTTGACTGGCTCAAGCTGAACACCGCCGTCAAGCCGCACGAACGCGTCATCCCGCGCTTCGACCTCATCATCCTCGACCCGCCGTCGTTCACGCGCAACCGCGCGTCCGTCAACGACGCCTTGCGCGGCTATAAGGAAATCCACCTGCGCGCTCTCAAGCTGCTCAAGGCCGGCGGCATGCTGGCGACCTTCTGCTGCTCGCACCACGTCGGCACGGAATTGTTTCAGGACTCGCTGCTGTCAGCGGCATTCGATACGCGTAGCGTCCTGCGCCGCGTGGCCACTTACGCGCAATCGCCGGATCATCCGATCATCCCGATGATTCCCGAGACGGAATACCTCAAGGGGTTTGCGTTCGAGAAGGTGCGGTAAGAAAAATTAAACCGCGAACCACACGAAACACGCGAACGGAATCAAAAGATTCTTTTGCGTATTTAGCGCGTTTCGCGGTCAAAAAATCACTTCAACAATTCCCGCTGCCAGTTCATCAGTCTTGGCGCGTGCGCGTCCCAGTCGCGGGCGAGGTCGCCGAGCACGGATTTTGGCGCGATGAGCGTCGGGTCAATCTGCAATCCGTGCGCGTGGTGGTCGCGGGTCTTTTCCAAATCGCGGAAGCGCTTGAACTCCGCCTCGGTCGGCCGCTGCGAGTGGTGACGGATTTTCTCCGGAAAATTTTCCGGCGGCACGGCCCGCGCGGCGCGCACGGCGGCGAGCAATGTTTCCCGGCGGCGCGGGTGCATGCGCGGCGGAATCATCGGTTCGAACGGCTGGTGTTCGCTGACGGCGGCGGCGATGGCCACCATGGATTCGTGCGAGAGGACGAAGAACGGCGGGCGGCTCGCGGCGACGGCTTCGGCCTCGCGCCAGTGCCAGAGTTCGCGCAGGACGGCGAGCGCGGGACTTTCCAGAAAGGTGCTGCCCTTGATGCGCCAGCAATCGTCAGGATCAATGACCGGCGGCACGGAACTCTCGGCGATGAGCCGCGCGCAGCTTTCCGCGTGCCACGCGAGGCGGCCTTTCGCCGTCAGTTCGGCGCGCATTTTTTCCTCGAGCGGCTTGAGAAACTTCGTGTCGTTGCGCGCGTAAATTTCCATGCGCGGTGTGAGCGGCCGTTGCGCCCAGTCGGCTTTCTGCGGGCCTTTGTCGAGCTTCACGCTGAGGAATTTTTCCACGAGCGCGCCGAGGCCGAATTGCTTTTCACCCAGCAGCCGCGCGGCGAGCATGGTGTCGAAAATTTCCGTGGGCGTGAAGTCGTGGTGCTTTTTCAACAGCCGCAAATCGTAGTCGGCGGCGTGAAAAATCAGTTCGCGGCCGACGAGCGCGTCGAGAAACGGGGCGATGTCCATGTCCGCGAGCGGGTCAATGAGCCGGTCGCCGGCGGCGGTGCTGATCTGGATGAGGCAGACCTTTTCGGGATAGGCGTGCAAACTGTCGGCCTCGGTGTCAATCGCGAGCCAGTCGGCGGTGTTCACGACGGGCAGAAATGCGGAAAGCTTTTCTTGGGTGTCAATCACGTTGGCTAGAGTGTGCTGGAAAGTCCGGCGATTGAAAAGTTTTCCCGTGTGACCCTGGTATTTGTTTTCTCGTTCGTTTGAAAAGCATGGCGCTGGCGGAGTCGCTTTCTTTCAGTTTGCTGAAGCTTTTCTGTAAAAATTCATTTTTTATTTGGATTTGGTTTATGCCTGGAGATAATTGGGAAGTTGAGTCTTGAGAACTGGATAATTAGTTCAAGACTAGTTAAGCTAAATGCTGCGCTGGTAAAAATCGGAATGATAAAATTAAGAGCTTATATTGTCCGCAATCAAGTCTGGCTGATGGCGTTGGTTTTGTTTTCAGTTGTTTTCACACTCTTTTCACAAGCCATTGGCTATGATTTTATCAATTACGACGACAGCCGTTATGTTTTTGCCAATCCCCACGTTTTAAGAGGCTTAAGTTGGGAAGGCATGCTGTATGCCTTTAGCACATTGGACGGTGTGTGTTGGACGCCGACAACGTGGATTTCTTATATGCTGGACACGTCGCTATATGGTTCCCAGCCGGCTGGATATCATCTGACCAATATTCTTTTGCACTCGGCCAGCACGGCGGTTTTATTCCTTACGATTCAACGAATGACCGGTCGATTGTGGGCAGCAGCAGCGGTGGCGGCATTATTTGCGCTTCATCCACAACGTCTGGAATCCGTTGCGTGGATTGCCGAACGCAAAGATGTCTTGAGCGTGTTTTTTGGAATGACAGGGCTGCTTGCTTATTTGCGTTATGCCGAACATCCCAGCCTTCGGCGCATGATGTGGGTGTATGCTTCCTTCATGTGTGCGCTTATGGCCAAACCGATGTTGGTGTCGTTTCCGTTCATCTTGATATTATTGGATTTTTGGCCCTTACGTAGGGCTGGCAGATCAAATGTGGAGTTATGCAGCAAAATGTTACCGCTCCTAAAAGAAAAATCCCTCCTTTTTGTTATGTGTGCAGTGGCTGGAGGTGTGACGATTTGGTCGCAATGGATTGATGGGGCAATTGTGCCAGTTCATTTCCCTTGGTATCTAAAGATACTACAGTTGATTGAAAACGTGGGATTCTACTGCAAGTCTTTTCTGATGCCGAAAGGATGTTCAATCGTGTATCCGGTGGAGCATTTAGATTACATGTATCTCTTTTTTATGGGGTCGGCGCTTATGGTGATTAGCCTACTGGCTTTAAGGCAGCTATGGCGTTGGCCGTGGCTTGCCGTCGGCTGGCTTTGGTTTTTATTGGCACTGGCTCCCGTCGCCGGTATTTTTCGGCTTGGACATATAGCGGTTGCCGATCGTTATAGTTACTTGCCCTCCGCAGGATTGGCGTTTGTGGTGGTCTTTGCAATTATTGAAGCCATAAGCTATTGGCCGCACAGCCGCAGCTTGTTTGTTAGCGGCTTGGCGAGTTGGATTTTTTTCTGTGTCCTGATGACCTGGGCCGATTTACCGCGTTGGAAAAACACCTATTCCGTTTTTGAAAGTGCCTATCGTAATGGTCATCATTTTATAGCATGTGACCAGCTTGGTTCTCTGCTCTATGCCAATCAGGAATATCAACAGTCGGTTGTAGTCTGCACCCGCGGGTTGGACGTGAACCCACAATTCGCATCCCTCTATAACACCCGGGGAGGAGATTATTACATGCTGGGCGACTTAAATCGTGCGCTAGCTGATTTCAATCAAGCCATCCTTGTCAACCCGGCATTTTCCCCAGCCTATTACAGCCGCGCCTTGGTTTACATTCAGCGCAAAAAATTCGACGAGGCTAAAGCAGATATCAAGACGTATACAAGCTACGGCGGTCAATTAGATTCATCTTGGGTGAATATTCAGACAAAATAGTGGACTATGCAGGTGTCGTATTAGCTGGTTCTGCTAATTAATCCGTGGGCGGGAAATTGCGATGCATGCTCAATATTAAATGATTGCGCGATTGAATTGAACGCCCGTCCGCTTGTCAAATCCATGGCTGTGGTCTATTGTCGCCCCATGTTGTTGCAGAAACATCTCGCGTTCGCCGCGCTGCTTGGTTGCAGTGCGCAATCCCTTTTAGCCGACACCATCCAGCTCAAGGATGCGGCGGCGGTCACGGGCAAAATTCTGGCGGAAAAAACTGATTCGCTCGTGGTGGACGTTGGCTACACCGTGCTGCAAATTCCGCGCAACGCCGTCACTGGCGTCACGAAATCATCGGCGGCAGCGGCATCGGCGGCAACTACGGTCACACCTGTGGCGGTGGGACAATTTTACGCCGCGACGACCAAAAATTCCGCCGCGCGCGATGTCAGCTCGCTCGTGAAGCAAATTGGCGAGGCCGTCGTGCAGGTGAAAACGCCGGGTGGACTCGGCTCCGGATTTTTTCTGAACGAGGACGGTTATCTCATCACGAATTTCCACGTCATCGAGGGCGAGACTGAGATTTCCGTGGAAGTTTACCACCAGAAGGACGGTCAGCTCGACCGCGAGACTTACAAGGAAGTCAAAATCATTGCTATCAATAAATTTCAAGACCTCGCCCTGCTACACATCGAGGATAAGAACGCGCCTAAGTTCAAAGCCATAACGCTCGGCGCTTCCGACGCACTGAATGTCGGCGACGGCGTGTTCGCCATCGGCAGTCCGCTTGGCCTCGAACGCACGGTGACGCAAGGAATTTTGAGCACCAAGACGCGGCAGATGGAGGGTCAGCTTTATCTCCAGACCAGCGCCCAGATCAATCCCGGTAATAGCGGCGGCCCGCTCTTCAACCTCGCCGGCGAAGTCGTGGGCGTGACCAACATGAAAATCACTTTCGGCGAAGGTCTCGGTTTCGCGATTCCGGTGGAACTGGTCAAAGCCTTTCTCGACCATCGCGATGCGTTCGCCTACTCGACGGACAATCCGAACAATCCGTTTCGCTACCTCGAACCACCGAGCAAGACGAAACTCGTCGCGCCGGAGGCAAAATAATTTTTCGTCCGCGCAACTTTTCCCGCCATCGCTTTTTAATCAAACATGAACACAAAACTTTTCCGCCTTACTGCCGCCACAATTTTTCTGGCCGCTTCCACTTTTGTCCGCGCCGCCATCGCGCCCGCTGAAAACCTGCTGCCTGCCGACACGCTGGCGTTTTTTACTGCTCCAGATTGCGCCGTGCTGCGCGCGTCCAGCAAGGCCGCGCCGCAGATGATGTTCTGGAACGACCCGGCGATGAAGCCGTTTCACGACAAGTTCATGGCCAAGTTCAATGAAAAATTTGTCGGTCCGCTGGAAAAAGATCTCGGCCTCAAGGTGGACGATTTTCTCGCGCTGCCGCAAGGACAGTTCACGCTGGCCGTCACCGCCAGCGGTTTCACTCCGAATGGCGACACGCCGCCGGGATTGCTGCTGTTGTTGGACGCCAAGGATAAGAGCGGTCTGTTGAAAACCAACCTCGCCGCGCTCGCAAAAAAATGGACCGAAGCCGGGCGCGCTCTCCGCACGGAAAAAATCCACGGTCTCACTTTCACCGTCGTGCCACTTAACAGCAATGATTTCGCCGGCATTCTGCCAAAGAAACCGACCGTGTCGGAAATCGGCAAGGAACCCAAGGCCGAGCAACCGGGCGAAATTTATTTCACGCAATACGAATCGCTGCTCGTCGCCGGTAATTCCGCCGCCGCCGTCGAGGCTGTGGCTGGGCACCTCACTGGCGGCAGCGCCCCGGCGCTTGCGGGCGATGCGACTTTTGCGGCAGACAAGCTGGCCCAGTTCCGCGACGCTCCGGCTTACTATGGCTGGTTCAACGGCAGCAAGTCTTTCAATCTATTTACGGCCAGTGCCGCTGATGCCGACGCGGATGGCTCGGCTTCGCCAATGCCGAAGTTCAATGCGGCGAAAATTCTCGGCGTTACCGGTCTTGGTGGTTTGAAATCCGCCAGTTTTGCCGTGCGGCAACAGGCTGCGGGAACCGCTGTGACACTGCATCTCAACGCGCCGGAAGCCACGCGCAACGGTCTCTTGAAAATCCTCGCGCTCGCGCCGAAGGACGCGGGCATTCCGGCGTTCGTGCCGGCGGACGCCACCAAGTTTTCACGCTTTCGCCTCGACGGCAAGCAGGCGTGGGCGGAGTTGCAGAAGATGGTCGCCGGCATTTCGCCCGGAGGTTTGGCGAGCCTCAACGCCGTGATTGATGTGGCCAACACGATGGCGCAGATGAAAGACCCCGGCTTCGATTTGCGCGCCGCGTTGTTCGGCAATCTCGGTGACGACATCATCATCTACGCCAAACCGTTTGCCACCGATTCGCTGGCGGATCTGGCGAATCAGCCGACGCTTTATCTCGTCGGCGTGGCAAATCCCGAGCAGGTCATCAACGCCGTCAAAAATCTTGCGGCCATGAGTTCACCGCAGGATGCCGCGCCCGCCGTGCGCGAATTGCTCGGTCACAAGATTTACACCGTCGCCTTGCGCGGACAACGCGCGCCCGGAGCGGCGGCGGCCACGCCCGGCTATCTTTATTTGAGCAGTGCCAGCGGCTATCTCGCCGTGAGCAAGAACGCCAGCGTGCTGGAGGAATTTCTCCGCAGCGCGGACGGCACGGCAAAATCCCTGCGCGACTCGCCGGGCATCGCCGAAGCGGCGACGCAGGTGGGCGGCATGGGCGGCGGCGTTTTCGGCTACGAAAATCAGCGCGAAAGCATGCGCGCGGTGTTTAAGCTGATGAAAAATTCAGCGGAAGCCGATGGTGCGATGAAGATGTTTCCGCCGGCGTTTCGGGAATGGGCCGACTTCACGCTGCTGCCGGATTACGCCGCCGTGCAGAAATATTTTTACCTTTCCGTCTACGGCGGCCGGGCGGACGCCGACGGCCTGACAATGAAGATTTTTGGCCCGCGCCCGCCGGGGCTGAACTGAACAAGTTATTTCAAATGTCTCAGTTTTAATTTCTTCATCAGCTTAAATTGTGAAGAAAAAAATAATCGACGCATTCATAAACCGACAGTCGCTGGCGGTTTATATTTCCATGGGAATGGTGGTGGCGGGTTTTCTTGGGCTATATCTTTGCGATCGTTTGAATCATTTATTTCCAAGCGACTCCAAAAGCTTGTTTGGCTATTTTGACACCTTTGGCATCCTTTTTTTCTTGCTCATTTTAATCGGACTTGGGTGTCTTACTATCTGTCTAGTTGGTGCTTTGTTAGCAGGTGTAATTTCTATTTTAGACTACTTTCGTAGAAAACGGACGAAATAGCATTTTATGTCTCACTCCTGCGGATATACCAGGATCCGGTCGTGGACGAGAACGATGAGGTCGTTCTTTTTGTCGCCGGTCACATCGGCCACCACGCATTCGCGCGGTTCGGGTAATGCGTTTTGCTGGCCACGAAAGGTGTGCTGTTCAAAAACTTTCCAGCGGTCGCCGGGCACGAGTTTTTTCTTCGCGTCGAAGTTCACCAGATCGAGATAATTTTTAGCGCTCTCCATGAAGACAAGTTGCTTGCGGCCGTGGCCGGTGAGGTCGCCGGCGGTCACGTCGTTCAGGTAGCCGTCCTTGATGGGCGTGTCGTAATCATCGAGGCGGTTGAGTTGCCAGACATCGCCCGCGAGCGGCAACCAAGCCACGGAATTCTGACCGGTGAACGCCACCGCCGGCCCGCCGAGCGCGATGCTGCCGAGCGAGGCGAAACTTGTCACGGGCAAATCCAGATTCTTCACCACCTGCCAGACGCCGGCGGCATCGCGTTCGCACAGCGTCAATTGCTTGTGCTCCGCGTCGAAGAGAAAGAGCGACGGCACGGCGTTCGTGCCGTTGGCGATGGCCGTCGCGCCGACGATGCGCGAGTCGCTGGCGGAGCCGTTGATCTGGTCTTTCACACGGAACTTCCAAGCGGGCGCGTTGGTGGAACCGGCAACTTTCGCCGCTGGTTCCAGCACCACGGCGCGGACGAAATTTTTCTGCGGCAGGAGCAATTCCGTTTTGCCGTCGCCGTCCACGTCGGCGGCGCAGAGCCACGGTTGTTCCATCGCGCCGCCGGGCGGATCCACATCAGTCTCGTCAAACTTGCCGTCCTTCTTTTGCAGCAGGATTTTTATTTTTTCGTAGGGAATCAGCACCACGAGGTCTGCGAGGCCGTCCTGATTGGCGTCCTGAATGGCGAAGGTCGCGGGATTGGATTTGAAACTGTCGCCCAATTTCTGCGTGGCGGTTTTGCCGTCGGCGGTGCGCGTGACGAGCGACCGCGCGCCGTCCTTGTCCACGATGACGGCGAGCGTGGGCTTCGTGCCGGGCTTGAGCGCGCCGACGGCCAGCGCGAGCGGCTTGCCGTCGAGCGGCAGCGGCGTGGGGAAGGGCAGGCGGCCGCTCTGGTCGAATTGCGTCATGGCGACGGAATTTTCATCGCGGCTCAAGAGAAAAATTTCCGGATGGCCATCCTTGTTCCAATCCGCCACGGCGATTTGCGAAACGCCCGCGAGGCAGGGAAATTTTTTCGCCGCCGCGAGCGTGCCGTCGGCTTGCTGAAGCGCAACCGAAAGCTGGCCGCTCTCCGGTTCCGCCACGAGCAAATCCGCGCGGCCGTCGCCGTCCACGTCCGCCCAAAGCATGCCGCGCGCGCCGGCGTCGGTCTTGTTGAGCGGCAGAATTTGCATTTGACCTTGCTTGAACGCGCCGGACAACGCCTCGGCGGCTTTGCGTTTGAACTCGGAAACTTCCGCGCGACCGGTGGCGTTCACTATGTCCGTGAGATAATTCATTTTGTCGCCCGCGAGATTATCCAGCCAGAAGGAGCGAATGGGCTGCGTCTTGAAATAAATTTCCGGGCCGAGCTGGCCGCCCGCAATTTGAAAACGCACTCGGAACGGCGACTGACTGTCGAAGTCCACGAAGAGCAAATCGCCTTTGCCGTCGCCGTCAATGTCCGCCACGGTCACGGCCTTGGGCGTGCCGGAATAGGATATTTTCACCGGCTCGGCCAGCGTGTGATCTGGTTGCTGCGCGAGAAAATAGAGCGCGCCGCTGTCGCCCAGCAAAACGATGTCGTCGCGGCCATCGCCGTTCAAATCGCCGACGGCGAGTGCGTTCGGACTCATCATGCCGTCATCGAAATGCCAGTGCTTCGGCTCGCTCCAGCCGTTCGTGCCGAGATTGGAGCGGACAATCAAATCCTTCGCGTCGCCGAAATAAATCAGGTCGGGCCGACCGTCGCCATTGATGTCTGTGACGGCCATTGCCGCGATGCGTTCTTCCGTGGGCACGGAATCAATGCGGAAGCGCGCATCCGGCGGCAGGTCGTTCAACTCCAGTTTTTTGGCCGGCGCGATTTCGGTGCGATTGGTCTTGCCGGTGAGATTGTAGAGCAGGTTGATTTTCGAGCGGAGATTGTTGGCCACGATGAGGTCGTTCAACCCGTCGCCGTCGAGGTCGGCGGCGTGGAGATTGCTGATTTGCTGGTCAATGGGGAAAATTTCCTTGCCGCTGAAGCCGAAGAGATTGGTCACGCTGGCGGCAGACGCGGAAAGCGACAAACTGGCGGCTACCGCGAGGCCGGCGAAGCAAATTTTTGCGAGGCGATTCATGCGCGGCAACCTGCCAGCAACACCGAAAATTGGCGAGATTATTCTCCGATGAAGTGCAGCGCCACGCGGCGGGAATGCGGCTGTGTGCGGTGTTCCCACAAATAAATTCCCTGCCACGTTCCGAGCGTCAGTCGCCCGGCGTGAGCAGGAATCGAAAGATTCACCGTGGTCAGCGCGGTGCGGAGGTGCGCGGCCATGTCGTCCTCGCCCTCGGCGGTGTGAATGAAAATCCGGTCGCCGTCCGGCACGAGCCGCGCGAAAAACGCGTCGAGGTCGCGGCGCACGTCGGGGTCGGCATTTTCCTGAATCAGCAGCGAGGCAGAAGTGTGGCGTAGATGCAGCGTCAACAGCCCATCGCGGAATTTATTTTCGGCAATCCACTTTTCCACCGGGCTGGTGAATTCCACCAGCCCGCGCCCGCGCGTGGCGATGACGAGTTCGTGGAAAGACTGGCGCATGAAATTTTTTTAACCGCGAAATACTCGAACTACGCGAAAGGCAATTTTTCTCACGCTAAATTCAAAAATGGGTTTTCGTTCGCGTGTTTCGCGTGTTTCGCGGTTTCAAAATTATTGCGCCACGGGCGCGCCCTTGTCGGTGAGCATTTTTTCCAGGTCGGCGTTGTGGGGCTGGCCGCCGTCGAGTGCCTTCTGATAATGCCAGCGGGCAAGTTCAGCCATCGGCGGTGTCTGGCTTAAATAAATTACCGCGAGGTTGTTGTGGGCGGGCGCGTAATTAGGGTTTAGCTGGATGGCGCGGCGCAGCGCGGTCTCGGCGGCCTTGCGTTGACCTTTGTGGCTCAAGGTGACGCCGAGGTAGTTTTGAATTTCCGGATTGCTGGGATCAACTTGCGCGGCGTGGCTCAAGACGTTGAGTGCGTCATCGTATTTTTCTTCGCGGAATTTCAGGTAGCCGAGCGTGGAGAGGTTGTAGGCGTCCTCCGGGCTCTGGGCGAGGGCGGCTGTGATGTGTTTTTCGGCTTCCGCCATTTTGTTTTCCTGCAATTCGATCGTGGCAAGATTGGCGAGAGCAATGCCGTTATTCTGGTCGCGGTCGAGAATTTTCAAGTAGTCGGCCTCGGCGTCGGCGAATTCCTGATGGACAAAATGTTGTTGCGCGGAAGCGACGAGTTCGGCGGTTCCGGCCGGAAGTTCCTTGATGGATTTCTTTCCAGCGTCCGGGTTGGCGGCTGGCAATGGGGCGGTTTTGAACAGCGCCAACTCCTCAGTGGAGTAGGGGACGGGTTGGGCTTCGGTCACGGCCAGACGGGAACGCAGAATGGCGACCTCATCGGTCAGGCTAGAAATCTGCGCGGCGGCATCGGGCGTCTTGCCGCTGGAATTCTGCCGGTTGGCGAGGTCGAGCTTTTCCATGAGGCGGTTGCGCTCCGTGGTCAGTTCCTGAATGCGCGCTTCATAGTCAGTAATCGTGGTGGAATTTGTGCCCATCAAAACTTGTTGGAGCTTTTGCTGCAACGCCAGTTTTTCGAGTCGGGCGTTTTCTAGTTCTAACTGCAATGCGGTCACGTCGGCGCTCGCTCGCTTTTCGCTGGGCGCGTTGGTGGTCGTCACGGTTTGCAGGGCGATGAGCTGACTTTTTAGCCGGGCATTTTCTTCAAGCAGAGTGGCGATGGTGGCATCGCTATTGCCAGCGGCCGGGCTGGAAGATTTTTTCAGACGCTCAATCTCATTAGCCAGTTGCTCGGCACGGTCATGTTCGTCGTTGAAATTCTTGACGGCATTATCGAGGTGATGTTGGAGCAGTTCCAATGCGTTGGTGTCAATGACCACGGTGCGGACAAAGTTGGTGACGACCGTCGGGCCGGGATTCTTCGCAAAGACGTCAACGAAATTGGTGACTACGCCAGGACTATTGGTGATGTAAACGGTGGTAAAATTGGTGACGATCAGAGTTTTTACCTCGCCGGGAGTGACGCTGGCGTGACTGGCCTTGAGCAGGTCATTTTCCTTCATCAACTCGCGGATTTTTTCACGCGCGTCGGTCAGCGCACGCGGATCGGTGGCGGCCGGTTGAACGGACAGAGCCTCTTTGAGCTTGGCTTGAAGCAGGTCGTTGGCGGCTTGGGCGATTTGCAACTGGGTGCGGGCGTTATCTAGTTCAGACGGCAGCAACAGATTGGTTTCATTGGTCGCAGCCGAAGTATTCGAAGATTCCGTTTTGACAACGAGTTTCTCCGGCGCGGGTGTAGTGGAGCCTTTGGCTTTGAGTTCGGCAATTTTTCCCGCGATGTGATTCAGGCGGAAGCTGACGATGTTGGGATTCCAAGTCGGGAATTGTCTTTGGAACAATTGCAAATGGCTTTGCGCATCGCCGTAGGCGGCGAGTGCCTCACCCTGACTGCCAGCTTCCAGCAAACTGTCCGCCTGCTGGATTAGCCCGTAGATGCCGATGTATTTGTCGTCCGCTTCCTGCTGGGCGTGCAGATTAAAAGCCAGCCCAACCAACAACAGGCCAGCGGCAAAAAATGATTTCATGCGGTCAAATTGCCAGATGAAAAATGTTTTGGCAATCGCGCCGCGTGTCACGCGACTGTCACCTGCGGAAAGATTGACCGGCAGAAAAAACCTTGTTAACGTTCCGTTTAGTTGCGACATGAAATCCGCACTGAACCAGCATGTTTTGGTTTTGAACCGGCTATGGCAGGCCGTGAATGTTTGCACGGCGCGTCGGGCGCTGACGCTCCTCTTCCAAGGTCAGGCGCAAGTGGTGATGAATAATCCCGACGGTTCTTTCCGCACGTTTAATTTTCAGGAATGGGCCGATGTCTCCGCCGATGCGCCGCACGATGATTCGATTCACGCCATCTCTTTCCGCATCCGCGTGCCGAAAATCATTCTGCTCTTCATGTATGACCGGATGCCGAAGAAGGAAGTAAAGTTCACGCGGCATAACATTTTTGAACGCGACAAAGACACCTGCCAATACTGCGGCAAAATTTTCGAGCGCAAAGATTTGAACCTCGACCACGTCATTCCGCGCGATCGCGGCGGCCCGACGACGTGGGAAAATATTGTCTGCTCGTGCATCCCGTGCAACACGCGCAAGTCCAACCGCACGCCTTATGAAGCGGGCATGAATCTTGTCCGCAAACCAAAACGCCCGAAATGGCGGCCGTTCGTGCAGGTCAACTTCACGTTGCACAAACACGATAGCTGGCGACATTTCGTGGATCTCGCCTACTGGAACGTGGAACTCGGTGAAGATGTGGAGACGTAGCGGCGCATTGACTTCGCCACTTCGACGGCTAAAATTCCTTTTCTTGGCGTGCTCGTCTATCGGCTAGGACAACGGATTCTCAATTCGTGAAGACGGGTTCGATTCCCGTGCGCGCTACCATTCCACCACTTCGACAGGTTTCAACGGACAACGCGACGTCCGGCTGGCGATTAGTCACTTGGAAGAAAGTTTTTGGAAGCTAGTCAGTTGTTCATTCAATCCCGCAACGTCTGTCTCACCGGTTTTTGCCGAGGCCAGCACACCCATGACGCTGCGATCTGCCCGCCGGGCGCAATGCAATTCCGTCCGTTCGCCGCTCCAGATGATTTGCGAGGTCATGATGCGATTGGTTCTTAACCAATGAAAAGTATCTGCCGCGAGATGGTAGGCCGCTTCGATGGCCGCCACGGGCAAATTGCGTGAATCCACATCGCACAAGATTGTTTGGTCAGGAAAACGGATGCCGCGCATGAGCATGCCGCGCGCCGATGGCAGATGACGCAACCATTCCGCAATCATTTCTTTGGTCGATTCCGTAATATTCTCATCGCGTTGATCTGGGTTGTCTGTGGCGGCGGTGTTTTTAGAACGAAGCATGACGCTGCCGTCTGTCGTAGTCAGCAAAATGATGCGGTCTTCGGCTAATTGAACCACGATGCGCTTGGTTTCGCCCAGCGTCATGAGTTGGGTGAGCTGCTCGGCTTGAGGTAAGACAAATTCCAGAATCTTCAGCCAACCCGCCAAATCGCGGCACTTCCATTTGTGTAAAACCTCGCCCAGCGGCGAACAGATGAGTAGGTCTTCAGCATTTGTGGCAACCACTTCGGGCTTTGGTGTCGGCGGTGTTTTTGACAAGAAAGTGATGTTCGATGCGTTGGCTGAAGGTTCGCCCGTCGCAAGATTTATCAACGCATTTTGCGCCGCTTGCTTGATGCCGTCATCCAAATCACCGGACAACTTTTTAAGGTCCTCTTCACATTCCTTCAATTTCATGCGCCCGATGGTTTCGGCGGCGACCAACCGAATTTCAGTATCGGTATCATCCAAGAGTTTTCGCAAAATGCCGACGAGGTTCGACGGACGAAGTGAAGTTGTCGGAACGCTCGGTTTGTTGGTATCCGGACCGGCGACGCGCTGGAAGAGACTGGTGGCGGCCGATTGGACATTGATATCGCGATGTTTCATCGCGGCTTGAATTTCTGGCAAAAGTCGTTTTACCCGGTCAGACCTTTCCCAATGCGGGTAAATTCTAGCCAGCGCCCGCGCCGCGGCTTGGCGCACACCGCTGTGGGCATCCACCATGGTGAACACCAATTTTTCCACAATGCTTTCATTGCCAACCGTGCCGAGGGCGTCCGCTGCCACTTCGCGAACTTCTTTGTCCATGTCATCAAGATGTCTGGCCACGGACGGAAACGCCCGCGTGTCACCCAATTTACCGAGCGATTCCAATGCCGCGCGCCGAATTTCCCAATCCTTGTCATCCAGCAATTTGATCAGCGGTTCGACCGCTTGGGCATCACCTACGCTCCCCAAAGCCAGCGCTGCCGCCAGCCGCACATTGCGCGCGGTGTCCTTGAGAACGGGAATCAATGTCGCTATCGCTTCTTGGAAATTGGCGCGCTCAAAGGCATAAACAGCGGCGCTGCGCACGAGCGGATCCGGGTCGCGCAACAATCCTTGCATAGGTTTGACGGCGGTTGGGTCACCGATTTCCCCGAGAACATTCAAAGCCGCGATTTTCTTGTCATTTACCCCTCGGCGTAAAATTTCAACAAGCGGCTTTACGGCATCCGAACCGAAACTGGCAAGCTGTTTAATTTTTCCAGTCGCAACGAGGTAGTGGATTTGCTCCGCATCCGTGCTTGGCTTCCAGCCGAGCGATTTGAGCGCAATCCCAGCATGCCATCTGATGGCATCCGTGCCGTTAATTAACTTTGGCACGAGCGAATTAATGGCGGTGCGGTCGTCCAGCTTTTTGAGGCCTTTAATGGCAGTTTCTTGGACAGCTTCGTTGGGGTCGCTCAACGCACGAATCAATGGTGGCAGCGCTCGCAGGTCGCGCAAGTCACTCAAAATTCCAGCCGCTTCATGGCGGATTTCCGATTCCGGATCCGTCAAAGTATGATCCAGCAACGCGATGGTAGTTTTATCATCCAAGGCGACCACGGCATCATTGAGCGCCGTGCGCAGTCTTTGCAATGCCCGCAAACGGCGCGCTGGCTTCTTGGATTTGAGCTGGTGCTGAGCCAGCCATAGGGCGATGCGGGTCATGACTTTAACTGGACTAAATATTTAGCAGTTAATGTGCCGGTATCGCAAGAATTGTCGCCGTTAATTCATTCTTCACCGGCGGCCAATGTGCCTCAATGCGACGAACGGATCGATTTGCGCGACGAGGAAGTGTGCCCAGCGGATTTTCCAGCGTTCCCAGAAATTGTGCGAACGGCAGAATGCCTTCAGCTCGATGCGTCGGGAGTTTTTCAGGGCGTTAGAGAAAATTTCTTTAGCCCCATCCACCGTCAACTGATTTGTGAAGCGCACCATCAGTTCGTAGTTCAAATTGAAACTGCGGCAATCAAAGTTGGACGAGCCGGCAAAAACTGTTTCGTCCACTCGGTAGAGTTTGGCGTGGAGAATTTGTGGCTGGTATTCGTAAATCTCCACGCCGGCACGCAATAGGCGTGGGTAATAAATCAATCCCGCAGCCCGGGCGAGCGGCACATCGCACAGCGCAGGCAAAATCAGCCGGACCCGCCCGCCGCGTTTGATGATTTGCCGTAGTCTTCTGCGGATTCGGCGACTGGGTAAAAAATAAGGCGTGATCAAATCCACCGAACTAGCCTGTTTCAAATCATTATTTAATGCGTGTTGAAAACTGCTCGCGCCACGTCCCGGACGGATGGCCAGAACTTTGGTTTCGTCCGTCCGTCGCCGGAGTTTGCGGAACAGCCGTAGTTTTTGCAGGCGGCCTTGACTGAAATCGGCACTCGAAAATATCTGGTCAAATTCTTCAGCAAGCTGGGCGGCTAAATCATCCGCTTGAACTTTCAACATCAAATCCAGCCAGCCGTGCATGACGCCGTCACCATCATAGTCTTCGGAAATATTTGCGCCGCCGATGAAAAATGTCTCGCGGTCGCAGATGAGCAGCTTGCGATGATCCCGCACGCCAAAACGATTAAAACGAAGTGGATTGAAGAATCGCACTTCGCCACCCGCCGCAATCAGTGGTTCAAAAAATTCCTTGGCCAAGGTCAGCGAGCCATAAGAATCAACGAGCAACCGGACGCGCACGCTGGATTGCGCGGAACGGACGAGGGCGTGGAGAAACTGTTGGCCGATCGCATCGTTCGCGAAAATATAAATCTCGAGTTCAACGCTGGCGCGAGCCTGCGTGATGGCATCAATCATGGCGGGGAAAAATTTCCCGCCACCGCACAGCCATTGGATTGGATTTGTGTTTACCGCCACGGAAACAGCGTAACCTTGTCATCCAGAACAAGCAATCAGCCGCCGACCCCGTGAGCGATTGGCGGCTTGAAGCGGAGTTGGATTACAGCCGCGCAATCAGCAGTTCGCGTTGGAAGACAAGTTCCTTGGGTAACTGGCTGTAGAGCTTGATGAACAGTTCGTCCTGCATCACGAGTTCACGATGCCATTCGGACATGTCAATCTTCTGCGCCTCAGAAAATTTCTCGACGGTCATCTCGTGATCCAGGCCGCGCATGTCGAGGTCCTGATATTCCGGCACCCAGCCGATGGACGTCTCGATGGCGTGCGCACCCATCTGGCAGCGTTGCACGATCCATTTCAAGACGCGCATGTTGTCGCCGAAACCGGGCCAGAGGAATTTGCCGTCGGCGCTTTTACGGAACCAGTTCACGTGGAAAACGCGCGGGAGATGTTTCACGAGCCGGCGCATTTCGAGCCAGTGCGCGAAATAATCGCCCATGTTGTAACCGCAGAACGGCAACATCGCCATGGGATCGCGGCGCACCTGACCAAGCGTGCCGGCGGCGGCGGCGGTCATTTCGGAACCGACGGTCGCGCCGAGATAAACGCCGTGAACCCAGTTAAACGCCTGGAAAATCAAGGGCATCGTCGTGGCGCGACGTCCACCAAAAATCATCGCGGAGATTTTTACGCCGGCGGGATTTTCCCAGTCGGGATCAATGATCGGACAATTTTTCGCGGGCGCGGTGAACCGGCTGTTCGGATGGCTCGTCACCACGGTTTTGCCTTCCGCATCTTTTTTATCCGGCGTCCAGTCCTTGCCTTTCCAGTCAATCAAATGCGCGGGCGGAACTTTGCTCATGCCTTCCCACCACACATCGCCTTCGTCGGTGAGCGCGACGTTGGTGAAAATCACATCGCGCTTGATGGAATCCATCGCCATCGGATTGCTGCTGTAAGACGTGCCGGGCGCGACGCCGAAGAAGCCAGCTTCCGGGTTGATGGCGTGCAAATGTCCGTCCGCGCCGGGCTTGATCCACGCGATATCGTCGCCGATGCAGGTGACTTCCCAGCCTTCTTCCTTGAGATGTTTCGGCGGGATGATCATCGCGAAATTCGTTTTGCCGCACGCGCTCGGGAATGCGGCGGAGACATAGGTTTTTTTGCCGGACGGCTCTTTCACGCCGAGAATCAACATGTGTTCCGCCATCCAACCTTCGTCGCGCGCCATCGCCGAGGCGATGCGTAGAGCGAAGCATTTTTTGCCGAGCAGCGCGTTGCCGCCGTAACCGGAGCCGTAGCTCATGATGAGCCGGTCTTCGGGAAAATGCGTGATGTAAGTCTGTTCAGGATTGCACGGCCACGCCACGTCCTTCGCGCCGGACGCGAGCGGGCTGCCGACGGAGTGCAGGCATTTCACGAACGTGCCGGTCTTCTCGATTTGTTCGTAAACGCCAACGCCCATACGCGTCATGATGCGCATGTTCGCGACGACGTAGGGACTGTCAGAAATCTCAATGCCGTATTGCGCGATGGGCGAACCGATCGGCCCCATGCTGAAGGGAATGACGTAAAGCGTGCGGCCCTTCATGCAGCCGTTGAACAGGCCGTTCAGTTTGGCCTTCATCGTCGCGGGCGCTTCCCAATTATTTGTCGGGCCGGCATCCTTCGGTGATTTGGAACAAATAAAAGTGCGTTGCTCCACGCGCGCCACGTCGCGCGGGTCGCTGCGGACGAGCAGGGAATTAGGACGAATTTTTTCGTTGAGCCACAGGCCTGCGCCCGATTGCACGATCAGGTCGCGCATCAATTTGTCTTCGGCTTCGGAGCCGTCGCACCAGAAAACCTTGTCCGGCTGGCAAATTTTGACTTGTTCCTCGACCCAGCGGAGGACCGCCGGGTTTTTCGTGTTGCAATGTCCAAGGGTGTGATTGCTCATGGTTTAATTAGTAAATAATGGTGGATTACTGAACGCGACCAGCGTAGCCCGACCAAGGCATTTCAGCTTTACATAAATTGTCCAAGTATCAACAAATTTACCCGCTGCTCGTTGCGCCGGACCGGCAATTGCCAATATAAGTTTCGCCCCGGAAAGGCGCCTGTGCTAAATAACAGGCGATGAGTTTAGGCCACCATCGTCGCCATCCGGAAATCACGCCAAATTGTCTGGCGCGCTGCGTCGCCGACACGCTGGCCGAGGAGCCGACGCTGGAGGCGGTGACATTTGATGCCGCGCAGGGAAAAATTTCCGTCGCGACCCTCGGCCGCGCCGACGTGGAGCAACTCACGCAAAAGATTTCCGCAAAAATCCAAACCGTTCAAAATGTTTCCGCGAGCCAAAGCTGCGGATTGTTCACCGGCAAGAGCAGCTGCGCCGACTGTGAGACGCCCTTGACCGTTGACGAGCAGCGCCGCATTACCATTCGTCGGGATGCCACCGCCACCACCATCGCCCGCGTCACCTGTCCGACCGCGCCGAAATTTTGGCGATGGCGTGACATTCCATTTCCAAAAATCGCGCCGCGCGAAATGGAGTTCCACAATGACGATGCGCATATTAACGAGTGGAAATGGCAGCTCGTTTTTGCCGTCGTGTGTGGCGTAGCGGCGCTACTCGCGGCGTTTGTTTTTCCCGCATGGCGGCTGCCGTTGTATGCCATGAGTTATCTGGCGGGCGCGTTTTTTGCCGCCGAGGAAGTTTGGGAACGGCTGCGAAATCGCATTCTCGACGTGCATTTCCTGATGCTCGCGGTCGCCTTCGGCGCGGCCACCATCGGTGCGTGGGGCGAAGGCGCGACGCTGCTCTTTCTCTTTTCCTTTTCCGGCGCGCTCGAACATTACGCCTTTGGCCGCACGCAAAAAGAAATCCGTTCGCTCTTCCGCGACGCACCTAAAACGGCGACGCGCGTTGCCGTTGATGGCAGCGAAAGCGAAATTGCCGTCGAACAAATCCGCCCCGGCATGCGGTTGCTCATCAAGCCTGGCGCGCAATTTCCTGTGGACGCGGAAATTGCCAAGGGCAGCACCGCCGCCGACGAATCGAATCTGACCGGCGAAGCTGTGCCGGTGGAGAAAAAAAACGGCGACAGCACGCTGGCCGGAACCATCAATCTCTGGGGCGCAGTCGAAGTCATCGTTACCCGACCCGCCGCCGAAAGCTCGCTGCAAAAAATCATCACGCTCATTCGCGAGGCGCAGCATCAAAAAGCACCCGCGCAGCAGTTCGCCGATAAGTTCAGCACCTACTACACCTACGGCGCGCTGGCGCTTTCGCTCGTCATGTTTTTTGTGTGGTGGCTGGGTTTCAAGTTCGCGCCGTTCACTTCCACGGTGGAATCCAACAGCGCATTTTACCGCACCATGACGCTGCTCGTAGTCTCGTCGCCGTGCGCGCTCGTGCTGTCCATTCCGAGCGCGGTGCTGGCGGCGATCGCGTGGGCGGCGCGGCACGGCATTTTGTTTCGCGGCGGCGCGGCGGTGGAAAAACTCGCCGCCGTCAACGCCGTCTGCCTCGACAAGACCGGCACGCTCACCACCGGCGAATTGCGCGTGGAAAACATCGAAAGTTTTCCGCCTGGTCGCGAAAACGAAATCGCGCAACTTGCCTTCTCGCTGGAAAAATTATCCACGCATCCGCTCGCTCGCGCCATCACGCTCCACGGCAAACGGGAAAATTTGACGGCGCTTGAATTTCCGAAGTTTGAATCCGTCACCGGTCAGGGCTTGAAAGCCATCCGCGCCGGCCGGGAAATCCTGCTCGGCAAACGCGAGTGGATCGAAGGCTTGCGGGGCCAAGGCGGATTCGCCGCGCCGCAATCCGGTCTCGGCACTTCCGAGGTTTGGCTGGCGACCGGCGATTTGATTGGTCGCGTGGTATTGCGCGATGACATCCGGCCGGAAGCGGCCAAGGTCATTGATGAATTGCGGCGCGAAGGTTTGACTTCGGTGGTCTTGACCGGCGACCGTCGGGCTTCTGCCGAACATCTGCGGACAGAATTGAAGCTGGATGATGTGCGCGCCGAGTTGAAGCCCGAACAAAAAGTCGCCGCCGTTCAGGAACTCACGGCGCAGGGTAAAAAGGTGGCGATGATTGGCGATGGCGTGAACGACGCGCCGAGCCTCGCGGTCGCGCATATCGGCGTGGCCATGGGCGCGCGCGGAGCGGACGCCGCGTTGGAGCAGGCCGATGTAGTGCTGATGAACGACAAACTGGAAAATTTTCTCGCGGCCTTCCGCCTGAGCAAACGCGCGCGCCGCATCATCCGGCAGAATCTGTTCATCTCGCTCGGCACGGTGGTGGTGCTGGTGACGTTCGCGCTGTTCGGCAAAATCCCGCTGACCCTCGGCGTGGTCGGACACGAAGGCAGCACGGTAATCGTGGTGATGAACAGCCTGCGGCTGCTGTTCGGTGGCGCTAAAAAATAACCGACAAACTATTTCTTCGGCGGGGCGGTGCTTTTACGTTCCACGAATTCGGCGGCGAGGCGTTTCAGTTCAATTTTTTCGCCGCGAATCAGCTTCATCATCGTTTCGATGGCGGCGGTGCCGAGCCGATGTTTGGGCTGGCTGACAGTGTCCAGCGGCACGCGGTAAAATTCCGCCGCCAGAATATTCCCGAACCCGACGATGGAAACATCCTCGGGAATTTTTATGCCCTGTTGCAGCAATGTTTCCGCGCAGCCCATGGCCACGAGATCGTTCACGGCCATGATGGCGGTCGGTTGGACGCCTTCGTTGAGCATTTGCAACGCGGCTTTGGTTCCGTCCTCGATGGTGGCACCGGCTTGAAACACCAGTTTGTCGTCCACTTCCAAACCGGCTTCGCGCAACGCGCGGCGGTAGCCTTCGAAGCGTTCATGCGCCCACGGCGCGGCGGGCGGGCCGGTGAGGTAGGCGATTTTTTTGTGGCCGAGACCGGTGAGATGTTTCGTGGCGTTGTAACTGGCGACGAGTTCCTCGATTTCAATGGCGGGGAAATTTTTGCAGAACGGCGCGGGCGAACCGAGCAGCACGGTCGGAATGTTCCGTGCGACAATCTCCTGATAAATTCGCGCCTCGGCCTCGAAGCGATAAACCGGCGTGATGAATAGCCCGTCCACGCGGCGCGAAAGCAGACGGCGCAGCACGGCGTCCTCGCGTTCTGGCTTGTTGTAGGTGTGGGCGATGAGCAGGTCGTAGCCGAGTTCGTGGGCGCGTTCCTCGATGGCGAAAACGATGCGGGCGTAGATGGGGTTGGAAGTAGTCGGAATGACGAGGCCGAAAAGTTTGGTTGTCTTTGTCCGCAAACCCTGCGCGCTAGAGTCCGGCACGTAACCCATGTCGAACGCGAGTTTTTTAATCTTGGCCTTGGTGGCGTCGGAAACGTCCGGCTCGTCCCGCAGGGCTTTCGAGACCGTCATCACGGAGACGCCGATGATTTTGGCAATGTCTTTGAGTCGAACCATTTTTAGAATGCAGAAGGTAGAAGGCAGAAGGCAGAATAAGCAAACGGCGAAACCGGTGCGCGCAATTTTTTTTCTTCATTCTTCATTCTGACTTCTTCCTTTGGGTTAAAGATACGTTCCGCGCCAGTGAAGTTTCCGGCGCAAGGCTTCGAGAAACGAGCCGCTGCCCAGATGCACGAGCCGCACGGCGCTTTGGCTGCGGCGGATGGTAATCTCGTCGCCGTTCGCGAGTTCGCCGAGAATCTGGCCGTCGGCATTGAGATAAGTCGCCGGCTCGGTCTTGACGGCCTTCACGCGGATAGTCGCCGACAACGGCAAAATGATGGAACGGTTCGTGAGTGAGTGCGGAGAAATCGGTGTTAGCACAAACACTTCCGCCGTCGGCAAAACAATCGCGCCGCCAGCTGCGAGTGAATACGCCGTGGAACCGGTCGGTGAACTGACAATCAATCCGTCGCAGCGGTAGCGCGTGATGGGCTCGCCGTTGACACTGACATCCAGCGCGATGAGCCGCGAGGCGGCGCCACGGCTGATGACGATGTCGTTGAGCGCGGTGGCTTTGATTTTTTTGCCGTGCCCAATGCCGGTGGCAGAAATCAAGGCGCGGGATTCGAGGCGAAATTTTCCCTGCCAAAGCAGTTTCAGCGCGGCGGCCAATTCGTCGCAGGGAACGGCGGTGAGAAAGCCGAGGCCACCGAGATTGACGCCGAGGATGGGCGTGCTGGAACCGGCGATTTGCCGCGCGGTGTGCAGCATCGTGCCGTCGCCGCCGAAGACGATGAGCAAATCCACCGCGCCCGCGAGTGACGCGGCGTCGGGCAGGATTTCACATTTGATTTTGGCGAACTGCGTGGTGATGGCGTCGCCAAAAACTTTTCGCCCGCTGCGGCGAATCAGTTGCGCAGCGGCGCGGACGCTCGCGGCGGCGGCGGGTTTTTCCGCGTTGCCGAGGAGACCAATGCGATGGAAATGTTCAACGGACTTTTTCAATCAGCGCCAAAAATTCTTTGTTGCCGGCGGGGCCGAGCAGGGGAGATTCAACCACACCGCGCCAGCAAAGGCCAGTCTGTGACGCGACAAAATCGCGCAGCTCGGCCAGCACGCGTTCGTGGATGGCGGCATCGGTAATGACACCGCGACCTTTATCAACCTCCGCTTTGCCGGCCTCGAACTGCGGCTTGATGAGTGCGACGATTTTTCCGTCCGGCTTGAGCAATGGCACGGCGGGCGGAAGAATTTTCGTCAGCGAAATGAACGAGCAATCGGCGACAACCAAATCAGCAGGCGTGGGGAAATGTTCCGGACTGAGAAAGCGCGCGTTGGTTTTTTCCATGACGACGACGCGCGGGTCGCTGCGCAGTTTCCACGCCAGCTGGCCTTGGCCGACGTCGACGGCAAAAACTTTTTTCGTACCGCGCTGTAATAAGCAATCCGTGAAACCGCCGGTGGATGCGCCGATGTCTATGGCGGTGAGGCCGGCGACTTTCAGTCGAAAAAATTCCAGCGCGTGTTCCAACTTGTGGCCGCCGCGCGAAACAAATTTTTCCGGCGCGTCCACGACGATTTCATCGGTGGGCTTGATGGAGTCGCTGGCTTTTTTGGCGGGATGACCGTTGATGCGGACGGCGCCAGCGAGGATGAGGCGTTTGGCTTTTTCACGGCTGTCGCACAAGCCTTGTTCGACGAGCGCCTGATCGAGTCGCGTCACGTTCAGAAGCGGTTGCCGCTGGTGAAGACGCGATTTTGAACTTCGCGGAAGCTGTGGAGGAAAAGGTTGTTGTCAGAAACCGCTTTTTCTACGAGCTGTTTTAGGAGGAAAAGTTCAGAGCTGTTGATGACGGCGTGAACGCTGTTCTTGAACGCCTCCATCGGCGTAAAAGTCTGGAACGAATTGCCGATGAGTAAAATGGTGGCGTGCCGGCGCTGGGTCATCGGCATGTTCTGAATGGACTTGAGCGTGACGTTTTCCTCGGGCGTGTTGGCGCCAAAAAGTTCCTCGACGATGACGACCTGATAATGCACCTGGCTGAAGCGTATGAGAAAATCGCTGTGCGTCGCGGCGGTATGAACCTTGTAGCCGAGCTCCTGCAGCGCCGACTTGGTGGTCTCCAGCCATTCCGGCGTGGAAAAAGCAATCAACGCGGGTTTGTCCTCGCTGCCGATGAAGTCAAAAGAGGCGTTCATTTGAGTTTGATGACCGGCGGGGCGGCTTCGCGCGACGCGGCGGTGGCCTTCATGCGCAAGGTGTTGGCGGTGTCGCTCAACTCGCCGCGCGATTTTTTGAGGTTGTCAATGCCGCGCGAGACGACGCTGCGTTTGGTGCAATAGAGCAGGGCGGTTTCCTCGGTGATGTGGCCGTTTTCGCAGGCTTCGAGGCACGCGTTGTCAAAGTGCCGCCAGCCAAACGGATAGCTGGCTTCGATGATTTCGTAAAAAGTTTTGCCTTCGCTTTCGCCGAGGCGGATGGCTTCCTGCGTGCGCAGGTTGGAGCCCATCAGTTCAATCAACGCGAAGCGCCCGCCGCTGATGCGCGGGACGAGCCGCTGGCTGATAACCCAGCGCAGGGAATCGGAAAGCCGGATGCGAATCTGCTCCTGTTCCTCCGGGTCAAACATGCCTAGGATGCGGTTGACGGTTTCGCCTGCGTTGATGGTGTGTAGTGTGCTCAACACGAGGTGGCCGGTTTCGGCGGCGCTCAAGGCGATTTTCACCGTATCCTGATCGCGCATTTCGCCGACAAGAATCACCTTGGGCGCCTGGCGCAAGGCGGCGCGCAGACCGTTTACATAGGAATCAAAATCAATGCCGAGTTCGCGTTGGTTGAACGTAGCACACTGATGCGTGTGCAGGTATTCCACCGGATCTTCCAACGTGACGATGTGCACCGGTTTGGAGCGGTTAATCTCGTTGAGAATCGCGGCGAGCGTGGTGGATTTGCCAGACCCGGTCGCGCCGGTGACCAGGACGAGGCCGGTTTTTTCGCGCGGGATTTCTTTAAACACCGGTGGAAATTTCAACTGCTCCAGCGTCGGAATCGCAGCGTTCAGTTGGCGGCAGACGATGGAAAAATTTCCGCGCTGCGAAAACACGTTCACGCGAAACCGCGCCTTGTCCGAGAGGGCGTAGGACGCATCGCATGAGCCGTGCCGGAGCAAATCTTCAATCTGCCAGAGGTTGTCGCCGATGACGTTCAGCGCGATGGTTTCGATTTGAAACGGCGTCAGTTTTTCAATCGGCGGGTCGAGGATGACCGGCTTAAGTTCGCCGTAGGCTTCCACCTGTGGTGGCCGATCCACGGTGAAATTGACATCGGAAACTTCGGGCTGCGAAGCCAGCATCGTTGCCAAAATCTGGTCTAGCTCCGGACGGCGCATAATAAATCAGATGGTGTCGTCGTCTTCCGGTGGATGCGCGAGCAGTGGGCGGAATTTTTTCTTGTCGAGCGCCTTGTCGTAGGCGTCCTCCGGCGTCACGCGCTTCATGCGGACATGTTCCATGATGTGATCGTCCAGCTGTTGGTTGCCGAATTTTTTGCCGACTTGAATCATGCCTTGAATCTGGTGCGTCTTGCCCTCGCGCACGAGGTTGGCGACAGCGGTGTTGAACACCAAAACTTCAAACGCCGCCACGCGGCCCTTCTTGTCGCAACGCTTGAACAGTGATTGTGCCACGACGCCTTTCAGCGCTTCGGAAAGCGTCTGGCGAATCTTGTTCTGCTGATCCGCCGGAAAAACGTCTATAATGCGATCCACCGTCTTTGCTGCGCTTTGCGTGTGCAGCGTGCCAAACACCAAGTGACCTGTCGCCGCCGCCGTGATGGCGAGTTCGATCGTTTCCAAGTCGCGCATTTCACCGACGAGAATGACATCCGGATCTTCACGCAGCGCGCCGCGTAGCGCTGAAGCAAATGATTTTGTGTGGACGCCCACTTCGCGATGGTTCACGAGGCAGTTTTTACTTTCGTGAACAAACTCAATCGGGTCTTCAATCGTGATGATGTGGTCTTTACGGTTGCGATTGCAGTAATCTACGATGGCCGCGAGCGTGGTGGATTTGCCGGAACCAGTCGGGCCAGTGACGACTACGAGGCCGCGGTTCAGCATCGCAAATTTCTTGAACACTCCCGGCAGTGGTGCCTCGAGTTTTTCAAAATCCTCGAATGACAACACGCGGCTGGGAATCTGCCGGAACACCGCGCTGACGCCATTCTTCTGGTTGAAAAAATTCACGCGAAAGCGCGAGATGTTTGGAATTTCGTAACCGAAGTCCACATCGCCGGTTTCTTCAAACTGTTTGATTTTGTAATCCGGCGCGATTTCGTAGAGCATCGCCTTGAGCGTATCGTTTTCGAGCGGCGGATAATCCACGCGTTGGAGCTCGCCGTGAATGCGCATCATCGGCGGGTTGCCGGAAGCCATGTGAAGGTCAGAAGCCTTCTGCTCAAACATCAGATTGAAAAATGCGTCAATTTTAGCCATAAGTCCTCTCTCGTAAAACGACACTAGCCAAAGCCATGCTGCACTGCAAGCAATGAAAATGCCGACTGACGCCATCCACGAAGAAATTCTTAATAGCGGCGCAATTCCTTTTGCGCGCTTCATGGAACTCTCGCTTTACTGTCCCGAAACCGGCTACTACGAGACAAATAAAGACAACGTCGGTCGCGGCGGCGACTTCATTACCAGCGTCAGCACCGGTAGTCTCTTTGGCGAACTGCTGGCGTTTCAATTCGCGGAATGGCTCGAAGCTGAAGTCAGAAGCCAGAGGTCGGAAGTCAGAATTGTCGAAGCGGGAGCGCATGACGGCAAACTCGCGCGCGACATTTTGAACTGGCTGAAAAATTTCCGTGCGGACCTATTTACTGGAATCGAATATTGGATTATTGAGCCGTCGCCGACGCGCCAGCAATGGCAGCAGGAAACGTTAAAGCCATTTCAAAATGTCCGCTGGTTCACCGGTTTGGAAGAACTAAAACTCAAAACTCAAAACTCAAAACTTGCCGGAATTTTTTTCAGCAACGAACTACTCGATGCCTTCCCCGTCCGCCGCTTTGGCTGGGATAAAAAAAATAAAGCGTGGTTCGAGTGGGGTGTTGCGCAGGATGGTAAAACATTCAGTTGGGCAAAAATTTCGCCGACGGATTTGCCATCTGCCATCTGCCATCTGCCATCTGCACTTTTGGAAGTGTTACCCGACGGTTATGTCGTCGAAGATTCGCCCGCAGCCGAAAACTGGTGGCGCGCGGCCGCTGGCATTTTGTCGCACGGCAAATTGCTCGCCATTGACTACGGCTACACGGCGGAAGAACAATTTTCACCCACGCGAATCAAAGGAACCCTCCGCGCCTACCATCGCCACCGTGTCAGCGATAATTTGCTCGCGAACGCCGGCGAACAGGATTTGACCGCGCACGTCAATTTCTCCGCCATCCAAAAAACTGGGGAAGCAGTTGGATTAAAAACGGAAAACTTTTGCCCGCAGCCGCAATTTCTCACCCGCATTTTGAGTTCGGCCGTGAAAGAGAAATCTTTTGCCAGTATGGACGCCAAACAAATCAGGCAATTTCAAACGCTCACGCATCCCGAACACCTTGGCCGCGCCTTCCGTGTGCTCGTTCAGTCACGCTGAAGCTCGTAATTCAAAAACGACAGACAATAAATTGCCGCTGTCTCCACGCGCAGCGTCAATTCGCCGAGCGTGATTGGCTGCGCGCCCGTCGCTTCGATGGCTTGTAATTCCGCCAGCGTGAAATCACCTTCCGGCCCAATCCACACGCCTGCACTCTTTGGCTCGTATCCGCGTTGCGTGCGAAATTCCGCCAAGACTTCGCGCGGCAGACGGCGCTGCGTTTGCAGTGAACCAACCAACGAAAACCCCGGCTTTTCTGCGCGCGCCAGAAAATCTTTCAGCGCCACCGGATTCTCGACGCGCGGCAGCCACGCCGCGCCGCATTGCTTGATGGCTTCGATGGCGACCTGCTGCCACTTCTCGCGCTTGGCTTCGGCGCCGACAGCGTCGAGTTGCGTGACGACACGCTCCGTCAGCAGCGGCACGATGCGGTGCGCACCGAGTTCGACCGCTTTCTCAATAATGTCCTCGATGATTTTTCCTTTGGGAATCGCGACGAATAAACTGACCGGGCAGGGCGGAGCAGAATGAAATTTCTTTTCTTTCACCGCGAGCGTCAAAAAATCTTTGGCGGCGGTTTCCACCTCGCAGAGAAATTCATTGCCTACGCCGTCGAGCACGGTCATGCGTTCACCGCGTTTCAACCGCAGGACATGCAATGCGTGGTGCGCTTCGCGGCCTTCAAGGCGTAGCGAATTCGTGCAGCAATTTTCCGGCGGCAAATAAAAGCGATGCATGGCGGCTCACTTGAAAAACTTTTTTGCCTTTTCAAAAAATCCCTGCGCCAGTGGGGCTTCTCGGCCGTCGCACATCGCGGCGAATTCTTGGAGCTTGTGCTTCTGCTCCGAGTTCAGGTGCGTCGGCACTTCGACCTGCACGCGGATATGCAAATCCCCTTTGCCGTAGCCCTGAAGATTTTTTACTCCAAAATTTTTGAGCCGGAGCAGCGTGCCCGGCTGCGTGCCAGCGGGGATTTTGATGGTGGCCTTGCCTTCCAACGTCGGCACTTCCATTTCCGCGCCGAGCGTGGCTTGCACAAAACTCACGGGAACTTCGCAAAGTAAATCGTCGCCCTCGCGCGAAAAAATCTCGTGTGGCTTGACCTGCAGGAAAACATAAAGGTCGCCCGCCGGACCACCGCGCGAACCGGCCTCGCCGTTGCCGGATGAGCGTAGGCGCGAACCGGCTTCGACGCCGGGTGGGATGCGCAATTTGATTTTGCTCGTGCGTTCGTGTTTGCCGCTGCCGGAACATTTCCGACAAGGTTTTTCGAGGATTCGCCCCGCGCCTTTGCAATGCGGACAGGTTTGCGCGATGCTGAAAATGCCGCGTGAGGTCAGCACCTGGCCGCGACCACCGCAGGTTCCGCACTGACGCATCTTCGAACCAGCTTCGGCGCCGGAACCATCGCAGACATCGCAAGCGTCGGGCTTGGTGACGGAAATTTCCTTTTCGCAGCCGAGCGCGGCTTCTTCAAGCGTGAGTTGCATGTCGTAACGCAAATCATCGCCGCGTTGCGGGCCGGTGGGATCCGCGCCGCCGCCGAACATGTTTTCAAAAATACTGCCGCCGCCACCACCACCGAAGACTTCGCGGAAAATATCAAACGGGTCGTGGAAACCGCTGCCGCCACCGCCGCCACGGGCGCGGGCGCGGGGATCAAAGGCGTCGTGGCCGTATTGGTCGTAGGCGGCACGCTTCTGCGGGTCGCTCAAGATTTCATAGGCGTGGCCGAGTTCCTTGAAGTTTTCCTCCGCCTGTTTGTCGCCCGGGTTCTTGTCCGGATGAAATTTCACCGCCTGTTTGCGGTAGGCTTTTTTGATTTCGTCGTCACCCGCGCCGCGCGGGACGCCGAGGACTTCGTAGTAGTCGCGTTTGGCCATGGAAAGTGAAGATTACTAAACTTGGGTTAGGATTTTTCCGCCGGTTTTTTGGCGACGATGACGGTGGCGGGGCGGAGTAAGCGCTCCTTGAGTTTGTAGCCTTTGCGAAGCTGCTGCAACACGTTGCCTTCCGCGACCTCGGCGGATTCTTGTTCTGAAATCGCCTCGTGAAAATTTGGGTCAAATGGCTGGCCAGCGGAGTTGATTTCTTCCAAGCCGGTCTCGGCGAGCGCGGACTTGAGTTGCTGCTGGATCATCGCGACGCCGGATTGCAGTGAATCATTTTTTTGCTCCTTCGTATTTTGCGCGGCGGCGAGCGCCATTTCAAAGTTGTCAAGGACTGGCAGCAATTTTTGGATGAGCGAATAGTTGGCGTATTGCGCGGCCTCGATTTTTTCGCGGGCGGCGCGCTTCTTGAAATTGTCAAAATCGGCGGTCGTGCGGAGAAGTCGTTCCCAGTTTTCATCGGCCTTGGCCGCGCGCGCTTGGAGTTCGGCGATTTGTTCCGGCGAAAGCGTGGCGTTGGCCCCCGCGGCTTCGGCGGTTTCAGAGGCGGGTAATTCGTTTTCGGTTTTGCTCATAGGCTTTTTGCGGACATGCATTCAGGCGGACAAACTAACAGATGCGCGCCGCCTCGGCAATTGGCGAGACGGATAACCGGCACGGGATAAAATACGATTATTGCGGCGGGACGAGCTGTAGAAATTCCGGTAAAGACCGGAGCGAATTCAGATGCGGATCTTTGCGGGCTTCGGCCAAGATGTCGCGCGCTGCGGGGTTGGTCTTGAGCCGTTTGGCGCTCAAATCGAGGGCGATTTTGAGGTTGGCAAGCGCGGGGTCAGTGTGGTTGAGGTAGCCTTGCAGCGCGGCGAGGTCGTAGCGCGGTTCGGGGTCATTGGGCGCGAGCGCGGCAAGTTTTTCAAGGGCCACTTCTAGTTTTGGCAGGTTGTTGATTTGCGAAAAATAGCCAGCTATTGCTCCGGCATCGGCATACTTGAGGTTTGGGTTGGCGAGCGCCAGATCGAAGAGTTCCACGGCGCGGTTAGTTTGCTGCATCTGGACGTAGGTGACGCCCAGCGTGATCAGGTTGTGGATATCGCTGGGATTGGTGCGCGCGGTGTTTTCCATCTGGTCTATCTGGCTGACCGCTTTCATCCGTTGGTCGTTTTGCGTTTTGTAATCCTGCAAGTTTTTGATGAGGCCGTTGATTTGGTCGTTGTAGGGATCAAGCTTCTGGCAAGTTTCCGCGAGAAGGATGGCGTCTTCAAATCGGCCGAGTGGCAACAGGAAATTGATGTAACGATAGACGGCTTCCGGACTGTAAGGGCAGAACGCAAATGCCTGTTTGAAGGCGAAGTCGGTCTCTTTAATCAGCGCGGATTGGCTGGCGGCGGTTTTTTGGCGGAATTCCGGTGGGCAGGACGGTCCGAGCCGCCACGCATACATGCCAGCCTGCGAACTGCGGAGCTTGGAGAAGGCCTTTTGCCCGTCGTCATCGCGGACGAAGGCGCGGTCGCCGGTGTAGCCTTTGTAATTGTTATGGATGTAGGTGCGTTCAGCAAAGTCGCAGATTTCCTTCACCGAGGTGTCATAGGTGATGAAGTTGCCGCACAGGCGAGTGGAAAAATCTGTCCAGAATTTATGGTCGAGATCAAACACATCCTGCGTCAATTCCGGCAGCGGATTGCGGTTGACCTTCATGATGACGCTGAACGGCGTTTCGTAAGGATACATCCAATCGAGCGGGAAGCTTTCCTCGACGTAAAATTCATTCGTCGGGCAGGCGTCGAAGATGACCTTACAAAGCAGACCATTGATTTTCATCACCGCCACCTGACCGGACACCTGCACGCGGCCATTTTCTATGTGGACGTCTTCGCCGGGCTGCAACTGGTTGAGCTGCGCGCGGCGGCCGACATCGGCTGTGTAGTCCTCGAAACATTTTTGCGATTCTTCCGGCGACGGAATGTGGATTTCGGTCGGCGGATAAACGCCTTCGGCGCGGCGGCGTTTTTCAACATGCGCGCCCCAAGCAGTGAAGGGCCGGTCGAGGACGTTAAAAAGGGTTTGGTTGACGATGGAGAAAATTCCACTGTCCGCATTGGCTGACCCGACGCCAAGCGTGAAAATGTATTTCGAAAACTCGCTGAAGAACGGCGGGTCTTGCTGCTGGGACCGGTTGTATTGAGAACGGAGATAATTCAGATACGTCCCGTCTGCCAAGGCGTTTTGCGTGATGATGTAAACATCGCGGCGGTCAAATTTCTGATCTTGCACCGGTTGGCAGCGGTGCGGAATGAAGCTTTCGCAGAAAATAATATAGGTCGGGCAGAAGCGGCCGGGGTCGGTTCCACCAAAGAGCACGGTGTTACGCGCCATCTCGGGATAAATGAGCTTGGCGTTTTTGGAATCCTTCAAGAGTTCGGCGCGCCGGATGTTGTCGTAACTTAATTTACCGGTCTGCGGATCTTTGAACGGCGGCGTGAACATGTCGTGGCCGAACCAGTAGCCGAACCAGTGGTTGCGTTGCTCACTCTTATACCAGTGCGTAATGCCGGAATAAACCGGCATCAACAGAAATAATCCGAGCAGGATCACCACCGGCCCGCGACTGCGGTAAACAAACAGCGCCCCGATGAAGACGATGGCCGTCGCGAGTAGAATCAAATTCGCAAACACCGGGTTTGCATATTGGCCCTTGTCAAAAGCCATTGCGATGTGATGTGGAAGTTGGGACAAGCTGATGGAGCCCGCCGGTCCGTAGTAAAGTTTACCGGTTGCATCGAGTAGGCAGTAGACCGCCAGCACCAGTGCCACTACGCCGCCCATCAATCCCCAGCGGCGGAAGTTCGCGTAATGGGTCGCAACATAAGCGGCCAGCAGCGTCAGACCGTAGCCAATCATCAAGGCGAACAACCCGTGCGAGGCGGTGTAGAAAACCTTGCAAAGATCCGAGGATTGGCGATCCGGAGAGACGTTCAGCAGGATGCCCAACAGCACCGAGACGCAAAAATAAACCGTAGTGATGCCGATGACCCACGCGCGTTCCCGCTTGTGCATTTTCATAATGAACAGGAACGGGAGAATGCCGACGAACATGTAAACCCAGCTGAATGAATCCGCCAAACCTTGAATGATATACCAAAGCTGGAAAACGAAGCGTTTTGGGTCAGAAAAAATATCTAGGCCGTGCGCGGTTTCATACTGGCCACGACTCAACGCGTGGAAAAAGCCTTCCACGGTGCGCGGATAACCCCATTGCATCGGCGGCACGGTCATGCCGGATATGGGCATGTAAAAATAGAATAAAACACCGACCACCCAAGCTGCGCCCATGATGAGGCAGGACTTCCACTCCGTGAACAGCTTTTCGGTTTTAATGGCCAGCCAACCGCACGCGAGGATGGAGCCGATGCCAACCACATGCAGCAATACCGCTTCAACATTCGTCATGTTGGCCAGTGCTGGAATGGTGCTCTTCAAAAGCACGCAGGCGATGTAGATGATGGAATTGCCCAAAAACATATCTCGACCCAGACGCGGTAGCGCCAGAGCGACGATGATTTCAATTCCCATCGCGCTCAATAGAAGTGTCTGGTGAATCGTCGCGCAGATGCCGTAAAGCAACATTGCGATGTAGAGATACCGGCGCTGTTGCGGCGCGTAGCTCCAGCGGAACAGGAACAGCATGACCGCAATCAGCCACGGCACGCCGAACAGCGAAATGCGGTTGATCGCCACCGATTCTTTCCACATGAAACCGTCAAAGCCCAGCAGGGTTCCTGCGACAAAGCCGGCAATGATGCAAATCAGATTTTCCCATTGGCTGGTGATGTTTTTGATTTCCTCAATCCCCTCGATTAACATGCTGCTCCCGCGCGAAACCATGATGCCCACCATGCCGCAGCCGAGTGCCGCCGCAAATGATTCGCCCACCTCCACCCGCCAGGCCACATTTCCAAACGGCAAGATGAACGTCCAGAACCAGCTGTAAAGCGACCAGAACGGGTAACCCGGCGGATGCGGAATGCCCGCATAAAATGAGCCGGTGCAAAGTTCGCCAGAATCTTCCAACGTCAATTCTGGAGCGAGCGTCCACAGATAAACCGCCCAGACCGTCCCGAAGGTGAGCACCAAGGTCAGCCAGTCAATCCGGCGAAACATCGGCGGCACTTTCACCGGCGCGGTGGGTTCGGCGGTTTTGCTGTCCTTTATTTTTGCTGCCGGGTCTTTGGCGTTGGTAGGTTTGTTTTTTTCCATTGAAATTTATTAGTTGCTGAAATTTGTTGTCGGCGTAAAGGCGATAATAGACCTGAAACCGTTGCGGTTTGTCGAATCAAAAGTGACGGTGGCTAGATGGTTTTGCGCGGTCTGCGTGTTCTCCGAATCATACGCGGTGTAGCTTTGGTTGCTCAAAGCCAAAGCCATCATTGGCTTTCCCTCAAGACCGGCATTGCCGTGATTAAACCCCATTAGCGTGAGCAAAGCACAGGCCGCCGCTGGCGCGAGCGCACCCCAGAACCACGCCGCCGCCCGTGCTGTGGTTGGATTCGTCGGTGCGGTGAAGATTTTTTCCTTAAGCCCGGATACCGGACGGCGCGGACGCCAAGAAAGTAATTGTGTTTCCGTCATGTTCAGTTCTTTCATGGATGACTCCTTCCAGTTGATCTTTAATTTTCTGCAAACCGTAGCGGTAACGGCCCGCCGCCGTGTGCGGCGAAATTTCCAGCAGTCCACCAATCTCTTCAAACGTGTAGCCGTGCCAGATTTTTAGGACAATGGCCTCGCGCTGATCCACCGGCAGCTTGGCCAGACAACTCATCGCCGCCCGTTCCGCTTGTGTCTCGTCTGGTGTTTTTTCAAACCAGCGCAAAGACTCCCATTCCCGTGCCAGTCGCCGCCAGAGTGTGCGACGATGATTCAACGCGCGGTTCCGAAAGCTGCGCACGCAATAATGTTCCGGTTTCGCCGGTGGAATACTCATCTGCGCCAGCGCTATGAACGTTTCTTGCAGGACGTCTTCCGCCTCGCCATGGCCGAGACCGAGCGCGCGGCCATACAAAATCAGCTCCGCCGCCTTTGCATCGTAGAGCACTTCGCACCAGTGCATTTCAGCATTTTCCTTCATTGTTTCAAACCAATAGACACCACGTCGGTCAAATTTGTATAAAAAATTTTTAACTTCACCCGCGTTCGCACTTCCGGCAGCATAACGAGAAATGTATCTCGGTAAGAAAATCGTCGTCGTCATGCCCGCCTACAACGCGGCCAAAACCGTCACCCAGACCGTGGACGAAGTTCACCAGCAGGGTATCGTGGATGAAATCATCCTAGTCGACGACCGCAGCCGCGACAACACCGTGGAAGTCGCGTCGCAACTGCTCGGCGTCCGCGTCCATGTGCACGAAAAAAACAAAGGCTACGGTGGCAACCAGAAAACCTGCTACCGCCTCGCGCTCGAAGCCGGTGCGGACATCGTCATCATGGTGCATCCGGATTATCAATACACCCCCAAGCTCATTCCGGCACTAGCCTCGATGATTGCCAACGGCCTGCATCCCTGTGTTCTCGCCAGCCGCATTCTCGGCGGCTATTCGTTGCAAGGCGGCATGCCTGGCTGGAAATACGTCGCCAACCGTTTTCTCACCGCCGCAGAAAATATTTTAATCGGCGCGAAACTTTCCGAATACCACACGGGCTACCGCGCGTTCTCCAAGGAACTGCTCCAAAAGCTCGACCTCTCAAATAATTCCGACGATTTCGTCTTCGATAACCAGATGCTCGCGCAAATCATCTGGCACGGTTACACGATTGGCGAAGTGAGTTGCCCGACGAAATATTTTACCGACGCCTCCTCCATCAATTTCCGCCGCAGCGTCAAATACGGTTTCGGTTGCCTCGGCACCGGCTCCAAATTCCGGCTTGCCAGAATGGGTTTGATCAAATCAAAGTTGTTTCCAAAGTAACGGGGCGAAGATTTCATTGGCGTTTTTGGCCGCCATTTGCTACATAAAAGCCACATCCAAATTATGGGATCACTGAAAAAACGCCGTAAGGCAAAAATAAACAAACACAAACGGCGCAAGAAGCTGCGCTTGAATCGTCACAAGAAGCGCACTTGGCAGAAGTAATTCTGTCACGCCATGTGATTTCACAGCCGTTCGCGGCGGTTGCCTAGCAGCCATTGCGAACGGTCTTTTTTTGCCATGAAATATCGTTTTAAGAAACATTACACGCGCGAGGAGGCGCAGACACTCGTGCCGCAACTGCGCCAGTGGCTCGCGGAACTCAATCGTCTGCGCGAGGAAGCGGAGCGCTACGACAAACGGCTTGGTGGTTTGAATACGGAAGGGCAGGACACCGGCGGTGAAACGGTAAACAACTGGATCCGTTCTCTGGCGGCCATGCAATCCTTGCTCGCGGAATTTCAGAGCCGCGAAATTTTCATCAAGGACTTGTCGCGCGGGCTGCTGGATTTTCCGGCGCTTATCGGCGGGCGGGAAGTTTTCCTCTGCTGGGAATCCGACGAAGACACTGTCGAGTTCTGGCACGACCTTGACACTGGCTACGGCGGTCGGGAGAAACTGGGTTGAATTATTTTCCCACGCGGCCGGTGTGCTGCGCATTTCCACGCCATAGCGGCCAAGCACATTTCGCGGGCGGCGCGGCATTGGTCAGCGGGCGCAAGGCGTAAAGATATTGTTCGTCGGCCATATAAAACACTCCGGCTGGACTGATATTGGGCGAGCCGTGAAAGCTCATGCCCACGCTGAAATTCCACAGAAAATTTCCTTCCACGCTCATCAATCCCGACAGGGTCCCAAAGCCAATGGTGAAAATTCTGCCATTGGCCATGATGGCCGATGAACCATCCACCAGATTGTTGCCCGAAAAATGCCAGCGAATTTTGCCGTTGGGTGTGAGAGCGTAACGTTCGCCGTTGACCGCAAAATAAATGTTTCCATTTTCGTCCAAAACGGGCGACGAGGCGGTGCAGCCGCCCGTGCGCAACCGCCAGCGTTCCGTGCCGTCAGGATTTAGCGCGTAAAAATTCCCATCCGTGGAACTGAAATAAATCACGCCGCCCGCATCCAGTGTTGGTGAAGCAGTGATTTCCGCACCGGTGGCAATTTTCCATTTCAATTTCCCATCCGGAGTTAGCGCATAAAAAATCTTGTCATGTGATCCAAAATAAATCGTGCCGTCGGCCGTAATGGCAGGCGAACTGGACACGATGTTGGTGGTGGCAAATTTCCATTTAAGCGAACCATCCGGGTTCAGTGCGTAGAAATTTTTGTCGTGTGAACCGAAATAAATCGTGCCGTCGGCCGCGATGGCGGGCGAAGAGTCCACCCACGCGCCGGTGGGGAAAGTCCACTTCAGTTTTCCCTGCGCCGTGACCGCGTAAAATTTCCGATCGCGCGAACCGAAGTAAATGGTTCCATCCGCTGCGACCGCCGGTGACGAGTTGATTTCCCGGCCAGCTTTGAATTTCCATTTCAGTCTGCCCTCCGGCGTCACCGCCACCAGCCAGCCGTGAAAAGTCGCCTGCAAAATGGTTCCGTCCGACGCTAGGGCGGGGGAGGATTTGGTTCCTTCATCTGGCAGACGGTATTGCCACAGATTGGTCATCTCCGTTTGCGCCTGCACCCGGTCGGCAAAAGCGAGTAACACGATAAACCATGGAAGAATCCAAAATTTCATGTGCGTCAGTAAAACTTCAAAGCGGCCGGACTGCAAATGCAAATCCGCCTTCGCTCAGGCGATGCTGGTCATGCTTGCCCGACAAAATCTGGCGCACGATTGGCAAGATTGTTCGGGAATTCTTCGTTGACGGTGGCCGCTTCGTGGCTAAAATGCTCGCTCGGTTCGGTGACGAGGAACAACCAATTACCAAAATACAAAAAAACATTTATGGCAGTAAAAGTAGCAATCAACGGATTCGGCCGCATCGGCCGGATGGTCTTCCAGGCGCTCTGTGATCAGGGCTTGCTGGGCAAATCAATTGACGTTGTCGCCGTCGTGGACATGTCGCCGGACGCGGAATACTTCGCTTACCAGATGAAGTATGACTCCATCCACGGCAAATTTAAACACGCCGTCTCCACCGAAAAGAGCGCCCCGACGCTCGAAGAAGCCGACGTGCTTGTCGTCAACGGCCACAAAATCAAGTGCATCGGCGCGGTGAAAGACCTCGCGACCTTGCCGTGGAAAGCGCTCGGCGTGGATATCGTCATCGAATCCACCGGCCTCTTCACCGATAGCGAAAAGGCGAAAGCCCACATCACTGCCGGTGCCAAGAAAGTCATCATCTCCGCCCCCGGCAAAGGTGAAGTCAAAACCATCGTCATGGGTGTCAACGAAAGCGAATACTCGCCGGCCACGCACCACATTATTTCCAACGCTTCCTGCACCACGAACTGCCTCGCGCCGCTCGTGCACGTGTTGATCAAAGATGGCTTCGGCATCGAAACCGGTTTGATGACCACCATTCACGCGATGACCGCTACGCAGAAAACCGTGGACGGCCCGTCCAAGAAAGATTGGCGCGGCGGCCGTGCGGCGAGCATCAACATCATTCCCAGCACCACCGGCGCGGCGAAAGCCGTCGGCGAAGTGCTGCCCGTCACCAAGGGCAAGCTCACCGGTATGGCCTTCCGCGTGCCGACCGCTGACGTTTCCGTGGTTGACCTCACCATCCGCACCACCAAAGACACGAGCATTGAAGAGATTGACGCCGCGTTGAAGAATGCCTCCAAGACCTATCTCAAAGGCATCCTCGGTGTGACTGACGAAGAACTCGTCTCCACCGACTTTATCCACGACAATCGCAGCTCCATCTACGACAGCCTCGCGACCTTGCAAAATAACCTGAAGGGCGAAAAACGCTTCTTCAAAGTCGTCAGCTGGTATGACAATGAATGGGGTTACAGCAACCGCGTGGTTGACCTCGTGAACTACATCACGGCCAAGGGAATTTAATTCTCTCTTTTAAATTCAAACGGCGAACTGGAAACAGTTCGCCGTTTTTTTTGTTTTAGTTTTAAGCTTACTTTGGTGTCTGCACAGTCGGCTCGATGACTTTCTTGTGCTCTAATTTTTCCAGTTTGGGCGTGATGACGACCTGACAGTATGGCTGACTAGAATTGGCGTCGTAATACCCCTGATGGTAATCTTCAGCGGGATAAAATTTCGTGAATGGAGCAATCTCCGTGACGATGGTCTTGCTAGCCTCCGCCTGCGCTGCCAGCTTGGATTTTTCCGCCACAAGTTTCTGCTTCTCGTCGTGATATAAAATGATGGAGCGATATTGCGTGCCTTCATCCGCGCCCTGACGATTCAGTGTGGTTGGGTCGTGCGCCTGCCAAAAGACTTCCAACAGCTTGGCGTAAGAAATTTTTGCGGGATCAAACGTAATTTGCGTCACCTCGGCGTGGCCAGTTTCGCCGCCGCAAACTTCGTGGTAAGTCGGATTCATCGTGTGGCCACCGGCAAAACCGCTCGTCACGGAAATGACGCCGGGTAGTCGTTCGTAAACGGCCTCCATGCACCAGAAACATCCGCCGCCAAGCGTGGCGGTCTCAATTTTATTTGTATTCATAGAATTCGTAGTTTGTGCCACAGCGGCCAGGCTGAAAGCGCTCGCTGCCAGTAAAGTGGAGAAAAAAGTTTTCATTGTCGCAAGGTTTGACCTTCATGTTGCAGCATCATTCAATCTTAAATCCGGCGGAACATTCACTCGCGGATGATGGCTGTCAAATCCCAGTTCTTTAATTTCACCATGTCGAGGCCACGCACAGAACTCAAAAGGCCATTTGTGTCCGGCAAATCAGCTAAGTTTTTTGTCGGCAGCACGAGAATAAACGGCGGCGTGTTGGTAAGAAAATTTTTCGCCGACTTGATGTCGCCCAGCGTGATGCGGTTGGTTGTGCCTTTGCGAAATTCCCAAACGAGACTCGATTCCGTGTAGCCAAAGCACCCGATTTTGGTTTGCGGTTGAACGTGAGCTTCTGTTGCAATCCAAAGTTGTTTGGTCAAAAAATGATTTCGCGCGACAGTGAATCCGACGAGCGTCAGCAGCAAAACAAAGATGGTCATCGCGATGATACGTTTGCTGAACCACGCAAAAATATTGCCGTCATGGGCGATTTGTCGCGCGAACCACAGCGCGAGGCAAGGGAATGCGGGCATCGTGTAATGCGGCAGCTTCGTCCGCACGAGGGAAAATACACCAAAGACGAGGATGACTTGCACAAGCAGATACCAGCCGAGGTCATCGCGTTTGCGTTCCGGCCACCAGTGGCGCAATGCGGACGGCACGCGCATAGACCACGGAAAGAAACTCACGAAAAACGTCGCGAAATACAACGGAACGAGCGCGATGAAACCCAATGTGCCTTTCATGCCGTGACTGTCAATCACGCCAACGGAGCGGTTCAAGACGTGTTCGCCAAGGCCAACGTTGAAGAACGCGTTGTTCGTCTGCTTCAAGGCCGGCAGTCCCCACAACGCGACGAGCGCGATGGTGATGGTCAGGCCGACGATGGTTTCATTCAGTCGCAGGCGGAAAGAATTTTTCCGCAGCGCTCGGCCGATTAATATTCCGCCAAGCGGCAGCCAGGCAATCGGTCCTTTCGCCAAAAATCCTAGCGCGAGCGCGACGTAAAAAATCCACCACCAAATTCTTCGGTTTAATTGTTCTTGGCGCGTCAATTCCCAACCGCTCCACGCGGCGAGCGTGCAGAAGAAAACCAGTGCCATGTC